>VGWF01000003.1 GCA_016873715.1 Lentisphaerota bacterium | reverse complement strand
ACACCAAGATGGAGATGATCTCCAGAAGAGCCTTCGGGTTCCGAAACTTCGAGAACTACAGACTTCGCGTGAGGGCCTTGTGCTGCTAACGTCCAAACGCCGCTGCCCCCGTCTTTGGGGAAGAGCCTCGCGTCTTTATATACCAGATCTTGTGCCACTCGTGCGTCCGCGGCGGGACACCCGACCGGCACAGGCTTCACGGGGAAGAGTAAAGGCAGTGTTCGGGGGGCTGTAAAGACAATTTGGAGCGGGACCTGGAGGGGGTCCCGTGGGCGGAGCCAATGATCGGACCACGACGAGTTGTCGTCACGGGGTTGGGCGTGCTGGCCGCCAACGGCATCGGCAAGGACGCCTTCTGGGAGTCCCTCCTCGCCGGCCGCAGCGGCATCGGGCCGGTGACGCTGTGCGATGTGACGGGCCTGGATTCGCAGATCGCAGGGGAAGTGAAGGCCTTCAACCCGCGCGACTTCCTCCGCGGGGCCCTCAATCCACGCCACATCACGCGGACGGCACAACTTGCGATTGCTGCCTCGGGTCTGGCCGCGCGCGACGCCGGACTCGGTCCGGACAGCATCGATCGCGATGTTCCGGTTGCGGTCTTCATGGGTGTGAGCATGGGGGGGTTCGACTTCATCGAACGGGAGATTCGACGGATTGCAGCCAAGGGCCTTCCGAGCATGCTGCCCTCGGTGGTGGGTTGTGTGAACGTCATGCCGGGAAGCCTCGTGGTCGAGAGCCTGGGCTTGCCCGCCAAGCTGGCGACGATGTCGAACAGTTGCGTGGGCGGAATCGATGCGATCGCCGCGGCCTGTACGGAGGTTCGCAGGGGCGGGGCCGATGTTGCCCTGGCTGGTGCCACGGATGCACCGGTCGTGTCGTGCCTGATGGCGGGCTTCTCCGCGGCGCGGATGTTGAGCACGCGAAACGAGGTGCCCTCCCAGGCGAGCCGCCCGTTCGATGCGCTTCGCGATCGCGGCGTCCTCGCCGAAGGCTCGGCGGTCGTCGTCGTGGAGAGCCTCGACCACGCGCTCCATCGCGGGGCGACGTGCTACGCGGAGTTCGTGTCGTCGTTCTCGGAGATGGATGGCGACGAGGGGCCGGCCAGCGGTCTCGGTGCCACCATGGCGGGTTCCCTGAGTGCGGCGGGCCTGCTGCCGTCCGACATCGATTACGTGTGCGCGCACGGCCCCAGCGACCAGCAGATCGACCGCGTTGAGACCGCCATGATCCGGCGGGTCTTCGGCCGGCACGCGTACAGGATCCCCGTGACCTCCATCAAGGCCTGCACCGGGAATCCCCTCTCCGCGGGAGGGCCCATGCAGGTCGTCGCGGCGTCCCAGACTCTGCGGACCGGATGGATCCTGCCGACGGCGAACTACGAGCATGCCGATCCCCACTGCGATCTGGACTACGCGCCCGGGAAGCCCCGCCGGCTGGACTGCCGACACGTGATGATCAACGCGCATGGAATGGGCGGCGTCAATACGTCGCTCATCCTGCGGAACCCCCCCGCGGCATGACGCTGAACGAAATCGCCGTAACGGGCGCCCTGGTGGCCAGCGCCATGCTGGGACTCGGGGTTGTGCGCACGAACGCGGCGAGCGCCGTGAACGCCGTCTACGGCTTCCTCTCGCTGGTGATCACCGGCTGGCTGACATGCAATCTGCTGACGCTTCACACGCTCGACTCGGGGACGGCCTCCCTGCTGATCCGCACGGCGTCGGCGATTGCCGCCCTGATTCCCACCACATGCCATCTCCTTCGCATGGCCGTGAGACGTCCCGATCTCGGGCTGGGCCGCGTTCTCAGGCAGGGATGGGGATTCCTGCCCCTTGCCGTGGCGACCACGGTCATCAGTTTCCACCCCGGGTTGGTGCGGGCGGTACAGTTCCCCGACGCGCACAGCGTGGCGGAGCCCAGCTACGGACCGCTCTTCCCCTTGTACGTGGCTTACTTCGTTGCGCAGATCGTCGCGCTCTTCGTCGCGGCCCGGCGCGACCGGCGAACGCTGCACGACGCGCAGAAGTCCGCCCTGGATTACATCATCCTCGGTTCCGCAGGTTCGCTTGTGGTCGGCACGGGGCTCGGACTGATCATGACGCTGGCGACCGGGACCTCGCGCATGGTCCCACTGGTCAATGCGGTCAGCATCATGATGCTGTCGTCCATCATCGCCTACGGCATCGTCACGCGCCGGCTGATGGGTGTGGCCGAGGCCGTGCAGACGGTGCTTTCGTACTCGCTGGTCACGGGATACCTCAGTCTGGTCTACGTGGTCGTCTTCCTCCTCCTGCGGGCCGCGGGTGCGATGATCGGCCAGGACTGGACGATTCCTGCGGGATTGCTTGCGGCCCTGGCCGTGGCCTTCTCGCTCACCTATGCGTCCGCCAGGGTCCAACCCCTCGTGTCCAGGCTCGTCTTCGGCGAGTCCGCGCTGCGAAGGGAACGCCTCCTGCGCGAGTCGGGGCGGCGCCTGATGTCGGTCCAGTCCGTGGCCGGCCTTCATCGCGAGTTCATTGACCTCGTCAAGGAACTGGTCGATGTGGATTCGGTCCGGATCGTCGCGTGCGGGGCCGGACCCGGTTCGAACCGTCCAGCGGTCGATGCCCCCGAATCGGTGTTGACGCCCCCCGTCTCCGGCCATCTGATCCCGTGGCTCGCCACGAGCGGCGATCCCCTGCCGCGACATGGCGTGGAGCGCGGGCGCAACGACAGGGGGCGCGAGGTCGTGCTTCAATGGATGCGCGAACACCGGATTCATCTCGCGGCGCCGGTGTTCGGGGTTCAGGGGGTTGAGACCGTCGTCCTTCTCGGACCGAGATCGGGCGGTCACATGTTCGGCCGCCGGGAACTGGAGGACGTCCGCAGTGTCTGCGAGCAGTTCGGGTTCGCCTTGGCGAACGCCCGGCTCTACACGGCCGTGGAGGAGGCCAAGCTCTACAACGAGATCCTCCTGGAGAACCTCTCGAGCGGCGTCGTTGCGTGCGACGCGGACCGGAAGATCACGCTGCTGAACCGCGAGGCGGTGCGGATCCTGGGCGTCCCGGCCGCGCAGCTGGCGGGGCGGGGGATCGACGCCCTCCCGCCGGGCCTGGCCGAGCCGCTGGAGCAGACGCTGACCGCGGGGCGGGGCGTCCACGATGCCGATCTCGTCCTGTCCGACGGCGAGGTCCGTCACCTGCGCCTGAGCAGTTCCGTGATCACCGGCCTCGAGGGGCGACGGCTCGGCGCCCTGCTGGTCCTCAACGACACCACGATGCTCCGCCGGCTGGAGGACCGCATGCGCCGCGCCGACCGCCTCGCGAGCGTCGGCACGCTGGCCGCCGGCATGGCGCACGAGATCAAGAACCCGCTCGTGTCGATCAAGACGTTCGTGCAGGTCCTGCCGCGCGCGTTCGACGATCCCGAGGTCCGCTCGACCTTCTGCCCGCTGATCGAGAGCGAGGTCAGCCGGATCGACACGGTCGTCAACCACCTCCTCAACTTCGCCCGCCCCGCCCAGGCCTCGCTGCAGCCGATGCAGCTCCATGCCGTCCTCGTACACACCTTGCGGCTCGTCGAGCCGCGCCTCCGGTCGAAGGGTCTCACGCTGGAGACCGCGTTCGAGGCGCCGACCGACCGGATCGAGGGGGATGCGAGCCTGCTTGAGCAGGTGTTCATCAATCTGTACTTTAACGCCGTGGATGCCATGTCGTCCGGGGGGCGGCTGCGGGTGGAGACGAGCGTCGCACAGGTGGAGACCGGCGACCGGGACCTCTGGGGGGCCCCGGTGCGCGTGAGCCGCCTCCGGGTCTCGGTCCGCGACACCGGGCAGGGCATCCGGTCCGAGGACCTCGCCCGCGTGTTCGACCCGTTCTTCACGACCAAGTCCGAGGGCTCGGGCCTGGGCCTTGCGATCGCCTACGGCATCATCCAGGAACACCGCGGCTCGTTCGACGTCGAGAGCCGCGTCGGCGAGGGCACGGCCTTCCACATCGCGTTCCCGCTGGCCGAGCCGGCGGCGCCCGGGGGGATCCTGTGAGCCTCCTCCCCACCGTGCTGCTCTACACGCGGGACCCCCAGATCACGGATCGCATCCGCGGCGCGCTCGTCATGGTGGCGCGCGTCCTGCCGGCCGCGTCCGTCGACGAACTCGACCGGCTGCTCGCCCAATACGACCCCGCGATGGCCCTCGCCGACATGCGCGACGGCGCCGGGGGCCAGCAGGTCCTCGAGTTCATCCGCCGCTGGCCGCAGACGGTGTTCATCGCCCTCGGCGACCGCCGCTCGGACCCGCTCCGGCTGGCGATGCGGTCGGGCGCGTTCGGTGCCGAGGATCTCGACCCCGACCTGTGGCGGCTGCAGTCGCTCGTCGAGCGCGGACTCGAAAGCCTCCAGCTGCGGCGCGAGGTCGCCCGCCTCCAGGAGTCGTCGCCCGAGTCGCCGACGCCCGCGCCGCCGCTGCGCGGCGAACGGGCGTCGTACGGCGTCGGCGGCGCCACCCCGCTGTGGCACCTCTCGCTCGCGATGCGGAACATCGAGGACGTCGGCTCGCTCTTCGTGCGCACCGTCGAGGGCATCTCGGCCGCCATGCTGCTCTCCCGCGTCGGCATCTTCGCGCGCGACGCCGCGTCGTCCGGCTACCGGCTCCGCGCCGGGGCCGGCTGCCTCGAGGCGACGCGGGCGACGGAGTTCGAGGCCGAGGACCCCCTCGTCCGCTGGATGGAGCGCCACTCCCACCTCGTCTCGCTGCAGCTCCTCGCGCACATCGCGCGGCCCGACCCCCGGCTGATGCTGAACCGCGCCCTCGACGTCATGGGCGCCGAGGCCATCGCGCCGTTCTTCGCGCGCGGGCGGGTCTACGGCTGGCTCTTCGTCGGCCGCCGCGCGACGGGCGCGCCGTTCACCTACGCCGACCTGGAGGAGCTCTCCGTCCTCGCCGGCCACGTCTCGACGATCATCGAGAACGCCTACCTCTACGAGGAGGCCGCCCGCCAGCGGACGCTGGCCGAGACGCTGCTGCAGTCGATTCCGTCGGGCATCCTGGCGGCGTCGGAGGACGGCACGATCCGGCTGTGCAACGCCGAGGCGGCCCGCGTCCTGGGGTTGCAGCCGCAGGATCTCGTCGGACGGCCGGTCGAGGCCGCCGGCGGCCGGGTCGCCGACCTTCTGCGGAGGGCGCTGGCCGGCGGCGAGACCGCCGGGCCGCAGGAATGGACCGATCCCGGCACCGGCGCCTCCGTGGCCGCGCTCGGCCGCCGGCTCGTGCACGGGGGCGGATGCCTCGGCGCGGTGGCCGTCCTGGACGACCGCACCGAGAGCGAACGCCTCGCCCGTCGCACCGAGGAACTCGAGCGGGCCGCGTTCTGGAACGACCTCGCCGCGGCGATGTCGCACGAGATCCGCAACCCCCTGACCGCGATCAAGACCTACGCGCAGCTCCTGCCGCAACGCTACGCGGACCCGGAGTTCCGCGAGGAGTTCCACGGGCTCGTCAGCGAGGAGGTCGTCCGCCTCCAGAGAATCGTCGAGGCGATCAACAGCTTCGCCCATCCGCCCGTGCCGCGGTGGGGGACGGTGGACGTTCCGCGGATGCTCGCGGCGGCTGTCGAGGCCGCGCGGGCGCGCGTCTCGGCGCCCGGCGCCCGGGTCGAGGTGTGCGTCGCGGAGAAGGCGCCGGCGATCGTCGGCGACCAGGCGGCGCTGACGGAGGCGCTGGCCCACCTGGTCGTGAACGCCATCGAGTCGGCGCGCGACCCGAAGACCCTCCACGTCGTCGTCGCGGCGGACCCCCTCCGCCAGGCCGGGGCCGATCACCTGATGCTGATGGTCCGCGACAACGGCCGCGGCATCGATCCCGCCGTCCGCGACCGCATCTTCTCGCCGTTCGGCACGACGAAGGCGCAGGGCCTCGGCCTCGGCCTGCCGATCGTCCGACGGGCCGTGCTGGACCACGGCGGACGGCTCCAGGTGGATTCGTGCGAGAGCGGGACGCGGATCACGATGATCCTTCCCCTCGCGCCCGTGCGGTCGTCGCCGGAGGTCAGCGCGCCGGCGCCGTCCGCGTGACGCGGCAGCCCGGAGGGGGCAGGTCCGCCGGACCGACCGTCGTCCGCTTCTCCAGCCAGCGGCGCAGCGCGTCGCGCGTATCGATCCGCGTCAGTTCGAGCCGCGACTCCGGCTGGAAGGCCAGCCGGCGAACGGCCGGGAACCGGCGGCCGCCGGTCGCGAGGACGTGGCTGTTGAGGGCGGTCGAGAAGCGGCGGCGCGCGTGCGGCGAGCGGCCGTCGGGCAGGGTCAGCCGGAGGACCCTGCTTCCCGCCGGGGCCGCGGGATCGACGTCGCACACGAGCCCCGTGATGCCCATGACCGGCCGGTCGCCGGGCTGGGCGAGGGCCTCCTCGAGGATCTCCTTCAACTCCGCCGCCGTCAGGTGGCAGAGGCCGATCCGGTTCTCGTAGGGCACGATCCGCCACAGGTCGCGGTCCGTCACGGGCCCCGGCTTCGGCAGATGCCCGGCCAGCCGCCCGTGGATCACGACCTCGGCCCCGGACGCGGCGGCGATCGCGGCCCGCAGGAGCCGCGCGCCGGCATCGTCGCCCGGCGTCGCCTGCGCCGCGCCCTCCAGCGGCTCGCGCACCGTGGCGCGCGGCCGGTCGAGATCCCGGTGCGCGGCCTCCAGCGCCGGCGCAAGCGCCGCGGCGAGGTCCGGATCGGGCGCGATGGAGCCGTCGACCGGCAGCAGCACCCCCGCCTTGCGGACGACCCTCCGCGCGAGGGTGTCGTAGAGGAGGTCGACGCGGCCGAGGAACGCGCCGTGGCAGCCCGCCTGCGCGTAGAGCGTGCTTCCGAAGGACCGCGCCGCGACCGCCTCGTGCGAGTGGCCGCCGAGGATCACGTCGAACTCGGGAAACTGCGCCGCGAAGGCGCTGGCGCCCGGCGAGGCGACGTCCGCCTCCTCGCGCGCGCTCTCGTGGATCATCAGCACGAGGATGTCCGGCTTCGCGGCGCGCACCGCGGGAAGGACCGCGCGCACCGCCGCGACCGACGATCCGATCTCGGCGTCGCCGAGGTAGTCCGGCAGCAGCCAGCCGGGGATGCCCGGGTGCGTCGTGCCGACGAACGCCACGCGCACCCCGTCCGCCTCGGCCATCGTCCACGCGACCGCGCCCGGCAGCGCCGGCGCCGCCGCCCCGGCGCGGGTGCCGATGTTGGCGGCGAGCACCGGGAACGGCGCGTCGCGGACCAGCCCGCGCAGCACGTCGAGGCCCCAGTCGAACTCGTGGTTGCCCGGCACCCAGGCGTTGCACCCGACGCGGGCGAGGGCGTCGAGCATGATCCTCCCGCGCGTGGCCAGGCTCTCCGGCGTGCCCTGGATCGTGTCGCCGCAGTCGACGTGGAGCGCGGCGGGCGCGACGGCCCGGATCTCGCGGATGCGCGTCGCGATGCGCAGCAGGCCGGCGTCGGGGCTGTCGTCGCCGTTCGGGATGGCGTTGACGATGCGTCCGTGGAGGTCGGTCGTGTGGAGGAGAACGACCGGCACCTCGCGCGCCGCCGCGGCCGCGGCCGCCGCGGCCAGCGCCGCGGCCAGGATCGCGCCGCGGCGGGGGCTCATGCGCAGTTCGAGAGCGGGGCGCGCGGCCGGGCCTCGCGGTCGAGCCGCGTCGCGACGAGGGCCTTGGTCACGCGGTACGCTCCGCCCCGGCGGTCGGGCGCCTCGTACATGACGTCGAGCATCACCTCTTCGAGCATCGAGCGGAGCCCGCGGGCGCCCGTGCCCCGCGCCACCGCCCGCTTCGCCATCTCGCGCAGCGCCCCGGGCGAGAAGTCGAGGTCGATGGCCTCCATCGCGAGGAGCTTCTGGTACTGGCGCACCATCGCGTTGCGGGGCTCGGTCAGGATGCGCAGGAGGTCGGACTCGGTCAGGGCGTCGAGCATCGTGACCACCGGCAGGCGGCCGATGAACTCGGGGATCATCCCGTAGCGGCGGAGGTCCTCGGGCTCGACCCGCAGGTCGGTGACGTGCGGCCGGACGCCGTCGTCGTGGAAGCCCAGCGCGCCCTTGCCGAGGCGCCGGCGGATGATGTCCTCGATCCCGACGAACGCGCCGCCGCAGATGAACAGGATGCTGCGCGTGTCGATCCGGATCATCTCCTGCTGCGGGTGCTTGCGGCCCCCCTGCGGCGGGACGTTGGCCACCGTGCCCTCGAGGATCTTGAGCAGCGCCTGCTGCACGCCCTCGCCGGAGACGTCGCGCGTGATGGAGACGTTCTCGGTCTTGCGGCCGATCTTGTCGATCTCGTCGATGTAGACGATGCCGCGCTCGGCCATCGCGACGTTGCCGTCCGCCGCGTGGATCAGCCGCAGCAGGATGTTCTCGACGTCCTCGCCGACGTAGCCCGCCTCGGTCAGCGTGGTCGCATCGGAGATGCTGAACGGCACGTGCAGCATCCGCGCCAGCGTCTGGGCGAGCAGCGTCTTGCCGCACCCGGTGGGGCCGAGCAGAAGCACGTTGCTCTTCTCGATCTCGACGTCCGCGTGCGGGCCGGTTCCGGGCGCGCCGCGGGACTCGACGCGCTTGTAGTGGTTGTGGACCGCGACCGAGAGGACCCGCTTCGCGCGCTCCTGCCCGATCACGTAGCGGTCGAGGTGCTCGTGGATCTCGCGCGGCTTCGGGACCTGCAGCGGAGGCGGGGGCGCCGGGGGCCCCGCGGGCGGCCGGGCGGGGGGCTTCGACGGCTTGGTGTCGCCGGCGAGGATCTCGTGGCACACCCCGACGCAGCCGTCGCAGATGTGGACGCTGGGCCCCGCGAACATGCGGGAGACCTCGGCCTCGGTGCGGCCGCAGAAGGAACAGCGGATCGTTCGTTTGCCGGCCATGCCGGGCCTCCGGGTCAGGTGCGCGGGCGGGGGAGCACGACCTCGTCGATCAGGCCGTAGTCCTTCGCCTCGGCGGCGGACATGAAGAAGTCGCGGTCGGTGTCCTTCGCGATCGCCTCGATCGACTTGCCCGTGTGGTGGGCCAGGATCTCGTTGAGCCGGTCGCGCAGGCGGAGGATCTCCTTCGCCTGGATGCTGATGTCCGACGCCTGCCCCTCGACGCCGCCCCAGGGCTGGTGGATCATGATGCGCGCGTTCGGCAGCGCGAACCGCTTGCCCTTGGCGCCGCACGAGAGCAGCACCGCGCCCATGCTCGCCGCCTGGCCGACGCAGTAGGTCTGCACCGGGCACTTCAGGAACTGGATCGTGTCGTACATCGCCAGCCCCGCCGTCACGGATCCGCCGGGGGAGTTGACGTAGACGCTGATCGGCTTCTCGGCGTCCTCGCTCTGCAGGAACAGCAGCTGCGCGATCGCCAGGTTGCTGACCTCGTCGTTGATCGCCGTGCCGAGGAAGATGATCCGCTCCTTCAGCAGCCGCGAGAAGATGTCGTAGGCGCGCTCGCCGCGCCCCGTCTGCTCGATCACCATCGGGATCAGGATCTGCGATCGCGTGTCCATGCGTTCCTCCCCGTCACTGGGCGTTGGCCAGATCGACGACCAGGTCGAGCGCCTTCGCCTCGCGCAGGTCGTTGCGGACCTCGTCGAACGAGCCGTCGTCCTTCATGCGCTTGACCAGGCCGGCCGGGTCGACCCCGGCCTGCTGCCCCTGGCGCAGGATGTCCGTCGCGACGTCCTCGTCCGGCACCTCGATCGTCTCCGCCTCCGCGATCCGGTGAAGGATGTAGCGGAGCTTCAGCATCTCCGTCGCGCTGTGGTTCGCGCTCTCGAAGATCTTCGCCTTGTTCTCGACGATCTGGTTCTCCACCGCGCCCTGGCGGATGCTGGAGCGGACGAGGTTGTAGACGTTGCGCTCCGTCTGCTTCTGCACGAGCGACGCGGGCAGGTCCATCGACGTGCGCGAGAGCAGGTGCCCGATCGCCTCGTCGCGCCGGCGGGCGCGGTCGCGCCCCTTGGCCGCCGCCTCGAGCTGCTCGCGGACGCGCGCCGTGAGGGCGTCGACCGTCTCGACCTCGAAGCGCTTCAGGAACTCCGCGTCCATCTCCGGCAGCACCGGCTGGCGCAGCGCCTTCACCGCCACGGTGTAGTCCACCGTCTTGCCGGCCAGCTCGGGCACCGGGAAGTTCTCGCGGTAGGCCGAGCGGATCGTCCGCGTCTCGCCGATCGCCGCGCCCTCCAGGCCCTCGCCGAAACCCGGGGGGAAGGCGTCGGGATCCGCGCTGACCCAGTGCCCCGTCCCCTTGCCGAGCCCCTTCGCCTTGCCGCCGACCTCCTCGACCGGCTTGCCGTCGAGCACGCCGTCGAAATCCACCTGCACGAGGTCGCCTCGCTGGACGGGGCGGTCCGTCACGTCGTCGTACCGCGCCGCCTGGCGACGCAGGCCGTCGACCGTCTCCTTGACCTGCTCGTCCGTCACCGCCACCTCGCCCGCCCGCACCGGGATCCCCTTGTACTCGGGCAGCGTGAACTCCGGCGGGACGTCCACCGTGACCGTGAATGCGAAGTCCTGCAGCGGATTCGCGGGGGGCGGCTCCTCCAGGTCGATCACGGCGACGGCGTCGATCTTGTTTTCCTCGATGGCCTTGTGATAGCTGCTCGGCACGAGGCTGTTGCGCAGTTCGCTGGCGATGTCCTTCGCATAGCGGCGGGCGACCAGGTCCCGCGGCGCGCGCCCGGGGCGGAACCCGGGGATCTTGGCGCCCTTGGCGAAGGCGGTAAGGACCTCATCATACTCCTTGGCGACGTCCGCGGCGGGAACCTCGATCCGAAGCTTCTTCCGGCACGCGCCGGCATCCTCAACGGCAACCTTCACGGGTGGTCCTTTCTGCTGGAAACAAGCGCGACAGGATAGGCCCCGCCTCCATGCCGGTCAAGCCGCGTCCCGGAGCACGCCAGGGCCGACGCGTCTTCCTCAAGGTAGTGGCACCTTTCGGTCGGCGGAGCGCGGAGTCGCACGTGGACGCTGGAGTGCTTGCGGTTGCGGGGGTGCGACGCGCACCAGGCCGGCCGGATCGCGCGGGATCCCGCCCCGCCTGCGGCGTTGCCGAAGGGGGCGCGGACACGAGTCCCGCCTTCGCCCCGGAGGGCGGGGCTCCGGCGTGGCACGCCAGCCTTCGGCACGATGCGCGTTCCCGGCCGGGCCCCTCGCGGGCTCGGGGCCACCCGGTGCGCGCCGCGGCATCGCCTTCGCCTTGATTCAAGGATCGTTCGGCTGGGATCTCCCTTTCCCGGCGATGGAAGGGGAATCCTGAGGATCCCGAGCACACGGCTCGGTTTCGACAGGAACAAGATGCGTCTGCCCTGGGGAGCACGCGTGACCCTCCTGCGGCCGGCGCGCGCTCTCGCGCGGGTTTCCCCGGATCGAAGCGCGGCCCAACTTCCGCGCCGTGTCGGTCCAGGATGCCACCGGCCCGGTGTTCCACCGCATTCACGCCGTCCGGCCCTGACCGCGGGAATCGCGGAGCGGCCGGCCGGGGCGCATCTCCGGTCCTGCGCAGGGTGACGGCCGGGGGCGGGCGCCAACGTAGTCCGCACGCTCCGCGTGAGGGCATCTCCGGTCATCACGCGGAGCGTGAGGACTACCCTGCGGGGCCACCGCCGATCTTGCGCGGGGGGATGGCCGGCCGGCCGACGGACTGTCGGACGGAATTGACGCCGGGCGGGGGAGGCCGCATACTGCCCGGCTGTTTTGCCGTTCGGCGGCAGGAAAGGAACCGGAGAACATGGCGATCATCGACTTTGGCGGAACGAAGGAAACCGTGGTGACGCGGAAGGAGTTCCCGCTCGCGAAGGCGCGCAAGATCCTGAAGAAGGAGGTCGTCGCGGTGATCGGGTACGGCGTCCAGGGGCCGGCGCAGGCCCTGAACATGAAGGACAACGGCATCCACGTGATCATCGGCCAGTCGAAGAAGTTCCCGCGCGACTGGGACCGCGCCGTCGCCGACGGCTGGGTGCCCGGCAAGACGCTGTTCGAGGTCGAGGAGGCCTGCGATCGCGGCACGATCATCCAGATGCTGGTCTCCGACGCCGCCCAGCGCGCCGTGTGGCCGGTCGTGAAGAAGTTCCTGACCCCCGGGAAGGCCCTCTATTTCTCGCACGGGTTCTCGATCACCTATCGCAAGCAGACGGGCGTCGTGCCGCCGAAGGGCGTCGACGTGATCATGGTCGCGCCGAAGGGCTCGGGCCTCAACGTCCGCCGCAACTTCCTGGCCGGCGTCGGCATCAACTCGAGCTACGCGGTCTTCCAGGACGCGACCGGCCGCGCCGGGGAGCGCTGCATCGCCGTCGGCATCGCGGTGGGCTCGGGCTACCTGTTCCCGACCACGTTCCCGCACGAGACCAACAGCGACCTCACCGGCGAGCGCGGCGTCCTGATGGGCTGCCTCGCGGGCGTCATGGAGGCGCAGTACGACGTGCTCCGCGCCGCCGGCCACACGCCGAGCGAGGCGTTCAACGAGACGGTCGAGGAACTCACCCAGAGCCTGATCCGCCTCGTCGACGAGAAGGGCATGGATTGGATGTACTCGAACTGCTCGGCGACGGCCCAGCGCGGCGCGCTGGACTGGAAGCCGCGGTTCCGGAAGGCCGTGCTGCCCGTCTTCAAGGAGCTCTACCGGCGCGTGAAGAGCGGGGCCGAGGCCAAGCGCGTGATCGAGGTCTGCGGCGCCGCCGGGTACCCGAAGGTCGTCGCGAAGGAACTGGCCGCCATCCGCGACTCGGAGATGTGGCGCGCCGGCGCGGCGGTCCGCGACCTCCGCCCGAAGGAGGCCGCGAAGGCCATCGGCAAGGAGACCAAGGGCGTTTCCGGCCGTTCGTACTGATCCGGACCGGTGTCGGATTGACGGGGCGGGGCCCGCGGGGTTCCCGCCCCGTTCGCGTGGGAACCCCCGGCCGCGCGCCGGGCGACCGCGGGGCGGACGCCGCCGTCGGACCCGCCGGGCGGCGGCCTGCGAGAGGAAAAGCTTGATTCGCCCGCCGGGTTGGTGCTTAGTATGCCGCCTTTTGAGGATGGGAGAGTCATGCGCAAGAAGATCGTCGCCGGAAACTGGAAGATGAACCGGACCGCGCACGAGGCGAAGACGCTCGTGGCGGAGATCAAGGCCGCCCTGGGCGGGTTCAACGCGGTCGAGTGCGTGCTGTGCCCGCCGTTCACCAGCCTGGGGGCCGTGCAGGACGGGGTCGCAGGGTCGCCGATCGGCATCGGCGCGCAGAACGTCCACTGGGAGAAGTCCGGCGCCTTCACCGGCGAGATCTCGGCCGACATGCTCCGGGAAAAGGGCTGCACCCACGTCATCGTCGGCCACAGCGAGCGGCGCCAGTACTTCGGCGAGACCGACGAGACCGTCAACAAGCGCGCGCGCGCCGCACTGGCCGCGGGCCTCAAGCCCATCGTCTGCGTCGGCGAGACGCTGGCCGAGCGCGAGGCGGGGACGACCTTCCAGGTGATCGAGCGGCAGGTGCGCGCCGGCCTCCAGGGCCTGGCGGGCGCCGATTGGGACAAGCTGGTCCTTGCCTACGAGCCCGTCTGGGCGATCGGCACGGGCAAGACCGCCACCTCCGCCCAGGCGCAGGAGGTGCACGCCTTCATCCGCAGGCTGCTGCGAGAACTCGCGGGCGGCGCGGCGGACGGCATCCGCATCCAGTACGGCGGCAGCATGAAGCCGGACAACGCCCGCGAACTGCTCGGCCAGCCGGACATCGACGGCGGGCTGATCGGCGGCGCGGCGCTCCAGGCGGCCTCGTTCGTCGCCATCGTCAAGGCCGGCGCCTGACCGGCGGCCGGCGAGAACAGCCCGGAGACCTGCGATGGAAATCCTCAGAGGCCTGCTGGTGGTGGTGGAGGCGCTGATCGGCCTCCTCGTGATCGGGATCGTGCTCCTGCAGAAGGCGCGCGACCAGGGCATGGGGATGGCGTTCGGGTCCAACGTCGGCGAGAGCATCTTCGGATCGCGCGCCGGCAACGTGCTGACGCGCGGCACGATCTGGCTCGGCTCGGCGTTCATGATCAACACGGTGCTGCTGGCGGTCCTCTTCGCCGGCCGCGAGCGGAGCCTGATGGAGAAGGCGGAAGGCGCCCGGGCCGACGCCCCGGCGGCGACCGCGCCCCAGACGCCCGGACCGCAGCCCGCCGTGCCCGGCGGTATGCCCGCCCCGGCGCCCGCGGTCGCTCCGGACGGGGCGGCCCCCACGATTCCCGTGACCGTCCCGGTGAGCCCGGCGGCGACGCCTCCGGCCGCTCCCGCGGCCCCGGTGGCGACTCCGGCCGCCGCCCCCGCGGCGCCCGCGCCCGCGGCTCCGGCGGCGCCGACTCCGTCACCGGCTCCGGCGAAGTAGACCGGGCGTCGCCGGCGATCCTTCACGGCCCCGCGGCTCCGCGGTTGCGGGCGTATTCCCGGCTGTCCATCCGCCGCGGTGCGGCATCCGTTCCCCATTCCGGCCCTCCGGTACGGCCCGGCCCCGGCCGCCTGCGGAGATGTCCTCGAGCGTCGCGAGCAAGGTTGCGTGCCGGGCTGGCATGTAGGATGCTCCGGCCCATGGGTGGGCGGCATGTATCGGATGATCCAGAGGGCAGGGGGGATGGCGGGCGGCATCGCGGGCCCCGCCCCGTCCGTTTCGTCCGGGCGGGGGCGAGTCCCCGCCGGCCGGTGGGTCCTGGCCGGTCTGGCCGCGATGCTGGCGGCGGGCAGCGGCTGCCGGGGGCCGGACGAGGCCGCGGACCGCGCGGACCTGCGCAGGGTGGTGCAGTGGATCGGGCGCGATGCGGTGCGGATCGAGTCGCGGGTCACGTCCCTGGCCCGGGCGGCCGCGCAGGTTCACGCCGAGGCCGACCGCATCCTGCCGCGGGTGGAGACGAACCAGTACCGGATGGCCCCGAACGGCTGCTACTACAAGGCGGTGGACGACAGCGGTCCGGCATTGTGGGTTTCGGGGGCGGATCCGATCGACGACGCGGTCCGGCGGACGGCCTGGGTCACGGAGGGGCTCGACGCGGATCTGCGGTCGGCCGTCGCGGCGCTGCCCGAGGTCTCGCAGGCCTACTACAACCACCGCCGGTCGATCATCCGGATCTTCCCTCCGTTCGACGTGCTGTCGCAGTACGAGGCGAAGATGCGAATCCCTACGTTCCGCTTCTACTACCTGGCGGACGCCGAGCACAATCGCGAGCGCCGGACGGTCTGGGTCGATGAGCCCTACGTGGACCCGGCGGGGCGGGGGTGGACGGTCTCCTGCATCGCGCCGGTCTACACGGGGGACGTGCTGGAGGGCGTCGTCGGGATCGACCTCACCGTCGGGGCGATCGTCGAGCGCTACCTCCAGCCCTCGGACCGGGCGTGGGCGCTGGTCGATCGCCGCGGCGTCATCGTGGCCGCCACCGAGGCGGCGGTCCGGGCGCTGGACATGCCCCCGATGGCCGACCACCACTACGTCACCACGGTGAAGAGCGACCGCTACCGCAGCGAGGACTACAGCATGCTCCGGTCGCCCAACCCCAACGTCCGCCGGCTGGCCGCGACCCTGTTCCGGGAGGGCGGGAACCGCGCGAGGCTGCAGACCGCCGGCGGCCGCCGGACGGTGCTGGCGGAGGCCGTCCCCGCGCTGGGATGGACGGCGATCCTTGTGACAGGTGGGGAATGATGCGAAGACCCGCACTCAACCGACTGACGGGCTACATGGCCCTCGCGGCGATGACGTTCATCGTCACGCTGGTTCTGCTCGCGCTTCTCTTCCGCGAGGGAGAGCGCGGGTTCCGGGCCCGGTGGATCTCCAAGGCGCGCGCCGAAGCCATCGCCCTCCGGCACGGCGTCGACCGGTTCGTCGAGGACTTCGAGTCGTTGTGCGACGAAGGGGTGCTGGACCGCGTCGGCCGCATCGCGCCGCCGCATTCGACGCAGGACATGCTCGCGCTGAAGCGATTCCGCGCGCGGAACCAGGACCTGCTCGACCGGCTGACGGTTTCGGGAACCGGCGGTGCGTGGGCGGTCGAATGGGACGATCACAACTACGTGCGGTTCGCGCCCGCGGTCCCGCTCGCCGGGGGGCAGGATTCCAGCGCGACATGGAACGGCGCCGGCGTGCTCATCACGCGCCCCGTGCGGAGCCGTTCGGCCGATCTCCGCGCCCAGGCCGCGCTCGACCTGGGCCGCCACGCCGACCGCCAGCTCCGGCCGGGCGAGATGGCGGCCACGGGATGGGCGGCGATCATCGGCCCCGACGGGCGGGCCGTCCACGTCACCGGCGGGCACGGCGCGGCGCCGTCGAAGGACGCGGTCAGCGGTCTTCTCGCCCCGCGGAGCGACGGCATCCTCGACGGCCTGCAGGTCGACGGGCGCGGGGCGCTGGTGCGCGGCGGCGCGCCGGTCGAATTCGTCGTCTACCCCTCCCGCGTCCTCGACCGGCAGATCGGGATCGCCTACGGCGCCGGCGTGATCGATGTCTACGGCGGCATCCTGCGCACGGCGTTCCTGCTCGGCGGGTCGGCCATCTTCCTGCTCATCTTCATCACGTTCGCCTTCCACGAACTGCTGCGCCGGGAGCGCGCCGCCGAGCGGAACCGCCGCGAGGCGATCGACCGCATGTCGCGCGTGGCCGCGCAGGTCCCCGGCGTGCTGTTCAGCCTCCGCCGCCGGTTCGGAGCCGAGGAGTACCTGTATCTGAGCCCCGGGGCGCAGGCGCTGCTGGGCGTGCCGGAGGACGGGAACGGGGTGGAGACGGCGCGGGCCGTCCGGGCGATGATCCCGCCGGAGGATCTCGTCGTGCGGGACGCCGAACTCGACAGCGCCGAGCACGGCCGCCGCCAGTGCCGGTTCGAGCATCGCGTCACCCGGCCCGACGGCCACGTCCGCTGGCTCCTGTCGACCGCCGCGCAGGAACCCTGCCGCGAGGGGGGCGTCATCTGGCACGGTGCGGCCATCGACGTCACCCAGCAGAAGCACGCCGAGGGCGAACTGCGCGCGCTGGCCGAGGAACTGCGCCGCAGCCAGCAGGTGGCGCTCAGCATCATGCAGGACGCCACCGAGTCGCGCGACCGCGCCCAGGCGATCTCCCGGGAGCTGGAGATGGCCACGCGCCGCGCCAACGAGATGGCCGCCGCCGCGGACTCGGCCAACCGGGCCAAGAGCGAGTTCCTGGCGAACATGAGCCACGAGATCCGCACGCCGATGAACGCGGTGATCGGACTGGCCGGGCTCCTGTGGGACACGCCGCTCAACGGCGAGCAGCGCGACTTCGTGCGCACGATCCGCGACAGCGGGGAGTCGCTGCTGTCGCTGATCAACGACATCCTCGACTTCTCCAAGATCGAGGCCGGGCGGATGCAGCTGGAGACCGAGGCGTTCGACGCCGTCACGCTGGTGGAGAGCACGGGCGATCTCCTCGCCGAGCGCGCGGCGGCGAAGCACCTGGAGCTGCTCTGCGACGTGGACCCGGAGGTGCAGGGGACCTGGCGCGGCGACCAGGGCCGGATCCGGCAGGTCCTGATCAACCTCCTCGGCAACGCGATCAAGTTCACCGACCGGGGCGAGGTGGTCCTCCGCGCGCTTCCCGGCGCGCCGGTCGAGGGCGGCGGGCGGCGCCGCGCCCTGCGGTTCGAGATCTGCGACACGGGCATCGGCATCAGCCAGGAGGGCCAGCGCCGGCTCTTCGAGGCGTTCTCGCAGGTCGAAAGCTCCTCGGCGCGCCGCTACGCGGGAACCGGTCTCGGCCTGGCGATCTGCCGGCGGCTCGTCACGCTGATGGACGGCACGATCGGCGTGAAGAGCCACCCGAACCTCGGGTCCGTGTTCTGGTTCGAGGTGCCGCTGGATCCGTGCGACCCGGCGCCCGCCGCCGACGACGCGCCGCACGACCTGCCGGCCGGTTGCCGCGTGCTGGGCGTCGACGATCACGAGACCAACCGCACGATTCTCGCGCGGCAGCTGGCCGCCTGGGGGATCGCGGCGGATCTCGTCGTCGACGGGACCACGGCGCTGGACCGGCTCCGGACCGAACGGGCCGCCGGCCGGCCCTACCATCTTCTGATCACGGACATGATGATGCCCGGGATGAGCGGCATGGACCTGGTGCGCGCCGTCCGCGCCGATCCGGCCCTCGCTGCGATCCCGATCCTCGTGCTGACCTCCATGGGCCGCACCGAGGAGACGCGGGCGCTGAAGGCGGACCCGGACGTGCGCGTTCTGTCCAAGCCCGTGCACCAGGCGAATCTCCGCGAGGCCCTTGCGCTGCTGCTCGGCGGAGGCGCGTCGTCGGACGGACGCCGCGAGGCGCCGCCGCCCGGGCAGCCTCCGTCCCCCGGGCCCGGCGCCCGGATCCTGCTGGCCGAGGACAACTCGGTGAACCAGAAGGTCGCCCTGAAGCAACTGGCGCGCCTGGGCCATCGCGCCGATGCCGTGGCCAACGGGTCCGAGGCGCTGACGGCCCTGGACCGGATCCCGTACGACATCGTCCTGATGGATTGCCAGATGCCCGAGATGGACGGCTACGAGGCGACGCGGGAGATCCGCCGCCGCGAGGCCGGGGGCCCGCGGCACACGGTCATCATCGCCATGACGGCCAATGCGATGGAGGGCGACCGGGAGAAGTGCATCGAGTCGGGCATGGACGACTACATGGCGAAGCCGGTCCGCGTCGAGGTCATGGCCCAGACGCTGGAGCGGTGGATCGCCCGGATTCACGCGGGGACCCTGACGGCGGCGCCCGGCGGCTGATTCCGCGCTGCCCGTCAGGGCAGACGCATCTTCCTCGAGGTCGCGGCGCCTTTCGGTCGGCGGGGCGCGGAGTGACTGGTGGACGCAGGAGCCCTTGCGGTTGCGGGGGTGCGACGCGCACCAGGCCGGCCGGATCGCGCGGGATCCCGCCCCGCCTGCGGCGTTGCCGAAGGGGGCGCGGACACAAGTCCTGCGCCCCCTTCGTCGCCTTGCATCCGGGGCGGTCTGCCGCGTTCCCGGCCGGGCCCCTCGCGGACTCGGGGCCACCCGGTGCGCGCCGCGGCATCGCCTTCGCCTTGATTCAAGGATCGTTCGGCTGGGATCTCCCTTTCCCGGCGATGGAAGGGGAATCCTGCGGATCCCGCGCACACGGCCCGGTTTCGACAGGAACGAGGTGCGTCTGCCCCGCGCTGCCCGTTTGACAGCGGAGGAAGCGCTTGGATAAACTACCCCGATGAACGACGAGGCCCTCCCGGGCGGTTCCGCCCCCGACAGCGAAGAGTGGTTTCTCGAACAGCTTGAGCGTCCGACGATCGACCTGCCGCGCCTGACCGCCTCCCTGGAAGGCCTCGCGGGCCGTGCCGCGGTGGCCCAGGCCGACTCGCGGGGCAAGCTGCTTCAGGATGTGCTCTTCGAGCGCGGCATGGTTCTCGAAGCCCTCGGCGTCCTCCGCCTGCGCGCGTCGTGGATGGGGGCGGACAAGGGCTCCGAGAACGCGGTGCGCGACGAGTGGCTTGCGATGGCCGGTCCCGACACCGAGCGCCGGATTCTCGTCGATCACGTCGGGCTGGGCAGGGTCGCGCCGGTCGAGGCGGTGCGCCGCCTGGCCACGCTCGTTGCGCTCCGCGAGGCCTCGCCCTGCTACGACAAGACCTGGGGCTTCGGCCTTGTGCGACGGATGGACCACTTCGAGAAGCGGGTCGAGATCGACTTCGAGACCAAGGCCGGCCACCGCATGACCTACGCCTACGCGGCGGAGACGCTCCAGCCGCTGGGCGAGTCGCACCTGCTGACCCGGTTCCACCGCGACCCCGACGGCATCCGGGCGGCGGTCCGCGAGCGCCCGGGCGAGATCGTCCGCCTCGCCGTGGCGAGCTTCGGCCCCATGGTGGTGATCCAGCTGCAGGAGCGGTTGTCCCCGCGGATCGTTCCCGAGGCGGACTGGAAGGCCTTCTGGGACGGCGCGCGCAAGGCGCTCAAGAAGGACGGGACCGTCGAGATCCCCGCGAAGCGCACCGAGCCCCTGCGCCTGCGGGAGGCGCCGCCGGAGGGCGACCGCGGGTGGATCGCGGATCTTGCGGCCGACCGCGACATGGCGTCGATCCTCGTGCGGGTCGGCGCCGCCCTCGACGAGGGCAAGGTCGATGCGGCCGACGCCGAGGCCCGGGAGGCCGTCGCGAGCCGCCTGGCGTTCGTCATCAAGGGCGCGGAGGGCCGGCATCCCGGCCTCGTCGTGCGCGCCGTGCTCGCGGCGGACCGGATGGGCCTCGACGAGGCGGCCCTGCCGACCGGGGCGCGCATCGAGGACTGGCGCCGGCCGGAGGCCTTCGTGGCGGCCGTCCACGACCTGCCCGCCCGCGACATCCAGCCCTTCCTCACGATGCTGCTGCGTCGCGCCGGCCCGGAGTTCGTCGGCACGCTGGTCGCCGCGCTGGACGCCGTCAAGGCCCCCGTCCTGTCCGACATCCTCGAACTCCTTCTCGCCGGCGGTCATGAGGCCGCGTGCGCCGAGCGGATCCGCGGCCTGGTCGGGTCCCGCCTGGCCGACGTCGAGGTCCTCCTCTGGCTTCACCGCAATCCGGACCGCTGGACGTCGTGGGCGCTCGGCCGCTGGTTCGACTACGCGCGTCTCGCGGTCGCGGCGCTGGAGAAGGACCACTGCGGCGAGCGGCTCAAGGCCCAGAACGCGTTGCGCGAGCGGTTCGCGAAGACCGAGTGGCTCAAGGACCTCTTCGACGGCCTCGACGACGACGGCCGCCGCGAGATGTTCCTCCGGCTCAAGGAGACCACCGCGTGGCCGCCGCTCGAGCGGCAGGCGATCCTCGGCCGCATCGTCAAGGTGCGCCCGGAGATGGAGGACCTGCTCCGCGGCGGCGCGCCGACTCCGGCCCGGAAGCTCCCCGTGACGTCCACCCGCAGCTACCTCGAACGCCAGGCGCAGCTCCTCAGGATCGTCGAGGTCGACATCCCGCAGAACAGCCGCGACATCGGCGTCGCGCGCAGCTACGGCGACCTTCGCGAGAACTTCGAATACAAGGCCGCCAAGGAGGCCCAGGGCATCCTGATGCGGCGGCGGGGCGAGCTGGAGTCGGCGCTCAAGCAGGTCCAGCCGACCGGGTTCGACGGCCCCGTCCCCGAGCGCGCCGGTCCCGGCGCGGGCGTGGAGATCGAGCATGCCGACGGGCACCGCGAGCGGTTCTACATCCTCGGCGCGTGGGACCGCGACGAGGCGCTCGGCATCATCTCGTCGGACACCCGTCTCGCGCAGGCCGTCGAGGGCCGCGTGGCGGGCGACGAGGTCGCCGTGCCGGGCGTCGACGGCGACCGTCCGGCGCGCGTCGCCGCGGTGCTGCCGTTGTCGGACGAGGTCCGGGGCTGGGTCCGGGGCGGGGCATGACGGGGCTGTGGGCCGAGTTCGCCGGGCGTGAGTCCGGGCCGGTCGTGCAGTTCATCAAGTACGCCCTCTGCGGCGGCCTCGCAACGGCGGTGGACATGGCCGTCTTCTTCCTCATGGCGTGGCGGATCCTGCCCGCGCTGCGGGCGACCGATCCCCTCGCGGTGCGTCTGCACCTGCGCGTGCGCCCGGTGGACGAAACCGCGCGCGCCTTCCGTTTCCTCGTGAACACGGCCGTCGCGTTCGTCTTCTCGAACCTCACCGCCTACGCGCTCAACGCCGCGTGGGTCTTCACGCCCGGCCGTCACGGGCGCGGGGCCGAGATGGCCCTCTTCTTCGCGGTGTCCGCCGCCAGCGTCGGGATCGGGGCGGCGGTCGGCTGGGCCCTGATCCGGTGGGCCGGGTGGAGCACCTCCCTCTCGTACGGGATGAAGGTCCTGGCTTCGTTGCTCGTCAACTTCGCGGGCCGCAAATGGTTTGTCTTCCTCGGCTGATCGCGGCGCTCGGCGTCGTGCTTGCGGCGGGCTGCATCGTGCAGCCGCCGGAGGACGTGCCCGTGCGCGGCAGCGGGACGGGCGGTCCGCCGGAACCCGACCTCGCCCTCGGGTCGCCGTGGACCGGCTGGGACGACGCCTGCACGCCGGCGACCGCGTTCCGCCGCCTCGCGGGCTGGACCACGGTGACCGATCCGCCCGGCGCCACGTGCCGCATCGAGCGCGCCACCGGGCCGTTCACCGGCGGCCATCCCGCGGCCCGGCTGACGGCCACCAGTGCCGTGCCCGTGGCCGCGGTCGAGTTGCTTCCCCCGGGCAAGATCGTCCTGCGCGAGCCGTTCGATTCGCTCGAGATGCGCGTCGGGTCGCAGCCGGCCGCCGGGGCCCCGGAGCCGCGCACCGGGCCCCCCGCGCGCATCGAGGTGCGGATCGAGGACGACCGCGGCGCGGGGCTCCGCGTCCCGCTCGGCGCCTTTCCGCGCGATCGGTGGACGATCGCCCACGCCCGGATCCCGGCCGCGTTCGCGCGGACGTCGCATCCGCCGTACCGCGTCGTGTCGTTCGTCGTCGCGGACTGGCGCGCGCCGGAGGCGGATGCGCTCTTCCTCGCCGGGTTCAGCGCCTACCTCGAGCAGGGGGTGCCCATCGCGCCCGAGTGGCGCACGCCCGACTGGCGGGCGAGGTGGGAACCTCCCTTCCGGCGCATCGTCCGGGCCGCCCGCGACGGCGGCGCGACGACCGGGGTCGCGTCCGCCGCCGCGCCGGTGCGGACGCGCGTCGAGACCGTCGCGCCCGGCCGGTACCGCCTGGGCGCGACGGACGATGCCGGGGAGACGGCCTACACGATCGAGGCGGCCGACTGGCTTCGGGGCGGCGGCCTCGAGTGGAACGGGCGGACCTGCGGGCGCTGGAGCGGGTGGGAGATCGAGGCGGAGGGCTTCGATGCGACGCCGCGGCTCGCCGCCGTGGTGGACGACCGGATCCGCATCGAGACGGCGGGCGGGCTGTCGGTCTGTTTCCGCCTCGACGGACGGGCGCTGTGCGTTTCGATGGAGGGCGGAGGCGGGGCGATCCGCGCGATCCGGGCCGGGCAACTCCGGTCGTCCTCGCCGCTCGGGAGTCTCCGCCTGCCGATGCTGCCCGGTCCGCGCCTGCTGATGTGGCGCTGCAGCGACCCGGTCGGCACGCCGGTCTTCGCGACGGCGGGCTTCGACCCCGCGGAATCGGGCGCGTCGCGGATGGAGTTCGGCGGCGAGGCCGATGCGGACCGGCCGGGCGGGGTCGTCTATGAAGCCGCGACCGACGGCCGCCGCGCGCCGGTCCGCGAGGTCTTCCGGCTCGTGCTTTCCGCGCGTCCCGGCGAGGTGCTTCCGCCGGTGGCGCCGGTGGCCGGACGCCGTGCGCCGGACGCGGCGATGGCGTTGTGGATGGATGTTCCGGCGATGGGGACGGGCCGCCTGGGCGAGGCGTGGGACGCGGCGGGAGCGGGTCCGCTCCTGCTGCTGCCGTCCGGGATCCGGGACGAGTCGTCGAGCGAGGACTCGATCGACTGCCTGGATCCGCGGTGGAGCCGAGACCTGGTCCGCCGTGCGCCGGACGGCGCGTGGGTCGCCGGCGACGCGGAGGGCCGGTTCGCGGTCAAGACGACGTTCCTGCGGGCGCTGTCCGGGGCCGGGCCCGGGTCCGGCCCCGCCGGCGTGAGCGTGGCGGTCCGGGCCCGGACCACGTCGCTCCCGCCCTGGGCCTACACCGATTTCGACGCGCGCACGCGCGGGGCCGCCGGGTTCCGCGCCGCGTGGGGCGGCCTGCTCGAGGCGATGCGGGGCCTTTCGGTCCGGTCGGGTGCGCCGGCCGTCGCCGACGGACCGTGGACGTGGCTCTACGCGGGCGCGGCCGACGCCTACGCCGTGATCCCCGGCGGGGCGGACGACCCCCGCGAGGGCGGCTGGCTTCCGTTCGTGCCCCTGCTTCGACTGAATCCGGTCGTGCCCGGCATCGGCCCGCCGATGCCGCCGCCGTCGCAGGGCGGGGGGGAGGCGGGCGACGCGGACCGGCGCTACCTGGCCGCCGCCTTCGCGCACGGCCTCGCGCCCCGGCTGCCGGCCCTGGACGCGGGCGACCCGCGCCTGTGGCGCATCGCCTTCCTGTCGGCCGCGCTGCACCGGCGCCAGGCCCTGGGCGCGGTCGAGCGCATCGCGTACGGCGACGGGCGCGTCCTGATGTCCGACGCGGACGCGCTCTCGAGCGGGCTGTGGCGGCGATCGATGCTCTACCTCCGGTACCGGGACGGGCTCGAGATCTGGATCAACGGATCCGATGCGCCGTGGGAGGTGCGCGTCGGCGCGGATCTGGTGACGCTGCCCGCCTCGGGCTGGCATGCGTCGGGGCCGGGTTTCGCGTGCGCGTCGGCGACGGCCGGCGGGCGCCGGATCGAGTACGTCCGCGCGCCGGAGTACGACTACCACGACGGCGGGGAAGGGGAGGCCTTCGCGATGGACCTCGCCTGCGCGCGGCCCGTCGTCGTGCGGACCGACGCGACCGGGCGCGGCCGGGTCCTGTCCTTCTGGTTCCCCGGCGAGGCGTCGCGGGTCGGCGCCGGCCCCCGCTTCCTGCCGCCGGGTTCCCGCGTCGTGCGGCGGGCGGCGACGGCCGCCGACGGCGCCCCGGCGGTCGCCCCGGAGATCGAACGCGACGGGACCCGCGCGTGGCTGATCCCCGCGCCGGGAACCCGGCGGATGGAATTGGAGTGGACGAATTGAACGGGGCCTGTGTACTCTGCGCCCACACGTCCCCCGGCGGGCGGGGCGCGGCGGGCCGGGCGGACCCGGGGAAGGGAGTCACCGGATGACGGCAGACAGCGTGGCGAAGACGGTCGGCAAGTATCGATGGCTCATTTGCCTCCTGCTGTTCGCGAACACCGCGAACAACTACCTCGACCGGCAGATGCTCGGCATCCTCGTGCCGATGCTCGAGAAGAAGTACGGGTGGTCGGAACTGGACTGGGCGCGCGTCGTGATCTCCTTCCAGGTCGCCTACGCCCTCGGCCTCCCGTTCTTCGGCCGCCTCGTCGACAGGTTCGGCACGCGGGCCACCTACGCCTGGGCGACGATCTTCTGGGGTTTCGCCGCCTACGGGCACGCCTTCTGCAGCCGCGCGCTGCACTTCGGGATCGTCCGCTTCATCCTCGGCCTCGGCGAGGCGGTCAATTTCCCCGCGGCGATCAAGGCGATCACCGAGTGGTTCCCGAAGAAGGAGCGCGCGCTGGCGACCGGCATCTTCAACTCCGGCGCGAACATCGGCGCGGTGATCACGCCCGCGCTGATCCCCTGGCTGGCGATCAACTACGGGTGGCAGTGGGCCTTCGTGGTGGGCGGGAGCATCAACTTCGTCTTCGTCGCGCTGTGGTGGCCGCTCTACCGGCGGCCGCAGGACCACAAGGGCGTCCTGCAGTCGGAACTGAAGCACATCCTCAGCGACAGCGGCGAAGGCGCGGGCCAGGCGAAGATCCCGTGGCGCGACCTGCTGCGGTACCGCGAGACCTGGGCCTTCATCCTCGGCAAGTTCATGACCGACCCGATCTGGTGGTTCTACCTCTTCTGGCTGCCGAAGTGGCTCGCCAAGGACTTCAACCTGAACCTCGGCAGCCTCGGCTGGCCGCTGATCGTCGTCTACACCTTCGTGACGGTCGGCAGCGTCGGCGGCGGCTACATCTCGTCGGCCCTGATCAACGCGGGCCGGTCGGTCAACTTCGCCCGCAAGGCGGCGTTCCTGATCTGCGCGACGCTCGTCGTGCCGATCTTCGCGGTGACGCAGGTCGGCAACGTGTGGCTGGCGGTCCTGCTCGTCGGCCTCGCGGCCGCGGCGCACCAGGGCTGGTCCGCGAACCTGTTCACGCTGGTGTCCGACTGCTTCCCGAAGAACGCGGTCGCCTCGGTGGTCGGGCTCGGCGGCATGGCCGGCTCGATCGGCGCGATCCTCTTCGCGGAGTTCGTCGGGCGCGTGCTGCAGAAGACCGGCCAGTACTGGCTGCTCTTCCTGATCGGCTCGACGGCGTACCTGCTCGCGTTCGCGGTGATCCACCTGCTCGTGCCGCGGATCCGCACGGTCGCGGTCGGGGGCGGGGCGACGGAGCCCGACGCGTCGGAGGCGGCGCGGGAAACGCCCGTCGCGATCGCCGGCGCGCCGGCTGCCTCGCCGCTCGCGGGGCTCGACGGCTGGCTGCTCGTGCCCGCCTCGGCCCTCATCCTCGTGCCGCTGGTCGCCATCGTCACCCTGGTGCTCACGCTCGCGCAGGCGACGGCGGACACGGCCGGCGTGGCGCGGATGTTCCTCGGGACCAGCGTGGCGGCGCAGGGGCTCCTCGTGGTGCTGATGCTGGTGGCCGCCGCGCGGTTCTTCGATCGGCGTCGCAACGCCCCGGGCCTGATGATCGCCCTGCAGGTCGTCCAGGTGATCCTGGCGGCGGCCGTGTTCCTCGTCGGACGGTCCGTCCCCGGCGGTCCGCCGGCCGCGTGGATCTACCTGGTCCTGCTCGCGATCAGCGTCGCGGCGGCCGCCGCCATGATCCCGTACTTCCGTTCCTCGGCCCGCGTCCGCGAGACGTTCGTGGTTTGACGCCGGGCGCGGGGCGTTGGAGACTATGCGGATGAGCCTGCGCCGATCCCTGGTGCGGGGCGCCGGTCTTGCCGGCGCCGCCGCGATCCTCATGGCCAACCTCCTGGTCGGCCACCGCATCCATTCGAAGGAGGCGCCCGCCGCGCCGCGCGAGGACGCCTACGAGAGCATGGCGTCCTTCACGCGGGTCCTCGAGCAGGTCCGCCGGAACTACGTCGATCCGGGCCGCACCGGCTTCAAGGACCTGACCTACGGGGCGCTCCGCGGCCTCATGGCGTCGCTGGACGAGCACTGCGAGTTCATGGATCCGGAGGAGTACAAGGCGATGCAGGAGGACACCGCCGGCCGGTTCGGCGGCATCGGCGTCGTCGTGGGCGTCCGCGACGGGGTCCTCACGATCATCGCCCCGATGGAGGACACGCCGGGCTTCCGCGCGGGGCTGATGGCGGGCGACAGGCTCGTCGAGATCGACGGGCAGCGGACCGACATGATGGACCTCGGCGAGGCGGTGAAGCTGATGCGGGGCCCCCCGGGGAGCCGCGTGAAGATCCGGATCCTGCGCGAGGGGGCGACCGACGTGCGCACGCTGGAGATCGAGCGCGCCATCATCAGCGTCGCCAGCGTCAAGGACGCCCGGCTGATCGAGGACGGCATCGGGTACCTCCGCGTGGTGCAGTTCGACGAGCGGACCGCCAGCGCCCTCGACGCGTCGCTCGGGACCCTGGAGAAGCAGGGCGCGCGGGCGCTCGTCATCGATCTCCGCAACAATCCCGGCGGGCTCCTCCAGGCGGCGGTCGAGGTCTGCAGCCGGTTCCTCCCGCGCGGGGCGATGGTCGTCTACACCCAGGGCCGGGACGAGCGGCAGCGGCAGACCTTCCTCGTCCGCGGCGCGCCGAAGTCCTTCGAGTGGCCCGTCGTCGTGCTGGTCAACGAGGGCAGCGCCAGCGCGGCCGAGATCGTCGGCGGCGCGCTGCAGGACCACAAGCGGGCGGTGCTGGTCGGCCAGCGGACGTTCGGCAAGGGGTCGGTGCAGACGATCCTCCCGATGGAGGACGGGTCCGCCCTGCGGCTGACCACCTCGAAGTACTACACGCCCGGCCGCCGGGTGATCCACGACTACGGCATCGAGCCCGACATCCTGATCCCCGTTCCGGCCGAGGACTGGGCCCGCATCCTCCGCGCGAGGGCGGAGGCGGACCCGGTCCCCGGCGCATCGCCGCCCGCCGGGGCGTCCCGGGCCGCCCCGAGGGACGTCCAGCTCGACCGGGCCGTCGACGTGCTCAAGGGCATCCTTCTCTACCGGGCCGAGTCCGCGCGACGGACGGGCGCCGGCTGATCGCAGACCGGCCGGACCGGCCTTCGGCCCGGCTCGACACCCCGCCCCCGGACCGCTAGGATGTTCCGTCCGCCGCGGAGGCCTGTCCCGCCGCGGCTCCGGGCGGGTTCGTGCGGCTCGGGCATTGACTTCCGGGGTGGAACCCGGTACGGTCCCGCGTTTTGCCCGGCCTGCCCGATGGTGTAACGGCAGCACACGGCCCTTTGGAGGCCAGAGTCCAGGTTCGAATCCTGGTCGGGCAACCAGTTGCAGCATGGAAGGTTGATGTGAAGATCCTGTCCGGCACAGCGCATCCGCAGCTTGCGGAAGGGCTCGCCTCCTACCTGGGCGAGCCGCTCGGCGGCGTCGACGTCCGCCGCTTCCCCGACGGCGAGGTCTTCGTCAAGATCGTCGACAACATCCGCGGCCGCGACCTCTTCGTCATCCAGCCGATCTGCAATCCTCCGAACGAGAACCTGATGGAGTTGCTGATCATGATCGACGCGGCGAAGCGGGCCTCCGCCGCGCGGATCACCGCCGTGCTCCCGTACTTCGGCTACGCCCGGCAGGATCGCAAGGACCAGCCCCGCGTCCCGATCACCGCGAAGCTCGTCGCGAATCTCCTCGTCGCCGCCGGGACCGACCGGGTGCTGACGCTGGACCTCCACTCCCAGCAGATCCAGGGCTTCTTCGACATCCCCGTGGACCACCTGACCGCCTCGCCCGTGATGGTGAAGGCGCTTCGCGCGAAGAACCTCGCCGAGATGGTCATCGTGGCGCCGGACACGGGCGGCGTGAAGACGGCCTACGCCTACGCGCAGAAGCTCGGGTGCGGGCTGGCGATCGCGGCGAAGCAGCGCAAGAACGCCCGCGAGGTGGAGTCGATCAACGTGGTCGGCGACGTGAAGGACCGCGACGTGATCCTGGTCGACGACCTGGTCACGACGGCCGGAACCCTCTGCGGGGCGGCGGCCCTGCTGCGGCAGCACGGGGCGCGGAGCATCCGGGCGATGGTCACGCACTCGCTGGTGACGGCGGAGGGCGTGGACCGCCTGAAGCACTCGGCGATCGAGGAACTGATCACGACGGACAGCGTCCCGGCGAAGGACTGGGGCGGGTTCCCCGTCTCGGTGCTCTCGATCGCGGAGCTGCTCGGCGAGGCCATCCTGCGCATCCACAACAACCAGTCGGTCACCTCCCTGTTCAAGGTGTAGGGACGAGAGAGAGGACGAACGGAGCATGAAGGAAACCATCACCGTCAAGGCGGAGCCCCGGGACCGGGTCGGGAGTTCGGCCATGGGGCGCCTGCGCCGCGAGGGCCGGATCCCCGCCGTCGTGTACAGCGAGGGCAGGGCCGGCGAGAACGTGCAGATCGTCGCGCATGATTTCGCCCAGATGATGAAGCGCCACCACAGCGAGCAGATGCTCGTCGACCTCGACGTCGCGGGCGGCAAGCCCCGCAAGGTCCTGCTCAAGGCGATGCAGCACCACCCGATCGACGGGCGCGTGACGCACATCGACTTCTACGAGGTGTCGATGACCCGCAAGCTGCGCGTCTCCGTGCCGCTGAGGCTGGTGGGCGAACCGGTCGGCGTGACGCAGGAGGGCGGCATCCTGGACCACCTGCTCCGCACGATCGAGGTCGAGTCTCTGCCGGCGGACATCCTCGAGGAGATCCCGATCGACGTCGCGGGGCTGGCGGTCGGAAAGCACCTTTCGGTGAAGGACATCAAGCTCGACCCCGCCAAGTACGCGATCGTGACCGGCGCCGATGTCGCCATCGCGGCCGTGTCGATGCCGAAGGCCGAGGAAGAGGTCGCCGCGCCCGCCGAGGGCGAGGCCGCCGCCGAGCCCGAGGTCATCACGGCGAAGAAGCCGGAGGAGGGCGAGGAAGCCGAGGGCGGCAAGGAAGGCGCCGCGAAGGGCGCTCCCGCGAAGGGCGCCGCTGCCGCGAAGGGGGCCGCTCCCGCCGCGAAGGGTGCCGCTCCCGCCGCGAAGGGTGCCGCTCCCGCCGCGAAGGGTGCCGCTCCCGCGAAGGAAGCCGCGCCCAAGGCCGGGAAGGAGAAGTCCGAGAAGAAGTGAGCGGGTCCGGCGCTGCCGGCCGAACATCGGGGTAGGGCGCGGTGAAGGTCGTCGTCGGCCTGGGGAATCCGGGCAGGGAATACGAGCGGACGCGCCACAACGTCGGGTTCATGGTCGTGGAGCGCCTGGCGGAGGCCGCCGGCGCGGTCCTCCGACGGAGCCACCGGGCCGAGGCGCGATGCGCCGCGGCGGACGTCGTGGGCGCGGGCCGGGTGGTCCTGGTCGAGCCGCTGACGTACATGAACGCGAGCGGCGACGCGGTGGCGGCGCTGTTGCGGTGGCACCGGGCGGCCCCGGCGGACCTGGTGGTGGTGTACGATGACGTGGATCTTCCGGTCGGCTCGCTGAGGCTGAGGCCGAAGGGCGGGGCGGGGGGCCACAAGGGCGTGCGGTCGGTGATCGAGCGCCTGGGCACGGACGGGTTTGCAAGGGTCCGGATCGGCGTGGGCCGCGGGCCGGAGCAGCGGGACATGGTCGACCACGTGCTCTCCGCGTTCGCGCGCGAGGAACGGCCCGCGATCGAGGCGGCCGTCGAGCGGGCGGCGGATGCGGTGAGGGCGGTGGTGCGGGACGGTGTGGAACGGGCAATGAACGAGTTCAATCGGGACACGAACGCGGGAGGACAGCCTTGAATCGGTACGAAGCGATGTTCATCTTTCCGGAGTCGATCAAGGAGGATCAGCTGGATCCCGCGATCGCGGTGGTGCGCGAGGAGATCGAGAAGGCCGGCGGGACGATCGACAACACGACCCGCCTCGGCAAGCGCACGTTCGCCCGCCCGATGAAGAAGATGGAAGGCGGTCACTACATCGTGATCGGATTCCGCGCCGGCGGCGACAGGATCGCCGGCTTGCTGGAGCGCTACCGCCTGTCCGAGCAGATCGTCCGCGTGCAGATCCACGCGGCCGAGGAAGCCCCGGCCGCGGCCGCCGCCCCGGCGGAGGGAGCCCGCGATGGCGTCGCTCAATAAGGTCCTGCTGATCGGCAACCTGACGCGCGACCCGGAGGTGCGCTACCTGCCCTCCGGCGACCCGATCGCGGAGTTCAGCGTCGCCGTCAACCGCCGCTACAAGTCGAAGCAGGGCGAGGATCGCGAGGAGGTCTGCTTCGTCCGCGTCTCGATGTTCGGGAAGCGCGGCGAGGTGATCGGCCGCTACTTCAAGAAGGGGTCGCCCATCTTCATCGAGGGGCGCCTCCGGTTCGAGGAATGGGAGAAGGACGGGAAGAAGCAGAGCCGGTTGAGCGTCGTCGCCGAGAACTTCGAGTTCATGGAATCCGCCCGCGGCCGCTCCGGCGGCGGGGGCGAGACGGGGGACGGGCCGGCGCCGCGGGGGCGTCCGGCCGTGGACGAGGGCGATGCGCCCCCGGCGGACGGGCCGCCGGCGGCGAAGGGCGGCGGGGACGAGGACGATCTGCCGTTCTAGGACGGCGGACAGCACCGATTCAGGAGAGAACGAATGAGCCGACGAGAGCAGATGATGATGAAGGATGCGGGGCCGAAGCGCGGCGTGCGCTACCTCGAGGGCGTCACGCGCATCGACTACAAGGATTGCGAGCTCCTCCGCAAGTTCATGACGGAACGCGGCAAGGTCATGCCCCGGCGGCTGACCGGAACGACCGCGAAACAGCAGCGCGAAATCCGCCGCGCCATCGGGCGCGCGCGCGTCCTGGGCCTCCTGCCCTAGACCGGAGACCACGAACATGGCCATGGAAGTCATTCTCTTGCAGGCGGTGGACGGGCTCGGCGTCGACGGCGACGTCGTCCGCGTGTCCGACGGCTACGCCCGGAACTGCCTGTTCCCGAAGAACCTCGCCGCGCCCGTGACGGCCGCCACCCGCCGCCGCCTGGAGAAGATCCGCGCGGACCGCGCGGCGAAGGAGACCGCCCGCCTCGGCGCGGCGAAGGAACTCGCCGACCGCATCGGATCCGCGTCCGTGACGATCACCGTCCGCACCGGCGCCGAGGACAAGATGTTCGGCGCGGTCACCTCCGCCCACATCGCCGATTCGCTGAAGCTCCAGGGCATCGAGCTGGACCGCCACCAGGTGGAACTGGCCGATCCGATCAAGGAGCTCGGCGTCTTCGCCGTGCCGGTGCGCCTGCTTCCGGAACTGGTCGCGACGCTCAAGGTCTGGGTCGTCGAGGAGTAACGCGCCATGGCCCGCCCGGCGTCCCGAGCGGCAGACGGGGGCGGGGGGTCGCCTGCGGGCGCCCTCCGGGTCCCGCCGAACAGCTCGGAGGCCGAGACGGGGCTTCTGGGCAGCGTGCTGCTCGACGCCGCCCGCGTCCTGGACCTGTGCGCCTCGAAGCGGATCCGGCCCGACTGCTTCTACAGCCCGGTCCACCAGCGCCTGTTCGCGGTCTGCGCCGAGATGGACCAGCGGCAGCAGCCGGTGGACCTTCTGACGCTGGCCGCCCGGCTGCGGGATCTCGGCGAACTCGACGCCCTGGGCGGCGACGCCTATCTCCAGCGGCTGGTCGACCAGACGCCCACCGTCGAGCACGCCGCCTACTACATCGAGGTCGTCCTCCAGAAGTTCGTCCTGCGCTCGCTGCTCGACCGCGTGCGCCAGGTGGCCGAGGACTGCTACGGCGCCGGCGACCGCGACGCGATGGAGGTCCTCGGCCGCGCCGAGCAGACCGTCCTCGAGATCGGCGACTTCCAGGGCCCCGCGCAGGCCTCCTGGCCCCAGCAGGTCGACACGGTCTCGAAGGAGATCGGCCAGCTGCTCGCCGAGGGCGGCAACACCCTGACGGGGCTCAGCACGGGCTACCGCAACCTCGACAAGATCCTGCTCGGGCTGCAGCCCTCGGAGATGATCATCCTCGCGGCGCGCCCCTCGCAGGGGAAGACGTCGCTGGCCATGAACATCGCCGAGAACGTCGCGTGCGGCGGAAACCCGTCGACCGGCTACGGACCCCGCGACCGGCGCCCGCGCGCGGTGGCCGTGTTCAGCCTCGAGATGTCCGCCGAGGCGCTCGTCCGCCGCATGCTGTGCTCGCGCGCGGGCGTGGGGTGGCAGCGGATCGTCGAGGGCTTCTGCGACAAGGACGAGCAGCGCCGCCTCGTCGCCGCCGCCCGCGACCTGATGGAGGCCCGCATCCACGTCGACGACACGCCGGGCCTCGACGCGCCCCAGCTCCGCGCCCGCGCGCGCCGGATGAAGAAGATGCACGACATCGGCCTGGTCGTCGTCGACTACCTCCAGATGCTTCACTATCCCGGCTTCGAGAAGGAGGGCCGCCAGCGCGAGACGCAGGCCATCTCCGGCACGCTGAAGGCGATGGCCAAGGAGCTGCGCATCCCCGTGCTCGTGCTCAGCCAGCTCAACCGCCAGCCGGAACTGCGCGACAAGAGCGGCGTGCCCAAGCTTTCCGACCTGCGCGACTCGGGCTCGATCGAACAGGACGCCGACGTCGTCATGCTGCTGCGGCGCCCCATCCGGAACAAGGGCGACCCGCGCTACGGCGACGCCGAGATCAACCCGGGGCTGTCCATCGTCGACGTCGCGAAGCAGCGCAACGGACGCGTCGGCGAGGTCGAGTTGCACTTCGACGAACAGCTCACCCGCTTCGGAGATCTCCGGAACGAGGGCACCGACGCGGGGGCTCCGATCCGGCCGAGCGAGGGAGGAACCGACGAATGAAGACGATGTCCGCCGCCGCCGCCGTCCTCCTGATCGCCGCCGCCGCCGCCGCGCAGTCGGTGCGCGAGGTGCGCGTCGAGAAGGCGGGCGACGCCCCCGCCGACCCGGGTTACGTGCAGTCCGTCGTGGAGACCCGCGCCGGGATGCCGTTCGACGTCAATCGCGCCGCGCGCGACGTGCGGGCCCTCGAGCGGACCGGGCGGTTCAGCTCCGTCGCCGTGCGCGCGGAGCCGGCGGGCGACGGCGCCGTGGCCGTGGTCTTCTCCGTCAACGCGCGCCCGACCATCGAGCGGCTCGAGATCGCCGGGGCCGACGAGGTCGGCAACCGCAAGGTCCGGGAGTGGCTGGCCCTCGGCGTCGGCGACCTGGTCGACGACGCGAAGCTGGCGGCCGCCGCGCGGCGCATTCAGGACGAGTACGCGAAGACGTTCTATCCCGAGGCGCGGCTGACGTGGACGATGACGCCGGGCGCCGCGCCGGGCACCGTCCGCGTCGCCGTCACGGTCAAGGAGGGCCTGCGGGCCCGCGTGTCGGCCATCCGCTTCGCCGGCGCGAAGGTCGTGGCGGAGTCGGACCTGACGGAGCGGATGAAGCAGAAACGGTTCCGCTGGTACAATCCCGTCCACTGGTTCACCGGCGCGGGACGGCTGAGCGAGGACGACATCCGCGCCGACGCGCACGCCCTGCAGCGCCTCTACGCCGAGCGGGGCCATCTCGATGCGCGCGTCGAAGGCCCCGAGTACGTCCGCAGCGGCGGCGACCGCGTCGCGCTGCAGTTCCGGATCACCGAGGGCGTGTCGTACCGGCTCGCCTCCGTCGCGATCGAGGGCGTCACGCTCTTCCCGTCGAACGACATCGCCCGCGTCGCCCGGCTCGCGCCCGGCGGTCCCGCCTCGATGGCCGAGATCGATGCCGCGCGCGAGGCGATCCTGGACTACTACGGGAACCGCGGCTACATCCTGACGCAGGTCCGGCCGGCGATCGACGCCGCCGCCGAGTCGGGGAAGGCCGACCTCCGCCTCCAGGTCAAGGAGGGGACGAAGTCGAAGATCCGCGACATCAAGATCCGGGGCAATGTCGTGACCCACGACGAGGTCATCCGCCGCGAACTCGTCGTCGCCCCCGGCGAGCCGTTCAACCGGTCGCGCGTGCGGACCAGCGAGAACCGCGTCCGCAACCTCGGCTACTTCTCCTACGTCGCCGCGACCCCGGAACCCGCCGAGGAGGCCGGATGGCACGACCTCGTGCTCGACGTGGAGGAGGACCGGATGGGCACCGCCGAGGCCGGCGTGGCCTTCTCGAGCATCGACCGGCTCGTCGGGCGCGTCGAGATCGGCCACGGCAACGTCGACCTCGGGTCGTGGCCCCCGTTCGGGGCCGGCCAGAAGGTCCGCCTCGGCGCGGAGATCGGCACGCGCCGCCAGGACTACTACCTCAGCTTCATCGAGCCCTACTTCCTCGACCAGCGCCTGCGCCTGGGCGTCGATCTCTACAGCCGGGAGGCGAGCTACTACAGCTCCCTCTACGATGTCGGCCGCCTCGGCGGACAGCTCTCGCTCGAGAAGTCCCTCGCGCGCTTCTACTCCGTCGGCGCCACCTACGGGCTCGAGGAGATCGAGATCTCCGACGTCGACGAGGACGCCAGCGCCGCCATCCAGGCCGAGGAGGGCACGCGCATGAAGAGCTCGCTGGAGCTCTCGCTCGTGCGCGACACCCGCGACCGGACCCGCCTGACCACGCGCGGCAACCAGACGCGGCTCAGCTCGACGCTCGCCGGCGGCCCGCTCGGCGCCGACACCGACTGGTACAAGCTGGAACTCCGCAGCAGCCAGTACATCCCCCTCTGGTTCGGCCACGTCTTCCTCCTCCGCGGCCACGTCGGCTTCATGGAGGAGTACGGCGACGCCACTCGCGTGCCGCTCTTCGACCGGTTCTTCCTCGGCGGCCTCTACACCGTGCGCGCCTTCGAATACCGCCACATCGGCCCGTCGGACGAGGAGGGCGAGCCCCTCGGCGGCCGGAGCATGGCCTTCGCGTCGGCCGAGTACACCGTGCCCGTCTACAAGATGGTCCGCCTCGCCGCCTTCGTCGACGGCGGCATGGTCTGGGAGGACCCCTTCGAGTTTGATCTCGACTGGAATACCGGCTACGGTGTCGGGATACGTCTCGACATCCCGATGATGCCGCTGCGGCTCGACTACGCGTGGCAGATCGATGCCGACGACTACAACGAGGACGACAACGGACGGTTCAACATCATGTTCGGCTACCCCTTCTAGGGAACCATCCCGGGGGCGAAAGGGACGGCGCATGCGAAGGACGATGCAGGGAACGGCGGGCGTGCTGGCGGCGGTGGTGATCGGGCTGGCGACCGCGGCGGGCGCGCAGGACCGGAAGGGCACCATCGCGTTCATCAACCTGGACCGGTGCTTCAACGAGTACTACAAGACCCGCGTGGCCGACGCGCAGCTCAAGTCGCAGGCGAAGGAGTTCGACGAGGAACTCAAGAAGCTCGTCGCCGACGGCGAGAAGCTGCAGAAGGAGTTCAACGCCCTCCGCGAGGAGTCGCAGAACACGGCGCTCAGCGACGAGGTCCGCGCCGCCAAGCGCAACGCGGCCGAGGAGAAGGTGATGGGGATCCGCGAGCAGGAGACCCGCATCCAGGGCTTCCGCGAGCGCCGCGGCAAGCAGCTCGAGGAGCAGAGCCGCCGCATGCGCCGCGGCCTCGTCGGCGAGATCCGCGAGATCGTCCGGACGCACGCCCGGGACAAGAGCTACGAGGCCGTGCTCGACTCCTCCGGCGCCAGCCTCAACGGCGTCGAGAGCGTCCTCTACGTCGACACGAAGAACGACATCACCGAGGAGGTCGTCGCGCTGCTGAACAAGGGCGCCCCGGCCAACATCCCGCCGCCGCTCCAGCCCGCCGCCGCCAAGGACGGGGACAAGAAGTAGATGGATCGCCCCGTGCTGACGGTCGCAGAACTGGCCGCCCGGCTGGGCGGGAGCTGCGAGGGGGACGGCACGCCCGTCATCACCGGTGTCGCGGGCATCCGGGACGCCCGGCCCGGCGAGGTCGCCTTCGTCGCCAATCTCCGCTACGCCGGCGACGTCTCCGTCACCCGTGCCGCCGCCGTCATCGTCGCGAAGGCCTGGGACCGGCCCAGCCCCGCCGCGCTGATCCGCGTCGACAACCCGGACGCCGCCTTCGCGCACGCCGCGTCCCTGTTCGCGCCGCCGCCGGTTCCCGACCCGCCGGGCATCCACCCGTCCGCGGTCATCGCGCCGGACGCCGCCGTGGGCGAGGGGGTCCGCATCGGCCCGTTCGTCGTCGTCGAACCCGGCGCCCGCATCGGGGCGCGCACCGTGCTCCGAGCGCACGTCTACGTCGGCCACGAGGCGGTCGTCGGCGAGGACTGCCGCCTCTATCCGAACGTGTCCATCCGCGAGCGCTGCCGGATCGGCGCCCGCGTGATCCTGCACAACGGTTGCGTCGTCGGCAGCGACGGGTTCGGCTACACCGCCGATGAGAAGGGCGTGCGCACGAAGATCCCGCAGCTCGGCATCGTCGTGATCGGCGACGACGTGGAACTGGGCGCCAACGTCACGGTCGATCGCGCGCGCTTCGGCAAGACCGTCATCGGGCAGGGCGTCAAGGTCGACAACCTCGTGCAGATCGCCCACAACGTCGTCATCGGCGACCACGCCGTGATCGTCGCCCAGGTCGGCATCGCCGGCAGTTCGTCCATCGGGGCGCGCGCCGTGCTGGCCGGCCAGGTCGGCATCTCCGGCCATCTCGAGGTCGGCGAGGGCGCCATCATCGGGGCGCAGGCGGGGGTTTCGAAGGACGTCCCCGCGGGCGCGATGGTTCTCGGTTCGCCCGCGATGCCGATGGACCGCGCGAAGCGGATCCATGCCTACACGATGCGGCTTCCGGAGATGCGCGAGCAGCTCCTCGGCCTCGTCCGGCGCGTGGCCGAACTCGAGCGCCGCCTTCCCCCGCCGGCGTGAGCCGGCCGTCGTCGAGGCCGCCGCGGGGGCGGCGCCGGGAGGGGCCTGCCCGGCCCGGCGGACTTCCTCGTCAGCCGCGCGTCGTGAAGGCGCCGGGACCGGCCTCCAGCCGGTAGCCGCGCATCGCGTCGCCGTCGAACAGGAAGCGGCCGTCGAACCACCGCCCCCCGAGCATGTGCGGGATCCAGACCCGGTCGTCGGCCCACATGCGCGCGTAGGGGATGTCCGCGGGGGCGATCCACAGCGGCACCGCCTCGTCCGTCTCGCGCGGCTCGCCGTCGCAGCCCTCGGCCAGGAAGACGGCGCCGGAGATCGAGAAGCCGTCGGCGAACTGGAACCGCAGGCGGCCGCGTTCGACCGGCGCGTGCGGCGTCACGCGGACCTCCTCCTGCACCTCGCGGATGGCGGCCTCGACGGGCGTCTCCCCGGGCTCGATCCGTCCGCCGGGGGCGTTGATCTTGCCCGCGCCGAGTCCGCGCTTCTTCTCGATCAGCAGGAGCCGGCCGTCGCGCCGCACGAACAGCAGCGTCGCGCGCTGCGCCGGCTCCCAGCCGCTCCACTCGATCTCCTCGAACGTCCGGAACGTCGTCATGCCGGAACCATACCGCGGATGCCGGGTCGTGTCGCCCCCGGAGCGGAGGAGAAGGGGAGGGACGGGGGGGCGGATGGAGGGCGAGGGGGCGCGCCGTGGCGATGGGCACTTCCTCCGGGTCGTCGACGCCTCCATCCATCCGTCCCCGCTGCCCGCCGGGGTTGCGCCGGGGGTGCCCCGTGCCTACACTGTCCGGCGCCGGCATGTCGCCGGCGCAACGACGATGAACGGGGTGCCATGAAGAAGATCCTGGGCGCGGGGCTTGCGGTCGCGGCGGTGGCGGGCGCGGTGCTCGTCGGATGCGAGGTCGGTTCGCCCGACACAGTCATCCGCCAGGTCGGATTGATCATCGCCGGCTTCTACGCCAATTCCGGCGGGAACATCGTCTCGGCGAACACGGGGGCGGCGATCACGACCCTCAACCTCATCCAGGATGGATCCGACCTTCAGGCGATCGACAACAACGGGCGCATCCTCCGCGGCAGCGTCTCCCAGGCGTCCGAGAGTTCGGCGCGGATCCAGCTCACCGGCCTGACCTCGGCCGGGGCCCAGGGCATCCTCCAGGCGGTCGTCACCGTGTCGGGCGGCAGCGCGACGATGCAGGGGACCTGGATCGAGCCCACCCTCTACGGAACGGTCTACGGCACGGCCACCGTCCCCACCAACGGGGGCGGCGGGGGCACGATCACGATCACCGGGTCGAGCACCGTGTCCAACAACTCCACGACGACCTACACGGCCAGCGGCGGTTCGGGCACCTACACATGGACGGTGGGAAACAGCAGCCTCGGAACCATCACGGGCTCGGGCGCCACCGGCCTCTACGTGGCCAACAACAGTGACGGGCAGCAGACGATCCGGGTGACGACCTCGGGTGGCGGAAGCGGATCGAAGGCCGTCACACAGCAATAGGCGGGGATGCCATGAACCGGACGATGGCGATGGCGGTGCTGGCGGCGGCGTGGGCGGGTTCGGTGGCGGCCGCGCCGACGAACGATGCCACGGTGCTGACGACGCGGGGCGGGCCGCAGGGAATCGGCGAATCGCTCCGGCGCGACCCCGGCGCGGCGTCGGACCGCGCGATCGCGTGGCTCCTGGCGCAGCAGAACGCGGGCGGGCACTGGTCGAACGAGCAGTTCCCGGCGCTGACGGCGCTGCCGCTCTGGGCGCTGGCGCGCGCGGGGCGGGCCGACACGCCGGCCGCGCGGAAGGCGGTCGACTTCCTTCTCTCGTGCGCCCACGAGAACGGCGCGATCTACCGCGAGCCGAAGGAGCAGGTCAAGGGCGGCGGCATGCCGAACTACAACACCGCGATCGCGATGGTGGCCCTGCACCTCAGCGGGGATTCCCGCGCGGCGCCGGTCGTGCTCAAGGCCCGCCGCTACGTCGCGCGCAGCCAGCACCTGGGGGGCGATCTCTACCACGGCGGCATGGGCTACGACGTCGATACCGGGCGGCCGTACGCCGACCTCTCGAACTCCTACATCGCGTTCGAGGCGATGCGCGCGACGCAGTCGGCCGAGGACCTGCGCAAGGACGGCGGGGCGAGGGCCGACCTGGACTGGAAGGCCGCGGAGGCGTTCGTGCAGCGGACGCAGAACGACGCGCGGTTCAACACCGCCACGTGGGCGAGCGACGATCCCGCCGACCGGGGCGGGTTCGTCTACCATCCCGGGCAGACGCGCTCCGGCACCCGGACGAACGCGGCGGGCGTGGTGAAGTTCCGCTCGATGAAGGGCATGACCTACGCGGGGCTCCTGAGCTACATCTACGCGGAGGTCGACCGGACGGATCCGCGGGTCGAGGCGACGATCAACTGGGCGGTGAGCCACTGGGGGCTGGACGCGAACAACCGGGTGTCGGGCGGCGCCGAGTCGTTCGACACGAAGGACGAGAAGGAGGGGTTGTACTACCTCCTGAACGTCATGTCGAAGGGGCTGGCCGCGTACGGGCAGGACGTGTTTCATCCGGCGGGGCGGGAGCCCTTCCACTGGCGGACCCAGATGGTCGAGGCGCTCGTGAGCCTGCAGAAGACGGACCCGAAGACGGGGCAGGGCTTCTGGATCAACGAGGTGGGCCGCTACTGGGAGTCCGATCCGGTCCTGGTGACGTCGTACGCGCTGATCGCGCTGCAGATGGCGCTGGGCGGGTAGGGCGGCGCGCGGTCAGGGCGCGGCGGGCCGCGGCGGACGCGCGCCGGCGGGGCGGGGCGGCCGGGCCTCGGCCGGCGGCTGGGCCGCCGGGGCGGCCCGCAGGGCCTCCTCCGACTCGCCGAGGAACTCCGTGATCGGGAGAAGCGTGTCGGACGAGGTCCCCGCGTACTTCAGCGACTTCATCGTGCGCAGCATGTACCGGTAGCGCGGGCGGTCGGGGATGACGATCGTCGTGAGCGACGCGCACTTCTCGATGGACGTGGGGTCGCGGATCCGATCGCAGTGGCTGATGTCGAGGTACTCGATCGGCAGGTCGGCGAGGACGGCGACCTCCGTGATGGGCGTGCGGGCGAGGACCAGCCGCTTGAGGGGCATGCCCTGGAGCGGGGTGAGGTCGGTGACGCCCGTGTCGCGCAGCGTGAGGCTTTCCAGCGGCATCCCGCGCAACCCGGCGATCGACGCGAGGGCGGGGATGTCGGCGGCGTGGAGGTGCTGCAGCGCCAGGCCGTCCAGCGCGCCCAGGTCCTCGAGCGGAAGGCCCCAGATGGTCAGCTTGCGCAGGGGCATGGACTTGAGGGGGGCGAGGTCCTTCACCTGGCGGCAGCCGCCGATGTTCAGCGTCTCGATGGTGGAATCCTTGAGGGCCGAGAGATCGGCGACGGCGGTGTTCTCGATGGAGAGGGACTTGAGCGGGCTGCCGCGGAGCGGCTTGAGGTCGTCGATCTTGGCGCAGTTGTCGCAGGCGAGTTCCTCGATCGGCATGCCCGACACGTAGCGCAGCGTCGCAATCTGGGTGTTGTCGCTCAGGACGAGCCGCTTCAGCGGCATGCCCGCCAGGGGCGAGAAGGAGGCGATGCGGTTCTGCGACAGATCGAGCGATTCCAGCGCGAGGCCCGTCAGCGGGGCGAGGTTCTCGATGCCGCACCGGACGAGCGCCAGCCGCTTGAGCGGGAGCCCGCGCAGGGCGTCGAGGTTCTCGATGCGCGCGCCGCGGATCTCGATCTCCTGGAGCGGCAGTCCGCGCAGCGAGGCGAGATCGCGGAGGGCGGGGGCCGTCAGGACGATCCGCACCACCGGCAGGCCCGCGAGGGGGGCGAGGCTGCTGAGGCCGGCGGCGGCCGCGCCCTCGGCGACGAACTCGAGGCCGTCGCCGGTCTGTCGGAGGGACTCGTCGAGGTGGGCGGCGGAGCCGGGGTTGGCGCGCTTGAGGTTGTCGATCGCGCGGCCCACGGCGGCGGAATCAACCTCGCGCGGGTAGGTGTTGACCTTCTCGATGGCGAGGAGGATCTCGTCCGTGCGGGCGGCGTAGGAGGTTCCGCCGTGGACCCGACGGAAGTCGGCGGCCGCGGCGCGGAGGGTCTGGACGTCCACGGCGGTGAACGGGGTCCGGCGGATCCGCGAGGCGGCCTCGGCCGTTCCGGTTCCCTCCGGGATCCCCAGTCGCTTCAGCAGCAGGGCGAGCGTCCGCTCCGCGGTGGTCTCCGCGGAGGCCCGCGCCTCGGTGTCCATCGCGTCGAGCAGCGCGCGGGCGACCTCGTCCTCGGACGGCTCGAGCGTCTTGCGGGCCATGGCGGGGTTGCCGGCCTCCATCAGCAGGAGGGCCTGGAGGATGCGGTTCGCCGGGGCGGGGATGCGCTCGAGGCGGCGGTACTTCTCGACGAGGTGCAGTTCCGTGTAGGCGATGGTGCGGGCCATGTAGCCTCCGCCGACCTTGCGCCGGGCCTGGATCGCGCCGCCCTCGATGCCGGTGATCTCCCAGCTTTCCGGCCCTCCGGCGAGCTGGAGTTCCACGGTCTTCCCGCTGTCGCCGCGGACGGATTCGAGGACGATGTCCTTCTGACGCTGGGCGGCCAGGATGGTGTTGCGCCATCGCACGCATTCGCCGGCGGCGGGATCGAGGCCGCCGGAGCGGCAGGCCGTCTCGAAGGAACTCAGGGCGCCGGCGTAATCGAGCTTCACGAGCCGGGCGATGGCGTCGCGCCGGGCCGTGTCGAAGGCCTTGGCGGCGCTGGACTGGCGTTCCGCGGCCATCGCGGCGGCGCGCGCGCGGATGCGGTCGGCCTCGGCGGTCCGCTGGGCCAGGGTCTCCGCGGCATAGGGGCCGGTATAGGCCTCGAGTTTCAGGATGGCCGCGTCGGATTCGCCGGCCTCGACGAGGGGCTGGACGGACGCCGCCAGCGCGGCGTAGGCCTTGGCGGCCTCCTCCTCCGCGCGCCGGGCGAGCTTCTGGATTTCCTTCTGGGCGAGTGCGCCCCATTCGGTCCGTTCGGCGTCCCGGGCGAGGTCCTTCCACCGCTGGACGCAGGCGGGGATGTCGTCGGCGTGGGCCTCGTGGAACTGGAGGGTCTCGCGGTACCGCGCCTCGAGCGCGGCCAGGCGGACGCGGGCATCCTCCTCGGCCTTGAGCGCGGCGAGTTCCTGCGGGGTGCGATGGGGGGTGGGCGGCGGCGTCTCCATGCGGTCGCGGAGCCAGAGGGCGACGGCGATGCCGCCGCCCACGACGAGGACCGTGGCCGCGACGGTGAGGATCATCTTGATGGGCGATTCCCGGCGGGCGGACCGGGCGCTGTCCTGGAGAGCCTGCACCTCCGCGGCCGTGAGGCGCACGCGGTTGGTGTGCTCGCCGGGAAGCGCGCTGTGGGCGGGGGGTTTGCCCGAGAGGACGCGGTCGACGTCCGTCAGCAGTTCCTTCCACGTCGAATAGCGCTCCGCGCGGTCGTGCGACAGCATGCCCGTCAGCAGCGCGACACACGAGGGCGTCACCTGGGGATTCAGGCTCCGCGGGTCCGGCAGCGGCTCGGCGAACTTGAGGCGGAGCGTCTCGTCGGGCGTGTCCGCCGCGTAGGGGAGCTGCCCCGTGATCGTGTGGTAGAGCGTGGCGCCGAGCGCGTAGATGTCGGACCGGCAGTCGAGGTCGTCGCGCCCCTCGGCCTGCTCGGGGCTCATGTAGTTCGGCGTGCCGGCGGCGCGCGGCTTCTCGGCCCGACCGGACTCCGCGCTCTGCACGGAGTGGGCGAGGCCGAGGTCGACGAGTTTCGGCTCGCCATGCGCGTCGATCAGGATGTTGCCCGGCTTGATGTCGCGGTGCAGCAGGCGGTGCTCGGACCACGCGTACTCCAGGGCCTTGCCGACCTTGCGCACGATCTTGAGCGCCTCGCGCTCGGGGATGCGGCCCTGCGATGCCAGCCGGCGGTCGAGCGCCTCGCCGTTGACGTAGCCCATCGCGAGGAAGAGGTGCCCGCCGTCCTCGCCGGCCTCGTGGGCGGTGACGATGTTCGGATGCTCGAGGCGCGCGAGCGTCCGCACCTCCTGGATGAACCGTTCCTTGTCCTCGCGGCTGCGCGCGTGCGCGGCCAGGATCTTCAGGGCGACGGGCCGGTCCATCGAAAGCTGCCGGGCCAGGTAGACCTCGCCCATGCCGCCGGCGCCGACCAGGCGCTCGATCCTGAAGCCGCCCAGCGTGACGCCCGGGCCGAGACGCGCCTGGGGAACGGTGACCTTGGCCCTGCATTGGGGACACGTCACCGCTTCCCCAGCCGCCGCGGCGTCGATCGCCATCTTGCACTGGCAGTTGGGACAGCGGAAACTGACTTGCATATCGTTCGGGTCTCCCGACCCGCGGCGGATAGTAGGCTAAGTGTTGGCGTCTGTAAACCAGTTGATTGCATCGCCCGGTTCTGCTACGCACCAAGCATGAAGCGGATCGAGTTCTGGTTGAGGATCGCCGCCTACGCGTGCGGGCTGGCCGGCGTCGCCTTGGTCTGGACGGCGGACGCCGCAAGCCGCCTTCGCACCGCGGGATTCCTCCTGATGGTCGTGATGTTCGTCCTCTTCTCCGCCGCGCACATCCTCCGGCTCACGGTGCAGTTGCGATCGGTCCACCGCCCCCTCCGCACCGTCGATCCCTGGGGCGGAGGCCGCGGACGGGGGGCCGACCCCCGCGGAAGTCCCCCGGGGCCCCGGGATCCGTCGCGCCCGGACGGCTGAACCGGCCCGGGCGGTTGCCGCGGCGGCCGCGCGAGCCGTCGCGCCGCGACGGTGCGGGCCCTCCCCAAGGCCCTCCGGCCGGACGTTTTCCGTTTCTTCGCAGTTGACGGGACTTGCCGGTGCGGCTTACTATGAAATCTTGTGGACTTTGGGAAATCTCCGTCCCCCCGGTCGACGCAGGATCGGGGGAGCGGGGGTTCTTTGTCATTCTGCCATATGCAGGGTGCCCCGGGCAGGGCCTGGAGGAGTGTGTCGGTATGAACAACGAAATGCTGGCGATGCTGGAGTACTTGCAGCGGGAGCGTGGGCTCGACCGCGAGACGATCATTCGCGCCGTCGAGGATGCGCTCGCCGCCGCGGCGCGCAAGACCGTCCGCGACGCGACCGACCTGCGGGTCGAGATCGACCGCAAAACTCTGGAGAGCAAGACGTTTGCGAAGTACCGGGTCGTTGAGGCCGTCCGCTCCCCCGGCGAGGAGATGCTGCAGTCCGACGCGCGGCGGATCAAGGCCGACGCCCGGATCGGCGACACGATCGAGGTGGAGAAGAGCCCCGGCACCCTCGGGCGCATCGCGGCGCAGACCGCGAAGCAGGCGATCATGCAGCGCATCCGCCAGGCGGAGCGCGAGCGCATGTTCGAGGAGTACAAGAACAGCACCAGCGACATCGTCAGCGGGACGGTGCGCCGGTTCGAGCGCAGCGACGTGGTCGTGGAGCTCGAGCGGGCGGAGGCGACGATGCCCGGCTCCGAGCGGCCGGTGACGGAGCAATACCAGGTCGGCGACCGCATCCGGGCGCTGGTTCTCAAGGTGGACAACACGTCCGGCGGGCCGATGATCGTCCTGTCGCGCTCCCATCCCGACTTCGTGCGCCGGCTCTTTGCGCTGGAGGTCTCCGAGATCGCCGACGGCACGGTGGAGATCCGGGGCATCGCGCGCGAGCCGGGCTTTCGGACGAAGCTGGCGGTGGCCTCGCGGGACGAGAAGGTCGACCCCGTCGGCGCCTGCGTCGGCATGCGCGGCATGCGGGTCAAGAACATCGTCCGCGAGCTCTCCGGCGAGAAGATCGACATCGTCCGCTGGCACGAGGACATCAAGCAGTACGTCGCCAACGCCCTCCAGCCCGCCAGGCTGACCCGGGTCACGGCGGACGAGACGACGCGCACGGTGAACGTGGTCGTCGCGGCCGACCAGCTCTCGCTTGCGATCGGCAAGAAGGGGCAGAACGCGCGCCTGACGTCGAAGCTGACCGGCTGGCGCGTCGACATCGAGCGCGAGGCCGCCGACGTGAGCTTCGAGGAGAAGGTCGCGAAGGCGATCGCCGAGCTGGCGGCCGTCGAGGGCATCGGCCCGGAGAAGGCCGAGGCGCTCGTGCAGGCGGGCTTCCTGACGCTCGAGGGCATCCTCGCGGCGGACATCGCGGACCTGGAGGCGGTGGAAGGCTTCGACGCGGCCGCGGCCGCGTCGGTGCACCGGGCGGCCGAGGCGGGATACGAGCGAAAGCACGGTGTGATCGAGCCATGAGAATGTACGAACTGGCGAAGGAACTGAACGTTGCGACGAAGGAGCTGATGGACCGGCTCCGCGCCGACGGGGAGGACGTCACCGCCAACCCCTCGGCGAACGCATCGGTCACGCAGGTCCGGAAGGCGCGCGCGATGTTCGGTGCCGCGCCGGCCGCGGCCCCCGGGCCCGAGCCGGTCGCCGCCGTTCCCGTCGCGGAACCCGTCCCGGCCCCGGCGGAACCCCCGCCGCCGCCCGAGCCGTCGCCGGCCGCGTCGTTGGCCGCGGCGCCGGCGGCCCCGGCGCACGCGCCGGAGCCCGAGAAGCCGTCGATCATCCGCGTGCGCGAACCGATCATCGTCAAGGAGCTCGCCGTCCAGCTCGGCCTCAAGCCGAACGTGATGATCGCCGAGCTGATGCGGATGAACGTGTTCGCGTCGATCAACGAGCGGCTCGAGTTCCGCGTGGCCCACCAGCTCGGCCTCAAGCACGGGATCCGCGTCGAGCACGAGAAGAAGGTCCAGGAGGAGAAGCCGGCTCCGCCCAAGAAGAAGGTGGAGGCGAAGCCCGAGGTCGTGGAGCGGCCCGAGGAGCTGATCCAGCGCCCGCCGGTCGTCACCTTCATGGGCCATGTCGACCACGGCAAGACGTCGCTGCTCGACCACATCCGCAAGACGAAGGTGGTCGCCGGCGAGGCCGGTGGCATCACGCAGCACATGGGCGCCTACATGGTGCAGTTCCACGACCGGTGGATCACGTTCATCGACACGCCGGGCCACGCCGCCTTCACGCAGATGCGGGCGCGCGGGGCGAACGTGACGGACATCGCCGTCATCGTGATCTCCGCCGAGGAGGGCATCAAGCCCCAGACGCTGGAGGCGATCCAGCACGCCCGGGCCGCCAACGTCACGACCATGTGCGCGCTCAACAAGATCGATCTTCCCGGCGCGAACATCGACCGCGTGAAGGGCCAGCTCCAGCAGAACGGGCTGACGCCGGACGACTGGGGCGGAACGACCGTCTGCGTGCCGGTCAGCGCCGCGACGGGGCAGGGGATCGACGACCTGCTCGAGATGATCCTGCTCCAGTCCGAGATGCTCGACCTGAAGGCGGTGCCGCGCCGCAGGGCGTCGGGCTTCGTGCTCGAGGCGCGCATGGCCCCGGGCAGCGGCCCGGTGGCGACGGTGCTGGTGAAGTCCGGCACGCTGCAGGTCGGCGACGCGGTCGTCTGCGGGGATTACTGGGGCCGCGTGAAGTCCCTCGAGAACGACCGCAGCGTCCGCGTGCGCACGGCGGGGCCGTCGTTCGCGGTGCAGATGCTCGGCCTGACGGCGGTGCCCGAGGCGGGCTCGGAGTTCAGCGTCGTCGCCAACGACCGCGAGGCGAAGCAGTCGTCGGAGGAGAAGCTGGCGGCCCGCCGGCTCGAGTCGCTGCAGGCGCCGCGGCGGGGGATGTCGCTCGACGACCTGCTCACGCAGACGGACGCGACGAGGAAGGTCGAGCTGTCGATCGTGCTCAAGAGCGACGTGCAGGGGACGCTCGAGGCCATCCAGCAGGCCCTCTCCGAGATCAAGAGCCAGAAGGTGTCGCAGAAGGTCATCCTGACGGGCGTCGGCAACATCTCGGCCAACGACGTGCTGCTGGCGAAGGCCTCGAACGCGATCATCATCGGCTTCCACGTGGCGAACGAGACGGGGGTCGAGAAGGTCGCGAAGCGCGAGGGCGTCGAGATCCGCCACTACAGCATCATCTACGAGCTGATCGACGAGGTCCGCAACGCGATGGCCGGACTGCTCGAGCCGGTGATCAAGGAGATCCCGCTGGGGCAGGCGATGGTCAAGCAGGTCTTCCAGCTGAGCAAGAAGGGGGCGGTGGCCGGCTGCATCGTGCGCGGCGGCAAGATCACGTCCCGCGCCCGCGCCCGCGTGCGGCGCCAGGGCGACGTCATCTTCGAGGGCGCCCTGGCCTCGCTGAAGCGGTTCCAGAACGACGCCTCCGAGGTGCGCGACGGCCAGGAATGCGGCATCCGCCTCGACAACTTCGGGGACTACCAGGCCGGCGACCTCATCGAGGCCTACGACGTGCAGAAGATCGCCCAGGAGTTGTAGCGCCGGAGGCCGGGCGATGCAGAGCCAGCGGATCACCCGCATCAACGAGCTCCTGAAGCGGGAGCTTGCGACCGTGCTGTACCGGGAGATGGCCGGCGAGTCGTTCGACTTCGCCGCCGTCACCGTGACGCACGTGGAGACGAGCCCGGACCTCCGCCAGGCGCGGGTCCTCGTGTCCGTGCGCGGCGACGACGCCGAGGCCTCCCGCGTCTTCCGCCACCTGAACCACCACCGCGGGAGGCTGCAGGACCTCTGCCACCGCGCCGTGAAGCTGAAGTACACGCCGGTCTTCCGTTTCGAGCGCGACCTTGCGATCGAACGCGGCGACCGCGTCCTCGCGCTGCTCTCCGAGATGGAGCCGGCGGCGGACGACGCGGCGCCGGACCCCCGCGATGCGCCCCGCTCCCCGGGGGCGGACGAGGAGCCCTGAGATGCGACGACCGCCGCCTTCCGACCTTCCGGATCCCGACGGCCTGCTGATGGTCGACAAGCCCGGCGGGATGACGTCCCATGACGTCGTCGACGCCGTCCGCCGCCGCTTCCGCTTCCGCAAGGTCGGCCACGGCGGCACCCTCGACCCGATGGCGACCGGACTGCTCGTGCTCCTGATCGGGCGCGGCACCAAGGTCTCCGACCGCGTGATGGGCGCAGACAAGACCTACGAGGGCGCGATGCGCCTCGGCGTCGAGACCGACACCGAGGATGCCGACGGCCGCGTCACCGCCGAACGCGACCCGGCCGGCGTGACGGAGGCCGCCCTCCGCGCCGCGATGGAGACGCGCCGCGGCGACCAGATGCAGACCCCGCCGATGGTCTCCGCGATCAAGAAGGAGGGCGTGCCGCTCTACAAGCTCGCCCGTCGCGGGCAGACCGTCCCGCGCGAGCCGCGCCTGATCCACGTCTACGACTTCTCCCTCCTCGGGTTCGACCCGCCCCGCGCCGTCTTCCGGCTGCGATGCACGAAGGGCACCTACGTCCGGACGCTCTGCGCCGACATCGGCCGCGAGCTCGGGTGCGGGGCCTTCCTCGAGTCCCTCCGGCGCTCGGCCTCGGGCTCGTTCCAAGTGGGCGACGCCCGGCCGCTCGACGCGATCCTGCAGGGTACCCGCGAGGATCTCGCGGCCTCGCTTCTCCCGCTGACCGTTCTGCTCCCGGCGGTGTGATGCGCGTGGTCCGCCAGGCGTCCGAGGTCCCCCGCGAGGCGGGGCCGGTGGCGCTTGCGGCGGGCTTCCTCGACGGTCTCCACCTGGGCCACCGGCGCGTCATCGACGCCGCCCGGAGCCGCGCCCGGGCCGCGGGCGGGCAGGCCTGGGTGCTGACGTTCGATCCCCACCCGCTGCGGGTGCTCCGTCCCGACGCCGCCCCGCCGCTGATCACCCCGCTGCCGATGAAGCTCCGGCTGCTCGACGGACTCGGCGTCGACGGATGCCTCGTGCGCGAATTCACGCCGGAGTTCGCGCGTCTCGAGCCCGAGGCCTTCGTCGCCGGGCTGGCCTCGGGCCTGCCGGGCCTTGCCGGCATCGCGGTCGGCGAGGGCTGGCGCTTCGGCCACCGGGGCGCGGGCGATGCGGCGATGCTGTTCCGCCTCGCGGACCGGTTCGGCTTCGCGGTCGACCTCGTCCCGCCCGTCGAGTCCGGCGGCGCGCCGGTGTCGAGCACCCGCGTCCGCCAGGCCGTGGCGGCCGGGGACATGGCCGGCGCCGCCTCCCTGCTCGGTCGATGGTTCGGCGTCGAGGGAACGGTCGAACCCGGCCGTCGCGTCGGGCGCGAGCTGGGCTTCCCGACGGCCAACATCGACGCCCTGCGCGAGCTCCACCCGCCGCCCGGCGTCTACGCGGTCCACACGGTGCGCGACGGCGTCCGGGGCGGGGGGGCCGCCTACATCGGAACCCGGCCCACGTTCGGCGCGGACGGGCGCCCGGTGCTCGAGGTCTTCCTGTTCGACTTCGACGGCGACCTCTACGGACGCACGGTCGAGGTCGCCTTCCTCCATCGGATCCGGGGCGACGAGGCTTTCCCCGACGCCGCCGCGCTGCGCGCCCGGATCGCGATCGACGTCGAACTCGCCCGCACGATCGCCGCCTCGTGCGACCCGGCCGGTCCGCCCCGGGCCGGATGACCGGTCCGGGGGCTTCCCCGGCCCTCTTTCTTGTTGCATGCGGCGTCCCGATGCCGCAACAATGCCCCCGATGTTGTTGTGTGAGACCATCCGGGAGCCCGCGCCCCGGCGCGCCGTCCCCGGCGCGCTGCGCATGCTGGCCGCGGCCGCGGTTCTCGGCGTGTGCGCCGTCGCGGCGCCGGCGCAGGACACGGTCAAGGAGGTCCGGGCCAAGGCCCAGGCGGCCCTGGCGGTCGGCGCCTACGAGGACGCCATTCCGCCCCTCCAGCAGTTGATCGAGTGGTTCGGCGAGTCCCCCAACGACAGCATGAAGGCGGAGATGGAGGACATCTACTTCCGCCTCGGCCTCTGCCATCTCTTCCTCGCCCAGTTCAAGGAGTGCCGGACGGTCTTCGACACGTACCTGAAGAAGTTCAAGTACGGCGCCAACTCGGCCCTCGTCGGCATCTTCATCGGCGACACGTGGCGCTACGAGGGCAAGTACGCCGACGCGCTGAAGGCCTACGAGAAGACGCTGAAGGCCTACCAGTACCCGCTCGACATGCGGACGGACATCTTCGTCTGCATGGCCCGCTGCCACCTCGCCGAGGAGAAGTGGGCCCCGGCCGAGCCGCTGCTGATCGAGATCTACCGCACCGCCCCCGACCCCATGCGCCGCAACTGGGCGGCCGCGATGCTGGCGACCTCCTACTTCAAGGACCTGACCGTCGACAAGGTCTACCCGATGGTCCCGCTGCTGCTCCAGCCCGGCTCCTTCGCGTCGCGCAGCGTCGCGATGAACATGGCCGCGCTGCAGGCCGGGGACGAGATCTTCGCCGACGAGAAGTACCGCGACGCCCTGTGGGTCTACCGGCTCGTCCACCCCCACGACACCCTCAAGCTCAACTGCGAGGACCAGCTCGCGCGCTGGCAGATGCGCGTGAAGCGACTCCAGCGGACGCCCGGCCTCCCGCGCGAACTGCTGCGCGCCCAGGAGACCGTCTCCGAGATCGAGAACGAACTGCAGGGCCTGGAGAAGATCCCGAACTACGACCCCGAGCTGTTCTACCGCATCGCGCGCTCCTACATGGAGACCCGCCGCCTGCGCGAGGCCGGCGAGATGTTCTACAACCTCTTCCAGGAGGGCCTCGAGGAGAAGCGCGAGGAGAACCTCTATTTCTCGTTCCTGTGCGCCTCGCGCATCAAGCCCAACGACAAGTGCCTCGCCCGCGGCCACGAGTACATGGACAACTTCCCCGGCGGGCCGCACTACGACACGGTCTCGCTGACCGTCGGCCAGATCTACGCCGGCGCCCAGAACTGGCCGAAGGTCCTCCAGGTGCTCGGGAAGGCGCTCGAGGTGAGCCCGAAGCACGAGGACATCGTCGAGGTCCTCTTCCTGCTCGGCTACGCGTCGTTCATGGAGGAGAAGATGCCCGACGCGCAGCGGCACTTCGGCCGCATCGTCGGCGAGTTCCCCGACAGCGAGCGCGAGGCGGACAGCCGCTACTGGCTCGGCATGGCCTTCCTCTTCGACAAGAAGTACGAGGACGCGCTCCCGAACTTCGACAAGGTCGTGCAGAACTTCGGGACCTCGGTGTTCGCCGAGGACGCCTCCTTCCGCTCGGCGACCTGCGACTTCGGCCTGAGCCAGTTCTACGACGCCGAGCGCAAGCTCCTCGCGTTCGTGCAGCGCTACCCCGAGAGCAAGCTCCTCGGCGAGGCCTACGTGATCCTCGGCGACGTCTCCGGCGCGGTCGGCGAGCTGGACGAGGCCGTCCGCCGCTACCAGAAGGCCCTGCCGATGGAGCTCAACATCGAGCTCTACAACTACGCCGCGTTCCGGTGCGGCGAGATGCTGCGCGAGCTGAAGAAGTACCAGGAGTGCATCGACCACTTCACCGCCTACATCCAGCGCGCGAAGCCCGAATCCAACGTGCCGCTCGCGGTCTACTGGATCGGCGAGGCCTACTGGGACCTCGGCCAGCCGGAGGTGACGCTCAAGTTCTTCATGGACGCCCTGTCGCGCTACGGGAAGGACCGCAAGGAACTGGGCGTCGACCTGATCCTCGAGAAATGGGTCGACCGCACCCGCGGCGCCGGGAAGGTCCACGGCGAGAAGGCGTGGCTCGACGCGCGCGAACTGCTGAAGAAGGCCCTGACGGAGAAGGACTACGTCCTCGCGCTCCGCCTCGAGCGGATCATCCAGTACGATCCGAACGCCTCCGACGCCGAGAAGGCCGCGATGCAGAAGTTCATGCTCCGGGCGGACAACCTCCCGTACGCCAGCGCCGGCGTCCTGGAGTGGATGGTCGACGCCGCCGTCGCCGCGAAGAACGCGGACCTCGCCCGCGCCGCGGCCGAGACGATCATCCGCGAGTTCACGGAGACGGACTACGCGCTGACCGCCCGCCGGCTCCTCGCGCAGCAGGCCATGGACGCGGGCGCGTTCGACGATGCGATCGTCCAGTACAACATCATCCGCGAGGTCTACGCCAGTTCCGACGACGCCGCCCAGGCACTGCTCGTCCTCGGCCGCCTCTACCGCGAAAAGGGCGACGCCGAGAAGGCCGACGCCTCCTACAAGGACCTGCTCGGCGCGAAGGAATGGAAGGCGCTGTGGCCCGCCGCCCTCTACGGCCGCGGCGAACTGTGGCAGGCCCAGCGCAAGTACGACCAGGCCGCCGCCTACTTCGAGCGCATCTACGTCCTCTACGCCGGACACAAGGACTGGGTCGGCAGGGCCTACATCGCCCGGGCGGAGTGCCTCGGCAAGCTGGGCCAGTTCAAGTCGGCGGCGGAGACCCTCGACGAGTTCCTGAGCCGCGCCGAGTGGGCGCAGCTGCCCGAGACGGAGGCGGCGAAGGAGTTGCGGCAGAAGTTCCAGGCGCGCCTATGACCCGTCACCTTCCAGCGATCGCAGTCGCGGCCCTGGCGGCCGCCGGCCTCTGCGCGCGGGCGCAGACCAACGCCCCCGCGAAGCCCGCCGCGCCGGACGGGGTCCTCGTCCGCCTCGGCAAGGAAGGGGAGGCGATCCGCGAGGTCATCCTCGTCAAGCGCGAGGGCCCCGACATCTACTTCCGCATGACGAACTCGCCCCCGGGCGTCCTGTCGTCCTTCAAGGTCGAGGCCTTCGACGACGCGGAGTTCAAGGTTGCCGTCCCCGAGGAGAAGGCCTATGCCGCCGCGACCCAGCGCCGCTGGGCGCAGGCCGCCGTGCTGCTGCACGGCGCGCTGATGCCGACCTTCGCGTTCCTCGACCTGCGGGAGAACAACGCGACCGAGCCCGTGATGGCGGCCGGCCGCTACTACCTGCGCGCCGCCCAGCAGGCGGCCAAGCGCGGCGAGGCCGGCCGTCCCGAGGCGGAGAAATGGTACGGCTACGCCTTCGCGCTCTTCGCCGCCGCCGGGCGCTCGGCCAACTGGCACCCGTACGGCGAGTCCTCGGTGATCCGCGCCCAGATGTGCCTGGTCGAGATCGGCAAGCTCGACGAGGCGGCGAAGGGCCTGGCCGCCGCCCGCGAACCGTCGCCGGGCGACGCATCCTACGGCATCTACTGGCTCGCCAAGGCCCGGCTCCTCTACGCGCAGGAGAAGCCGCGCGAGGCCCTCGACGCCGCCGTGCAGTCGGTCATCCACGAGAACAAGGACGTCGAGACCTTCCCGGACGCCCTGATGCTCGCCGCGCAGTGCTACGAGGACGTCAACGAGCCGCACCGCGCGCGCGACGTCTACTACGAGGTCGCCCGGCTCTTCACCGGCACCGACTGGGGCGACGAGGCCCGCCTCCGCCTGAAGTTCATCATGGAGAACGGCATGACCGCCGCGGGCGAGGATCCCAACATCGCCGGGATCTTCTTCGGCACCGAGGAGGACATGAACGCCCTCTCGACGAAGTACTTGAAGGAGTCCGAACCGAAAGCCGCGCCGGACGCGTCGCCCGCCGGCGCGCAAGGAGAGAAGCCATGACCACCCGAACCCGTTCCGTGTTCTTCCTGCTCGCCGCCGTCACGGTCGGCGCCCTCGCGCAGGCCGTCTTCGCGCAGGCGCCCGCCGCTGCCGCCGCCGCCGCGGCGCCGGCCGCCGCGGCCGCGAAGGATCAGTCCGTCACCCTGTGGGGGATGTGGGTCACCGGCGGATGGGCCATGTACCCGATCGGCGCGCTGTCGATCGCCGGCGCCGCGCTGACGATCTTCGGGTTCATCTTCCTGCGCGAGCCGAAGATGGTCCAGTCGTCCCTCGTACCCGTGCTCCAGAACCTGATCACGAACCTCGACTTCCGCAACGCGAGCGCGACCTGCAGCGGCACGCCCGGCGTCTTCTCGAACATCCTGAACGCCGGCCTGCTCCGGTTGAGCGACGGCATCACCGACGTCGCCACGATCGAGAAGGCCATGGAGGAGGCCGCCGTCGAGGAGAACACCAACGGCCTGCGCCCGATCAGCTACCTCTCGATCATCGCCTCCGTCGCCCCGATGTTCGGGCTTCTCGGCACGGTCAGCGGAATGATCAAGGCGTTCCAGAAGATCGGCCTCGGCGCGATGGGCGACCCCGAGAAACTCGCCAACGACATCGGCGAGGCCATGATCACGACCGCGTTCGGCCTCATCGTCGGCATTCCGTTCATGTTCTTCTACTTCTACCTGAAGTCCCGGTTCCAGGGGAACATGGCGCGGATCGGCCGTCTCGCCGGGAACCTGACGCACCATCTCTCCGCGATCATGGACCGGCTGCGCGCCGGCGAGCTTCCGCTCGACCAGGTCACGCTTCCCGATCTGACCGCGCCGATGCCGCAGCCGGCCGCCGCGCCGGCCGCCCCGGCCCAGCCCCAGTCCTGATCCCCGGAGACGCGCCATGCGCTTCGTGCAGGAAGATACCGAGGAAGCCAAGTTCCAGATGGCGCCCATGATCGACATGGTCTTCCTCCTGCTCATCTTCTTCATGTGCGCCTCGTCCGTCAGCCAGAACCGGACGATGAAGATGGAGATGCCCGTCGCCTCGAAGGGCGTCGTCCCCAAGGAGCGCCCCGACCGGTGGACGGTCAACATCCTCGCCGACGGCTCCATCTTCAGCGGCGACAAGGCCGCGACGCTCGATGAACTCAAGGCCGAGGTGACCGAGCGGCTCAAGACCGAGCCGAAGACCAAGGTCTACGTTCGCGCCGACGCCAACGTGAAGCACAAGGAGGTCAAGAAGGTCCTCACCGCCATGGCCGCGATCGGCGTCGACGACTTCATCTTCGGCGTGTACGCGCCCTCGGAACTGGAGGCGGCGCCATGAAACTGCCCACCTACGAGGTCGACGAGCCGGACATCAACGTGTCGTCGCTGATCGACATGGTCTTCCTGCTGCTCGCCTTTTTCATCGCCACGGCCAGCCTCGTCCGGTCCGAGGCCGACCTCGGCATCCGCCTGCCCGGCATGCTCGCGCAGGCGCAGTCGGTGGACATGGCGGACGAACAGGTCATCGAGGTGCGCGAGACCGGCCGGGTCGTGCTCAACGGCCTGGAGTTCGACGCGCCGGACTCGGTAGACCTGCCGCAACTCGTCTCCACGCTGACGCGCTACCGGATGGCCTCGTCGGCCGCCAAGGCCGAGCCGATGGTGACGCTGCAGGGCGACGACGCCACGAAGCACCAGCGCATGATCGACGTGATGAACGCATGCGCCAGGGCCGGGATCAAGAACGTGACCTTCGCCGCGGGCGGCGAATGAAGGACGCGGAACCATGAAGCCGAAACTGGATCTTAACCTCATCCTCTCCGGGTGGGGGTATGCCCGGTTGTCGCGGCAGCGACGCAAGACGCTGCTCATCGTCGCCGGCATCAGCCTCGCCGTCCATGTCGTCGGCATGCTGATCTTCGGCTCGTGGGTGGTCATCCGGTCGTTCCTGGAGGAGCGCACCGTGTTCACCGCCCCGCCGCCGATCAAGACCTACGAGCCGCGCAAGCTCGAGCACCAGGTCAAGGTCTCCAAGCGCCAGCGCAGTTCCAGCCGCCCGGCGGTGATGCCGCGGCTGGTGGCGACGAAGCCCTCGAACTTCGCGCTGCCGGAGATCAAGGTCGACCCCAAGGTCGTCCGCACCTCCTTCCAGCCCAAGTTCAAGGCGATCACGGGCGTCGGGCTGGGCGCGGGCCTGGGCACGGGCTACGGCCTCGGCGGCTTCGGCCAGGGCGTGTCGGCCTTCGACTTCTTCGGCATCCGCGGGCGCGGCGAGAAGATCATGGTCTGCGTCGATGTGTCCGTCAGCATGATCGAGGAGGAACGCGGCGGATTCGACGGCTTCGAGCGCGTGAAGTCGCGCCTTCGCAGCGTCATGGACGCGCTGAACGAGAAGACGCTGTTCAACGTCGTCGCGTTCGCCGACGCCGGGCAGACCTTCAAGGACGAGATGGTCCCCGCGACGGAGGACAACAAGCGCGACGCGAAGAAGTTCCTCCAGCCGTACAACACCAAGAACAACTACGGGCTCGATTCCGGCAACATCAAGTCCGTCGACCTGGGCCTCAAGGCCGGCGGCGGGACGACGCGCCTCGACCTCGCCCTCACCGCCGCGTTCCTGCAGGGGGCCGACACGATCCTGATCATCTCCGACGGCATCCCGCGCGTCAGCAAGAGCCTCACCGCCGACCAGCAGGCCGCGTGGAACGCCAGGATGGAGGAGTGGCGCAAGGCCAATGCGGACGCCCTGGCGGCCTACGACCAGGCCGCCGCGGGGATGGAGTACCGGACCGAACGCGTCTGGGTTCCGCCGCGCGGGGCGTCGATCAGGGAAGGCGCCGTCCACGGCGCGCGCGAGGGGCACTTCGAGAACCGTCGGACGCCGGTCCGCCCGCTTCCGCACCGGCCGCAGCCGCCGGGGATGCCGGACAACATGCGGTGGTGGTCCATCGAGGACTTCATCGAGCACTTCACGCTGCTGAACGAGCAGTGCTACGTGAAGAAGGGCAAGAAGCCGCCGATCGTCCACACGATCGGCTACGCGATCGACAAGGACGGCGGCGACTTCCTGCAGGCGTTCACGAAGAAGTACAACGGCTCCTACCGGCGCGTCGGGAAGATCAACTGACCGCGGCCGGACGCGGAGGAGGCGGCCGGTACATGATTCCGCGATTCGCGCCGACCGTGGGGTGGGGCGAGACGCTGGCCTTCCTGGCGGACGCGCTTCGCGCCCGGGGGCCGGCCGGCCCGGCCACGGCCGAGTTCGAGCGGGCCTTCGCCTCCCATCTGGGCTGCGATCGCGCGGTCTTCGTTCCGTCCGGCCGCATGGCGCTCTGGCTCGTGCTGCGGGCGCTCGGCTACCCGCCCGGGTCGGAGGTCGTCCTGCCCGCCTTCACGTTCTTCGCGATGCCCGCGGTCGTCCGGCTCGCCGGCCTCACGCCCGTCTATGCCGATGTCGATCCGGAGACCTACGAGCTGTCGCCCGCCTCCGTCGCCGCGGTGCTGACGGAACGGACCCGGGCCGTGGTCCCGACCCACCTGTTCGGCCGCACGTGCGACATGGCCGCGCTGGAGGCGCTCTGCGCCCCCCGGGGCATCGACCTGATCGAGGACTGCGCCCAGTGTCTCGGCGCGCGGATCGGCGGGCGCGCCGCGGGAACCCTCGGCCGGGCCGCCTGCTTCACCTTCGGCGTGACGAAGAACTTCACGACGTTCGGGGGCGGGATGGTCGTCTGCCGCGACCGGGACGCCCACGAGGCGGTTGCCGCCGCGGTCCGCGGGTTCCGCGCGCCGGCCCGGCAGCGGCTGGCGAAGGAAGCCCTCGGCGCCCTCGCGATGCGCGCCGCCACCCGGCGGGCCCTCTTCTCGGCCGTCCTCGGCCCGATCGTCCGCGCCACCGGCCGCGAGGGGCCGGACCTGGTCCAGCGCGCCTTCGAGGAGGCGCCGGTGCCGCTGACGGCCGCCGGGCTCGATGCGGTGCGCGTCCATCCCGCCGAGGCCCAGGCGCGGGCGGGCCTCCGGCAGTTGCGCTCGCTGGAGGCGAAGAACGCGGCGCGGCGCGACCGCGGGCGGGGGCTGTGGCGGCGGCTGCAGGAAGCCGGGTGCGGCGGACTCCCCTCGCCGGCGGCCGAAGGCGGCGACCACATCTACGTGAGCTTCGCCGTGACGCGGCCGGACCGCCACCGCTTCGCCCACCGCCTGCGCGGAATGGGCGTCGATTCGGCCGCGGGCTACATGTCCAACTGCGCCTCGCTGCCGGGGCTCGGCGGCGACGCGGCATCGTGCCCGTCCGCCGCGCGGGTGGAGGACCGCATCCTGCACCTCCCGCTGTATCCGGAGCTGACGGACCGCGACCTCGATCGCATCGCGGACGCCGTCCGCCGCGCCGATCAGGCCGGTTCCGGCTGAAGCACGAGGCGGGTGATCCGCAGCCCCGCCGGATCGTCGGGCAGGCGGTCGTTGCGGATGTACTGGGTGTTTCCCTTGAGCAGCAGCGGCGCCGGCATGTCCGGATGCGTCAGCACGGCCTCGAACCGCCGGCACTCCAGCGCGCAGGGCCCCATCGAGCGGAGGTTCTTGCCCGGCCGCGTGCTGCCGGCCATCAGGCACAGGCGCGTCGTCGTGACGTACGCGAACGGATGGTACAGCGACGCGGGGAGGCCGTGGTCGCGGCGCAGGCCCTGGAGGAGGTTGTCCAGTTCCACCCGGCGCACGCCCCACGCCTGCAGCCGGTCGGCCAGGTGGGGCACGTCCACGTTCGAGCGCTGGAAATGCTCGATGGCGCGGGGCGGAAGCCGGGCGGCCACGCGCAGGATCTGCGGGCCCCGCTTCTGCTTCGTCAGCAGCCGGCCGAGCGCCAGCGGCACACCCGGGTGCTCGCGGTGCATCCAGTGCAGGAGGCCCCAGTCGTTGACGACGACCTCGAGGCCCGCCGCCCCGGCCGCCGCGCGGGCCGCGGGCACCAGGTCGCGGACGCGCGCGAGCCCCGCGTTGCTGACCAGGGGCGTCACGAGGGTGAAGGCGCGCCCCCGTTCCGCGGCGGCCCGCGCCGCGGCGGCGGCGTCCGCCGCCGACGGGAGCAGGCGCTGGCAGAACTCGTGGCCGAAGTAGACGCGGTCGCAGGGGCCGTCCCACGCGCGCAGGCGGTCCAGCGCCGCGAACGCGACCGCGCGCTCGATGCCGGCATAGGGATCCGCCGCGCTCACAGGTGGTCCTCCGCGAGGGCGAGGTCTTCCGCGGGGAAGTAGCACCACCGGTCGCACGGGAATCCGTAGATCCGCGCATAGGCCTCGCGCGCGAGGTCCGAGAAGCGATCGCGCGTCAGCGAGGGGTCCGCGAGGAGGTCGAGGCACCCGCGCAGGAAGCGGACGTCGCGCACCTTCTTGTCGAGCGGATTGTTGCGGCCGACGATCTTCACGCTCGTGATTCCGGCGTGCTCGAAGTCCCACAGCGAGCAGGCGCCGCAGGTGTCGAAGCCCGTGAAGACGCCGAAGCTGTTCCGCAGCGACTCGCGGACCTGCCGGAGTTCGGCGTCCGTCGCGGTGGGCGAGGTCACCTTCACGTCGTAGGCCAGCAGGCAGGAGCTGTCGGCGGAGCGGGACGCGAGGCGGCTGGCCCGGGACCGGAGCCAGGCGGGCATGCGCTTGAGCCAGCGGAGCACGTGGTGGTCGGCGTGGAGCATCTTCGGGATGTTCCACCCGAGGGGGCGCGTCAGCTCCTTCACGCCGTGGTGGTGGGTGCAGAACCCGTCGATGTTCATGCAGCCGGAGTTCATGACGAACGTCTCCAGCTCGATGTCGCGGTGGCGGGCCGCCATCGCGACGATCTCGTTGACGCGGTTGTGGCGGGGGAGGATGACCCGGTCCGCGCCGAGCTCGCGGTAGAACGCGATGGCCTCGTCGTTGAACGTCGTTCCGCCCGTGCTGACGTGGAGCGCGCCGCGCCAGCCCATGTCGCGGGCCGCGAGCAGCAGCCCGAGGTCGGCGATGATGAGCGCGTCGACCCCGCACTCGGCGGCGGCCCCGACGACGCGCCGAACCTCGGGGTACTGCGCCTCGGTGTAGAGCGCGTTGAGCGTCAGGAAGACGGGCGTCCGCAGCGCGTGGGCCGCGTCCACGACGTCGCGGAGATCCTCGAGGCTGGCCATGTTGGCCGAGGCCCACTCGCGCCGGTTGAGCGAGGCGACGTTGGAGTAGGCCTTCTTCCAGGCGCCGGGCAGGACCCCGCAGTAGATCTCCGCGGCCCCGGCCGCAACGACGGGCCCGACCTCGCGCGCGTGGAGCACCGGCGAGAGGATGCGGATCACGTCGCCCTCCACCGGTGCTCGCGCATCACGTTGGCCAGCGCGCCGGACTCCTGGACGCCGAGGTCGCGCGAGATCTCCCCCTTGCCGCAGTTGTCGGCGACGTCCGCGTCGTAGATGAGCGGATCGCAGGCGGTGATGTAGCCCAGAAGCACGCTCCGCCGGCGCACGCGCCGGAGGTTGAACCCGAGCGCCATGAGCAGCGTCAGCGCCGCGAACTCGGCGAGCAGCGGGAGCGCGCGCGGCGCCAGCAGGAGCGGAAGGCACTCGAGGGCCAGGCGGACCGCCGCGCCGCGGCGTCCGCCGCGCTCGACCCGTTCGCGGTAGCGCTCCAGCGCGGGTTCGAGGCGGTCGAGGTCGAGGGTCTCCGCGATCGTCCGGTAGGCGCCGTCGCGGCCGCGCATCAGCAGGTAATGCTGGATGTAGAGGCATTTCCGGACGCCGAAGACGGAGAGCATCGCGAAGTAGAGCTTCTGGAAGCGGCGGACGTCCTCGCGCCGGATCCGGCCGCCGGTGGCGCCCTCGAGAAGGTCGATCACCTGGTCCGGCAGCAGCTGCTGCGATTCGAATCCGCCGGCGGCGCGGCCGAGCATCCGGCAGCCGAGGAAGAAGACCTCCTTCACGTTCGGCTGCCGCAGGCCGAACTCGAGGACCGGGAGGATCTCCTTGTCGTTGACGCCGGCCAGGATCGTCATGACGAGGTCGACCGGGATCCGCTGCGCCGCGAGGTTCGCCAGCGTCTTCCGCTTCCCCTCGAGCAGGGGCCGTCCCCGGATCGTGCGATAGGCGTCGTCGTCGAACCCGTCAAACTGCAGGTGGACCTCGTCGAGTCCCGCCGCCTTGAGGCGCGCGACGTAGGCCGGGTCCTCGAGGGCGAGGCCGTTGGTGTGGAGGGCTGAGATGTTCCCGGACGCGGCGATCTCGCGGATGATGTCCGGAAGCGTGTCCATCAGCGTCGGCTCGCAGCCCATCAGGTCGAACTTGGTCCGCCGGTGCCGGCGGGTGAGCCGGCGCACGTCCTCGAGCGAGAAGTCGGCCAGAACGTCCTGGTTCGCGCCGGCGAGGCAGATCGGGCACTCGAGGTTGCAGCGCTCGGTCAGGCGGAGGATGTAGTCGCGCTGCGGGTGGCTGCGGCTCATCACCGAGAAGTAGAACCGGTTCAGGTCGCGGTAGTAGTCCGGATGGGACGAGAGGAACACGCGCGAGACGCCGTGCACGGGGCACTGCTTCACGAGGCGGACCTCGCCGTCCTCCTCGCGGACCTCCGCGGGGACGCTGCGCAGGCAGGTCGGGCAGAGGGCGTGCGTCGCGCGGATCGCGCCCGGGCCGGCGGTGGCGGGTGCGGCGTCCACGGATCAGGCTCCCGCGGCGCCGAGGCGCGCGGCCACCGCGCGCGCGGACGCGACGGCCTCGTCGATGTTGTCGTGCTCGAACCGCGCGCCGCGTCCGACGGGGTGCAGGTTGCGGACCGGGCGCAGCCCCTCGATCGCCGCGTCCACGTCGCGGCGGAATCCGAGCCGGTAGATCGGGTACGCATCCGCGACGATCTCGCGGTGGATGCGCCGTGCGTGGGCCGGGGAGGGAAGCAGACGCGCCTCGACGAGTTGGGCGACGGCCGTCCGCTCGAGTTCCTCCGTTTCGGCCGCGCCGGGCGTGCCCGCCGGCAGGGTGATCTCGACGCACAGCCCGGTCGTCCCGGCCGGCGCCATGCCGCGATGGAAGGCGCAGGGGCGGCTGACGCGGGAGAACACGTACCGCTTGTCGGGGAAGTAGATCCACTGCCAGCGGTCCGCCGGCTCGGCATCGATTTCGACGTTCAGCAGCAGCAGATCGAGGAATCGGAGATCCGGCTCGGGCCTGCCGGCGAGGCGGCAGAGCTCCGGCAGCGGGCCGGTCCAGACGAACTGGTCGGCTTCGATCCGCGCGCCGCCCGCCGTGACGGAGCGGATCCGATCTCCGGCGAGGTCCAGCGCGGTCACGGGGGCGCCGAGCCGGATCTCGCCGCCCGCCTCGCGGATCATCGCGGCCATGCGGTCGGCGAAGCCGCCCATGCCCTCCGCCGGGTACCGGAAGCGGAGGTCGTTGGAGGAATTGTGCAGGACGCTGCGGACGAGATCCGGCAGACCGCGAGGGCGGCGGGCGCGGTCGACGACCGACCGGGCGACGCTCAGGCTGCCCCACTCGGCGTCGACGCGTTCGCAGGGGAGCCCGAGGAACTTCTCCGTGTAGCCCTCCCAGAAGGTCCGGTAGATCGTCTCCCCGTACCGCGAGATGACGTAGTCCCGGAGCGTGCGCACGTCGTCGCCGCGGCCGCGGCCGCCGAGCAGGTCAACCATGCAGCGGAGCATGAGGCCGGGCGACATGCCGGCCACGGACTTCACGTTCAGCGGCCACTCGTGGTAGCGGCCGTTGAGCTTGACCATGCTGACCCTCGGCACGGCGACGTGGTCCGGCCCGAGGATGGAGGCGAAGTAGCCGTCGATCTCCGGGTCGCCGGAGAAGAGGCGGTGCGGGCCGATGTCGAACGTGAAGCCGTCGTACCGGTAGCTCCGGCAGAGTCCGCCGACCTCCGCGGCCTTCTCCAGGACCACGACGCGATGCCCGTTGCGAAGGCAGTGCAGAGCGACCGTCAGGCCGGTGACCCCGGCCCCTATGACCACCACCGCCATCGGATGCCCTCGCTCGTTCGCCGGCCGCTGTGCAGCCGGGCCGAAGGATACCGCTTCCGGTCCTTGGCTTCAAGGAGTTGCGTCCGTTGCACCCGTTCCGGCGCCCGCCGCGGCGCGCCGCGTGATCCGCACCCATGCGACCGCGATGACACCGAAGGCCAGCCATCCGGCGAGCGCGACGGGGCCGCGGATGCCGCCGGCCATGTCGAGGTCGCGCGCGGTGACCGAGTCGCGATCGACGCCGGCGCCGGGCCGGCCGCCGACCGCCGCGTCGTACGCCGCCCGACGGGCCGCCGCGCCGGGCGCCTCCGGCGGCGGCGGCACCGCCTGCAGCACAAGGCGCTCGCCGGCGTCCGCGCTCACGGTGCGGCGCGTGCCGAAGCGGCCAAGGGCGTTCTCGATCACCGACCGCTCCTCCGGGGGGAAGAAGTCCCCGTGGAAGGCGACCGCCGCGAAGCCCATGGCGCCGAGCGCCCGCGCCGCGGCGTCGGCCCGCCCCGCCGCCAGTTCGTCCCGCAGCCATCGGCCGAGGCGCATGCGCGGGAGCCCTCCGGGCTCGGTGGAGGCCGCGTTGTCGGCGATCGGCTGGCCGTGGCCGACCTGGCATGCGCATACGCGGGCCATCAGCCACATCTCGTCGCGCAGCCCCTGCGGGTCGGGGTGGAGGTCCAGCACCGGCCCGCCGGCCTCGCGGTAGGCGGACGGAACGTGAAACGGCTGCGCGGCCTGGCGGAAGGGAAGTCCGACGATCAGGAAGGCATGCGCCACCGCCAGGGCGCCGACGACGGCCGCCGTGCCGCGTCCGCGGCCGGCCAGCCGCTGGGCCGCGCCGAAGGCGACGATGCCCGCACAGAGGTTCCACACGCCCATCGACCGGAGAGGGAAGCGGAGAATGACATCGAAGGGCGTTCCGACGAGCAGCCGCAGCGGCGACGGGACCGATGCGCCCCGCGCGTCGAGGGCCCACGCCGGCCCCAGGGCGATCAGGAGCCCTGCCGCACCGGTCCAGAGGAGCGTTCGTGCCCGCGGTCCCGCGCGCCCGAGCGCGAAGGCGGCGACCAGCCACGCCAGGACCACCGGGGAGATCGCGGCGGCCATCGACTGGCCCGCGCGGTCGGTCTCGGGCGTCGGCCCGGCCAGGCTGACGAGATGGGCGCTGGCCAGCCGCATCGACGACAGGCTCAGGTCCCGTCGCAGCGGGGCGTCCGCGAAGGCCGTGAGCGCGTAGGCGAGGGCGAGGGCGCCGCAGGCGGCCACGGCCAGCACGGCCGGACGGCGGGGCACCCGGACGCCGCCCCGCGCGGCGCCGGCGACGAGGCCCGCCCCCACGATCATCGCGGACACGCCGACGTAGCCGGACGTGGCCAGGCAGAGCGCAAAGGCGACCGCCGCGGCGAGGGCGTCCCGCGGCCGGGCGTCGGCGGAGGTCGTGCGCCAGAAGGCCCACCCGAAAAGCGGGAGCCAGGGATTCAGCGCGTGGTAGACCTGCCCTTCCAGCAGCGCGGAGGCCATGGCGCCGGAGCACGCGTAGGTCAGCCCCGCGAACGTTTCCCACGGGCGCCGCACGCCCGTGGCGCGGGCGAATCCCTGCGCCGCCCAGCCGGACAGCGCCACGCCGAGGATCTGCAGCCCCGCGTGGACCCGCGCCACGTGCAGCGCATGGAGCAGCGCCGCGATGGGCAGCATCAGGAAACTGTCGAGGCCGTGGTGGTCGGCCTGCAGCGGCCACTCGGCGTACGGATCGATCAACGAGCGCAGCAGGCGGTGGGCGGCGTGCATGACCCAGATCGTCGACGGCGTGTCGAACTGCCGGCCGATCAAGAGGGCGGGTCCTCCCAGCGCCGCGGGCCATGTCCACAAGACCGCGATGGCGAACCAGAACAACGCATCGGAGACCCGGACCGGGATGCGTCGCGCCACGGCCTCATCGGCCCCGGGGGACCCGCCATCCCCGACGGGGCGGCGGACGCAGCGCAGCACGACCCCCAGCGCGACGAGAACGAAGCCCATGTTGAGCGCGGTCCGGCGGCCCTCGGCGGCGGCGGCGGCACGACGCGGGCCGGGATGCGCCCGCTCGCGGACCTCCGGCGACGGGCCGTCGATGACCTCCCATGCGATGTCGTTCGGCCCCCGCAGCAGGGGATGGATCGCGGAGTGCACCCTCACCGCGGGAGAGCCGTCGGCGGGGCGCAGCCACAGGCCCACGGGGACGAGCACGGCGGGTCCCGGCGGGGCCCACTCCGCCGAACGGATCCCGTCGCCCGCCGCGACGTCGGCGCCGGTGCCGTCGTCGAGAAGCGCCAGGTGGGTCGATACCCCGGCGTGGACGACCTCCAGGGTTGCCTCGGCGTTCGGCGGTCCGGGAATCGCGACCCGGACGCGCAGGCAGGTCGGCACGCCGGGCCGGTGCGGCCATGACGCGAGGAAGGCGCAGACGGCGGCGACGAGGATCAGGACCGGCCGGACGGAACCGCCGGCTGGGACCATCCCGCTCATGCGGACCTCACTCCACGCGAGCCGTCGGCCGGGCCTGGCCTCACCGCCGGATCAGAAGGCGTAGCCAAGGGACAGGGACAGCATGTACGCGAAGTGGCTGATCCCGGCGTTGTCGGATTCCGACGAGACTTCCCCGGTGTCGTAGTCGGTGATCGTCATGTCGCCGTCGAACTCGGGGATGGTCTGGAAGTCGAACGCGCCGGCAACGTAGAGACCGGACTCGAAGGTGCGCAGGACCTGCACGCCCGCGGCGACGAAGGTCCCGCCGTCGAACGACTCCTCGAACAGCAGGTTGCGGTGGATATGCAGGTCCTCGTCGTTGGCCGTGACGATCGGGCTGAACTTGAGGTAGGTGTTCGCCTCCCAGGCCCCGCGGGCGAACTCCAGCTCGCCGCCGAAGTAGGGGACGCGGAAGACCTGCTCGTACTCGATGCCGGTGGCTCCGTCCTCGTTCGCCACGTCGTCGCGGAAGCCGCCCGGGCTGTAGGGGTTGGAGGAGTAGACGTGGAGGAGGCCATAGTCGCGCCACGCCCAGTAGTCCTGTTTGTAGCCGGCCATCCCGCGAAGGGTGAAGCCCTTGTAGGAGACGATGTCCACGGCGAAGGCCAGGTCCACGATCGACGCGCTGGTGACGTCGACGTCGCTCAGCGAGTAGTCCGTCCACGGCGCGCCGGGCTCGTAGACCAGCCAGTCGTAGTCCTCCATCTGGCCGCCGCCCTCGTTCGCGGGCGTCCAGAACGCGGCCCGGACGTGGAACCGCTTGGCGAAGTGCGCGGAACCGGAGATCCCGACCATGGCCAGGTCGCGGAGGTCCCAGATCAATTCGCTGACCTGGTGCCGGTAGCCGTCGAGGTCCGAGTAGACGAGTTCCCGCGCCTCGCCGTTGAGATAGCCGACCGAGCCCCGGAGGGACAGGCCGGCCTGCGCGTTCCAGATCCGGAGCGAGCCGGTCTCCGGCCCGTCCCACGCGCCGATGGCCGGGGCCGCGTGCGGTGCGGCAAGCAGGGTGGCAAGGGTCAGGGCGGTTACGCTCGAGCGTCGGGTTGTCATGCCGGCTCCTTTCGGACGGTGGCCGTCCGCGTTTCCCGACATCCTCATCACCTCGCGGGCCGAAGGCAAGCCTTATCCGGCAGCCCCATCCGGCGTCCGATCCGGGGCTTCGGCGGCGGCCCGGTCCGTCAGGTCTCGCGCAGGGCGGTGGCGACCGGGATGCGGGCGGCGCGGAGGGCGGGGAAGAGGCCCCCGATGACGCCGATGAGGATCGCGCAGCCGCCGCCCTGTGCGAGGAGGGCGGGGGTGACGTCGAAGGCGAAGGCGACCTGGCTGAAGCTCTGCCAGTTGAGGGTGGCGGCGCGGAAGCCGTCGAAGATCCCGTAGGCCACCGCGGCGCCGGCAAGCCCGCCGAGCGACGCGAGCACGAGCGACTCGGCGAGGATGGAGATCACGATCGGGGCGCTTCCGAAACCGAGGGCGCGTAGGGTGGCGATCTCCCGCGTGCGGGTGGCGACGGCGGAGTACATCGTGTTCAGCGCGCCGAACGAGGCGCCGATGCCCATCAGCGCCGCGACGAGGGTGCCAAGGCCGGTGATCAGGTTCTGGACGGTGCGCGACTGCTCGGCGTAGTAGTCCTGCAGGCGGATCGCCTTCACGGTCAGGCGCGGGTCGGCGAGAAGGGCGTCGCGGAACGCGTCGAACGAGTCGGGCGATGCGAGCTTGACGCGGACGGTCTGGAAGCTGTTGCCGCGGTGGTAGGCCGCCTGCAGCACGACGGCGTCGGTCCAGATCTCGGACTCCGGCAGCCCGCCGCCGGCGGTGAAGATCCCGACGACCCTCCACCGGTTGCGCCCCACCTTCAGTTCGGCGCCGAGGTCGAGGCCGGCGAACTCGTGCGAGGCGCCCACGCCGACGATCACCTCGTTGCAGCCGGGCGTGAACCGCCGGCCCTCGACGATGCGGACCCGGTCGTGGACCTCGAAGGCATTGGCGCCGAGACCGCGCAGCGGGACGTTGGCATCCATGCCGCTGGAGCGCCGGGGCAGGTTGATGACGACGAACAGCTCGCGGCAAGCGAGGGGACCGGAGGCGGAGCGCGCGATGCCGGGCGCGTCGTCGATGACGCGGACCCCCGTGCCGTAGAGGATGCTCATCATCTCGGTGTCCGATCCGGCGCGCATCACGATGGCCGCCGACGGGTCGCCGGAGGCGGTCATCACGCGGCGGAAGCCCTCCGCGACGGACAGGACCGCGACGAAGACGGCGACGACCCCCGCGATGCCGAAGACGGCGGCGGCCGAGGCGCCCTTGCGCTCGACGATCGTCTCGAGGCTCAGCTTCGTGACCGAGCCGACCTGCGAGAGCCAGCTGACGAATCCCATCACTGTTCTTCCGTTCTCCCGTTCTTCCGTCTTCCGTCTTCCGTCTTCCGTCGTCCGTGGGGCGCCCCGCGCCCGCTAGGTCCTCCGCAGCGCGTCGGCCACGCGGAGCCGCATCGCGTGGAGCGCCGGCAGGAGCCCGGCGACGACGCCCAGCGCCAGCGCCCACCCGAGGCCGGCGAGCACGTCCGCGGCCGGGAAGTGGAACATCGGCATCGCGCCGCGGGTCGGATCGCCGGCGGCGACGAGGACCGAGGCAACGGCCAGTCCGCCCGCGGCCCCGAGGACGGAGAGAAGGCACGACTCCGCGAGGACCAGCGAGAGCACGCCGGCATGGGTGTACCCGAGGGCCTTGAGGACGCCGATCTCGCAGGTTCGCTCCCGGACCGATTGCGCCATCGTGTTGCCGGCGACGAGGAGGATGGTGAAGAAGACGGCGCCGAGGACGGAGGCGAGGATCGTGGAGATGTCGCCGATCTGCCGGGCCCAGCCGCGGAGGAACGCGCCCTCGGTCTCGGACTTGGTCTCGGCGGAGGCGTTGGCGAACTCCTCGTCGATCCGCCGCGCGACGTCGGCGGCCTCCTCCGGGTTCGAGACGCGGACGGTGTACCAGGCGACGATCCCCTTGCCGAAGAGCCGCCCCTCGTCGAGGCAGTCGTAGCGGAAAAAGAACCCGGTGGTGTCGGTCTCCGGCTTCGCGCCGTCGAAGATGCCGACGAGGTCGAACTCCCAGGTGGTGTCGCCGTTCATCCGGCGCCAGACGGTGGCCTGGATCGGGATCCGGTCGCCGACCTTCCACCCGTACTTCTCCGCGGTCCTGCGGCCGGCGATCGCGCCGGTGCGGGTGGCGAGCCACGCCTGCCTGCGGTCCTCCGGCAGCAGGTACTCCGGGTACATGGCGAGGTGGGGGCCGGGTTCGACGGCCATCTGGGGGAAGAAGTTGCCGGGTTCGCGGTAGATGCCTCCGAACCAGGAGAAATGCGCGACAAGCGCGACGCCGGGGATGCGCTCGATGCGCGCCTTGTAGCTGACGGGGAGCGGTTGCGTGATCGAGACGCGGTGGCGGACCATCAGACGGTCGGCCCCGGCGACGCTGGCGCCCTGGTCCATCGCGCGGCCGATGGCGCAGAGGTAGCCGAAGAGGACGAACGCGACGAGGATGCAGAGCAGCGTCAGCAGCGACCGCAGCTTCCGGCGCCGGAGGCCGGCCCAGACGAGGGGGAGGTACTTCATGGGCCGGGGCGGATGCGGGCGGCGTTCACGGGGGCGCCTCCGTGCCGAGGCGGCCCTTGTCGAGGTGCACCACGCGCGTGGCGCGCGCGGAGGCGTGGGGATCGTGCGTGACCATCACGATGGTCTTGCCGTGTTCGCGGTTGAGGGCCTGGAGGAGGTCGAGGATCCCGTCGCCGGACCGGCGGTCGAGGTCGCCGGTGGGTTCGTCGCACAGCAGCAGGCTCGGGTCGGTCACCAGCGCGCGGGCGATGCCCACGCGCTGCTGCTCGCCGCCGGAGAGCTGCCGCGGGTAGTGGCGCGCGCGGTGGGACAGGCCGACGATGCCCAGCGCGGCCGCGACGTGGCGGCGGCGCTGGACGCGGGTGAGCGGCGCGAGCAGCAGCGGGAGTTCGACGTTGCGTTCGGCGGTCAGGACGGGGAGCAGGTTGTAGAACTGGAAGACGAGTCCGACGTGGCGCGCGCGCCACGCCGCGAGCTGGCGGTCGGAGAGACGGTCGATCCGCCGGCCGTCGACGATCACGCGTCCGCGCGTGGGCCGGTCGAGGCCGCCCAGGAGGTTGAGCAGCGTGCTCTTGCCGGAGCCGGAGGGACCCATCAGCGCAAGGAACTCGCCGCGCGGGATGGTCAGGTGGAGGTCGCGCAGGACGTGGATCACCTCCTCGCCGCGATGGAACGCCTTCTCGACGTCCTCAACCCGGACGAGGAGATCGTCCGCCGGGGCCGGCGCCGCGCCGTTCATGCGACCGGCCCGCCCCGCGCCGCCCGCAGGGCGCTCATCGTGCCGCCTCGCGCACGCGGCCGCCCTCCCGGAGGGAGGCGGGGCCGTCGACGACGACCCGCTCGCCCGCCTTCAGGCCGGACGTGACGGAAACCTGGCCCGCGCGGGCGGTCTCCACGGTGAGGGCGCGGAGCTGGAGGTGGCCGTTCCCGACGACCCATGCGGTGGCCCGGCCGTCGACGTGCCGGATGGCGGCCTCGGGCACGAGGACCGTGGCCACGGCGGGAGTTCCATCGCCGGGGGCGCCCTGGAACGCGACCTTCACGCCCATGTCGGGCAGGATGCGCGGGTCGAGGCGGTCGAACTTCACGCGGACCTTGACGGTCGACTTCTGCCGGTCGGCCGTGGGGATGATCGCGAAGACCTTGCAGGGGATCCTCCAGTCCGGATAGGCATCGAGCGAGGCCTCGACCGGCTGGCCGGGACGGACCCGGTGAAGGTAGCTCTCGTTGACGTCGACCTCGATCTCGAGGGAATCCATGTCGACGATGGTTCCGATGCCCGTGCGCGTGAAGCCGCCGCCGGCGGAGACGGGGGAGATCATCTCGCCCGGCTGGGCGTTCTTGGAGGTGGCGATGCCGGAGAAGGGCGCGCGGATGACGGCGTCCTCCACCTGCTGCTTCCAGACGTCGACCTGCCGGCCGGCGACCTGCGCCTGCGCGTCCTGCTGTTCGATGCGCGCCTCGAGCGACTGGACCGAGGCGCGGGCGCGGTCGAGCTCCGAGGTGGTGGTCAGGTCCGCCGCGGCGAGCCGCTGGATACGGCCGAACTCCACGCGGGCCTCGTCGAGGCGGACGCGGGTTTCGGCCAGCGCCGCGCGTGCGGCGGTGTGCTCCGATTCCGCAAGGTTGAGCCCGGTCCGCACGTTGGCGTCATCGAGGCGGGCGAGGACCTGGCCGTCGGCGACCTTCATGCCCTCCTCGACGAGGACCTCGATGACCTTGCCGGTGATCTTCGACGAGACCGTGGCCTGGCGGCGCGCGACGACGTAGCCCGAGGCGTTGAGGACGGTGCGGGGGCCGCCGGATTCCGCCGCGGCCTCGCGGGCGGCGACGGTGCGCACCTCGGGGCCGCGGCCGGCGGAGAGGCCGAAGGCGGCGGCCGCCAGGAGGGCGAGGACGACGATCACGGCCACGACCGTACCGATGCGGGGACGGGGGGCGTCCTCGCCGGTCCGGTCGATGCGAAGATCGTCGATGCTGTCTGGACGTGCGCTCACACGGAGTCTCCGATCCGGTCCCCGGTGTCAACCGACGCGGTCAGGCGCACAGTATAGCGCAAGCGAACCGGGGCGGGACAGCCGGACTCGGCAGCCAACAACCAACAACCAACGTCCAACATCCAACATCGAACATCCAACATCGAACACCGAACAACCAACATTCAACAACGAACTACCACCATCGAACATCCAACAGCCAACAACCAACGGCGGCCTTTGGTTCCCACTCCCGACTCTCCGCTCTGCGCTCTCCGCCCTACGCTCTCCGCTCTGTGCTCTCCGCTCGGGGCTCTCCGCTCTCTGCTCTCCGCTCTCTGCTCTCCGCTCTGTGCTCTTCGCTCTGTGCTCTCCGCTTCCGTTCCCCGGCTCAGCGCACGACTGCGCTGCGGATCCCGGTGGCGTCGGCGTGGCGGCGGAGGAGGCCGGAGGCGAGTTCGATGGCGGCGACGGCGGGATCGGGGCCGGCGTAGCTGTTGATGTTGAGCAGGAACCGGACGGTCGCGGGGCGGAGCTTGGTGCGCTCGGAGTCGCTGCTCGGGGATCCGAAGGCGCCGCGTCGGTCGCGGAGAACGGGCATGCCCCCGATGTTGAAGGGGCCGCGGCCGATGGCCTCGTAGGGTTCGTCCGCGCGGCCGACGCCCCACTCGGCGTCGCCGTCGACCGCGTCGAGGTCGAACGCGCCGATGGAGAGCCCCGTGCGGAGCGAGACGAGGTTCACGAGATCGACGAGGGGACTGATCCGGTAGAGGCCCTTGCCCTGGGCGGCGCGGCGGCGGAGTTGCTCGGCCGCGGGCCGGTAGCGGTTCGGCTCCTTGCCGCAGGCGCGGTAGAGGGCGCGCGTGGCGGCGATGGCCGGGTGCTCCTTGATGCGTTCGAGCGGATGATCCGCGAAGCCGGCGAGGGCGGCGTCGATGTCGGCCTGGAGATCGGGGGCGGGGCGGTCGTTGCGAACGAGCGCCTCGACGAGCCCGACGGCGATGCGGGGGCAGAGCGCGCGGAGGTCGTCCCCGATCGAGACCCGGATGGAGATCGACTCGGGGCCGCCGAGGGGCGTGGAGGCCGGAACGCTCACGGCAGGCGGCTGTCCGGGCGGCCGCCGCGAAGTCGGCGAGCGAGGAGCAGGACACCGGCAAGGAGCGTGGCGGCGGTCGACGGCTCGGGGATGATGTTCGGTGTGACGTCCGCCCACGTGGTGCCGATGCGGATTTCGTCGATGCGGACCGAGGACGGGGCGTCGACGGCACGACCGCGGATATAGGTGTCCACGAGAGTCCATCCGGCGTTGCCGGCGACGTAGAAGTTGCCGAGGGTAAGCTCCGCGGTCGGGGTGTTGAGGCCCTCCGAGGCGAGAAGAGGATCGAAGAAGAGGGCGATCTCGTCGTGGACGGCGTCGCCGTTGTCGCGGATGCGGGCGACGAACAGGTGCATCGTGTTCGTCGAGATGGCGATGCCGGTGTTGACGACGTTGCTGTAGGCGGAGCCGTTCCAGCCGCTCACAAAGGGGTTGCGCGTGGTGCTGGCGCCGAAGAAGAACCGCTGCGCGCTGGAGCCGTCCGTCGCGCCGGACGAGAGGCGGACATGGTCGCCGACGGTCATGCTGGCCATGAAGCTCATGTAGATGACGCCCGGGAGGTTCCCCCCGAGCGCGAGGGTGCGCACGGCGTTCTTGTCGCTGTCGGATGGGGCGCCGGAGCTGCGCTGGAGATTGAGCTGGCCGGCGGCGGTGACGAGCTGGCGGCCGTTGCCGTCGGTGTAGCCGCCCTGGTCGGCCTCGGTGCGGTAGTAGACGTTGGCGTTGTAGCCGCTGCCGGAGTTGTTGGTCCACGCCGATCCGGCGCCGAACCCGAGGGCGGCGGGACCCTGGCCGAGGAGCTGGTCACCCGGATAGGCGACGCCGTTGGTGTACTGTCCGGCGGCGAGGTTGGGCGACGCCCCGCCGGCGAGGAACGGTTCGTAGGCGAGGAGCGCGGCGCGGACCGCGGCCGGCACGGCCCCGAGGCCGACAGCCAGCAGGAGCGGAAGGACGTTTCGGGCTCCCCTCATGCCGGCAGAGTAGCGACCCGGATCCGCCGGCTCAATCCCTTTGTCGGCGGCCCCAATCCTCGGCCAAGCCTCGGATATCCGGTGACCACCCGTGTGAAGTGCGCATGGACACGGCCGCGACGGAGCGCGGCCCTCCAGATCCTGTTTCCTGGGGATACGAGAGGGCGGACCTGGAGGGCGCCGCTCCGTCGGCGCCGTGCAGGGGGCCCTCGAAGCATCGTTCGTTCCTATCGACCAAGCGTAGCCGTGGATTTGGGCGGCGGTTGCCGTGCGCCCCGGAATCGGGCACTGTGCGGGCTCGCGGGAGTGCCATGACGGACGAGTCCAGGGCCGATCCGAAGACGGGAGGGTGCATGCGTCCCGGGGTTCTCCGGGACGCGATCCGCTATTCCCTGTGCGGGTTCGCCGTGGTCGCCACCGACTACGGCACCTTCTTCCTGCTGAGCTCGGGGCTTGGATGGAGCCCGCTCGCTGCGCAGGCCGTGTGCCGGCCGGCCGGGGGGCTGGTCAGTTTCGCCCTGAACCGCGCCTGGACCTTCCGCGACCGGCGCGGTCTTGCGCTGCGCGTGCAGTTCGCGCGGTTCTGGGTCGTGTGGGCTTCGGCCTACGTGCTGGCCCTCGCGGCCGTGGGACTCTACACGCGGCTGCTGCCGGGACGGCCGGCCCTGGCCAAGTTGTGCGCGGATGCGACCGTCGCGGTCGTGTCGTTCGTGCTGCAGCGGCACTGGACTTTCGCCCGGTCGGGGGCCGCCTCCTGATCCGGAGCGAGGCGGTCGATCGCACGTCGCCGGGATCCGGCGCCCACGACGGGGAGTCCCTCACTGCCCCCGGTCGGACCGTTTCGCGTCCCGCGCCTGCGCCCCGGCCTCGAGGATCCCGAGGATCCGACCGTGGCCGAGTTCCTTCGCGAGGATCGCCGGCGTCTTCCCGAGGATGTTGCGGGATTCGAGATCCGCGCCCTGTTCGACGAGGTAGCCCGCCGCGTTCGCCCAGCCCTGCATCACCGCGTAATGGAGCAGCGTGTTCCCGTCGTCCGCGCTCGCGATGCGGTCGGGACTCCAGAGTCCGACCGGCAGCTTGTCCTGCAGCAGCCGGAGAAACGCCTGCTCGGACTCGGCATGGTCGCGTTCGGCCTGGAGACGGGTGGCGATGCTCATCGACGCCGCCGCCTGGTCGGAGCCGACCTTGCCCGCGGAGCTCTCCGGAGCGGGCAGGGCCTTGAGGGGGGCCGTGCTGGGCTTCGCGACGAACTTCGGAGCGGGCTTCTTCGCCGGCGCCTTGTCGGCGGCAGGCTTGGCCTTGCCCGCGGCGGGGGCCTTGGCCGCCGGCTTGGCGGCCGCCTTCTTCTTGCCCTTCTCGGCGGCAGGGGCAACGACCGGCGCCGCCAGGAAGGCAAGGGCGGCCAGTACCGCCGCTCCGGTGCGCAGGACGGGGATGGTCCGGGCAGGTTTCATGCGCCTCAGAAAGTATAGCGGATCTTCATCACGGGAAGCGACCCGTAATCCACGTCCCATGCGGACTCCCCCTGGACCGCATGCACGGCATCGAGCGCCCGCCGCCGGTTCCACCGGTGCGCCGCATCGATGCCCCCGTAGACGCTGCCGGAGTACAGCGTCACCTCGGCGAACCCCGCCAGCCCGAAGGCGCCCCAGTGGTCGTCGTCCGCCGCAAGGACCATCAGCCCGATGAACAATCCGTTCAGCAGGAGGGACCGCGCGGCGTTTCCGTACTCGCCGCTGTAGGCGTAGCCGAGGCCGGGAACAAGGCCCAGCAGCCCTCCGACCAGCGGCCGCTTGCGGGGGCCGGCGCGGTAGGCGTCCACGGCGGCGAGGGCGGCGGCCTCGTCGCGCGGCGACGCGCGAAGCGCGACGGCCGCGGCCTGCGGATCGTCGGCCTCGAGATGGAGCGCGGCGATCCGGCGAGCGGCAAAGGCCCGGGCGTCGGTCTCCGTCGACGCTTCGCGGAAGGACGACCAGAAGAACCCGGCCGCCGCGCTGTCGCCCGCCGCGGCCGCATTCTCCGCGCGGAGCAGGAGGCACGGGGCCTTCGGCGCGCCGGAGTCCTCGGCGCGGTCGAGCATCCGCTCCGACACCTCCGTGCGGCCGTCCCGAGCATGCTCGCGCGCCGCGGCCCACTCGAACGCGGCCCGGGCCGCCGGCGCGTCCGCATCGAGGGCCAGCCGGCGGAACTCGACGGCGGCGCCGCCCGCATCGCCGCGGTCCGCAAGGTCGATCGCGAGGCGGAGCCCCGGGTCCGCGGCCGCTGCGCCGAGGCCGGACAGGAGAAGCGCCACGCAGGGCAGGGCTCGCACGGATGGAACGACGGAAAGGGAAGGACACGCCGGCTTCATCCGCGGAATCCCTGGTTCGGACGGGAGTCGCGGGTCATGGAGGGGTACCCCGGTGCGGGCAGGTCGCGGCGTGGCGCGGGGACATCCAGAAATCGTGGTCGCAGACCGGGTCGGGCACGCGGACGTTGCCGCCCGGCGGCGCGGGGACCGGGTGCGCCCGGAGCACCGAGGGCTCGCGGACGAACCGGTCGACGATCATGGGAAAGCCAAGCAGTCCGTGGCGGCGGCTGACGATCAGGAAGTACTCCGAGCAACTCGGATCGAGGGCGCATCGCGCGCCGATGGCCGGCCGCACCACCGACCGGTAGAGCCCGACCAGCAGGCGCCCGGGGAGCGACCGGACCGTCTCCCGCTCCGCGGCGCCGCCGGCCCCGTCACCGGCGGCCGCGTCCCGGAGCGCCGCCACCTCGGCGTCGCCGGGAGCCGCCGCCAGGAGGCGGACGCATTCCCGGCGGCACTCGGCCCGGCAGCCGTCCTCCAGCAACTGGCGCGCCAGCGCGGTCCGGTCCGTCGCGGCGCCCGCGGCCAGGGTGACGACGACAAAGGCCCCGGCGACGAACGCCGGGGCCCTGGTCGACCATCGCATGATCCCGGATCAGTAGTACTGGCTGCCGTACTGGGTGGCGAAGTCCTTGGTCGTCCATCCACCGGCGCCGTCGATGCCGTTCCACACGGCGAACGCGACGTTCACGAACGGAACGAGCATGACCCATTCGCGCCAGTGGATCTGCTTGCCGTCGTTGTAATCCGCGGCGGTGCGGACGCCGAACAGGCATCCGGCGAGAAACCCCATGAACCCGCCGCGCTGGGGATTCGCGGCCGTGGCCGGCAACGATCCCGCGAGCATCGTCACGGCGACGAGCGCGATCGCAATCTTCTTCATCATAGGCCTTCGTCCTCCTGCGTTGTGTCGGCGGCTCGTCCGGAATCCCGTCTGGACCCGGTCCGTCCCCGATGGTGGAGAGGATACGCCGTCCGCGCGCATCGTGCAACGCCGCACCGCGCGCCCGGATCCCCGGGGGCGCATCTCCGATTCATTGACCTGATCATGCGGGCGCCTTCGTCATCGCTGCACGGGACCGGAGATGCGCCCCTCCCGCCATCCCTCCGCGCAAGACCGGCGGCGGCCCCGCAGGGTAGTCATCACGCTCCGCGTGATGACCATCCGGATTGCGGAGATGTCCTCACGCGGAGCGTGAGGACTACGTTGGCGCCCGCCCCCGGCCGGGCCCTGGATGCCCGGCGATCACCCGGAGGACGCACGCGGGGACGCGGCCGCATCCGTGGGCACGGTGCGGCGGATCCCGGTTACCGGTAGATGGCCTCGATCGAGTTCGTGAACCGCACGTCGGGGAAGAACCGCGCCGGGTCGAACCGCGCGGGGTCGATCGTGACCCCGATCCGGTAGTTTTCGAACCGTGCCGTCTCGCGCGCGGCGCCGCCCGGTCCCATCTGCATGACGGCCCGGTGGACGGTCGGGATCCACACGCCCGGCGCGGCCTCGAGGAACTCCGAGTAGTCCCACGCCGCGACCGCCCCGGCATCGTCGGATCCCGCGAAGACCTCGAGGCGCACGAGCCGTCCCCGCTCGTCGAACGCCAGCGTCGCCTGCGGGGGCGGGCCGAGGATGCGGACGCATCGCGCGAATCCGGGCGCCGCCGGGAGGTTCGTCTCGGGACGGTCCTGCAGCCGGAGCAGGTGCTCCATCGCAGTGCCCGGCACGGCCCGCAGCCCCTCGCGCATCGGCCCGTCCAAGTCCGCGACGGGCCGCATGAACCCCATCGGGTCGCCCTCGATGTAGCTGAAGAAGTTGGTCCCGTCCGACACGATCCGCCTCCGCAGCGGCGCCACGTTCTCGACGTGAAGGCGGTCCGGCCGGGCGAAGCTGACGCGGCTCAACTTCCGGCCGCGGCGCGTCCCCGCCTCCGTGTCGCGCCGGACGTCGCACTCGATGCGGTCCACGGTCGCGTAGGAGGCGAGGAGGTTGGAGACCGTCGACTGCGCCGGCGCGGCGGCCGGACCAAGCCCCGCCGCAACGGCGAGGGCGGCGGAAAGGACAGCCCCTCCGCGCGCGAAGCTGGACGCGTGCGATGTCATGCCGGACATCCTACCGCCGCCTGCCGCCGCCGACAAACGGGACGACCCCGCGAGCGGTGATGGCAGAAGGCGATCGCCGGCGGGCTACTTCTTCGCCGGCGCGGCCCTGCCCGGCCGTTCCGCCCCGGGCGCCGGGGGGACCTTCGAGGGCAGCTCCGCCGGGTCGCGGCCGAGCGCCTTCCAGATCTGCCGGGCCACCTCCAGCGCGAGCTGGTTCGACCCCTCGTCCAGGAAATGGACGTTCACGGGCTTCTGCCATTCGGCGAGGTGCGGCGCGGCGTACGCGCAGAGGTCGTTGATCGCGACGCCGTGCTTCTTCATGACCGCGAGCGCCGCCTCGTTGTAGAGCGCGCAGTCCGCCGGAATGCGCACCGGCTTCGTTCCCTCGGGGAACGGCGTCGTCGTCGCGAAGACCAGCTTCGCGCCGGTCTGCTTCATGCGCAGGACCATCGTCTCCAGGCAGGCGGCATACTCGGGGAGGTCGACCTGCCGGTGACCGTCCGCCTGCCGCATCACGTTGCTGCCCCGGTCGTCGATGTACTTGAGATCGTGCAGCCCGTGGTTGAAGTGGATCACGTCCCACTTTGACGTGCCGACCCACGCATCGATCTTCTCCGCCCCGTTGCGGGCGTGCGCCGCGTTGCCGGGGTTGTGGACGACGACCGCGCGGTCCCCGAGCAGCCGCGTCAGCGGCGGGGTGTAGCCGATCGAGATCGAATCGCCGAGGATCAGGATGTTCGGCTTCGCGTCGCCGGCGGCGTGCGCGGCGAGGCAGGGGAGGGCGGCGGACAGGGCGAGGGCGGCCAGGGTGCGCGATGCGGCCATGGGGTCTCCCTTCCGGCTCACGGCCGGTTCTCGATCCAGGCGCGGACCCGGTACGCGCGGAACGGATCCGACGGGCCGTTGGTGTGGATCACCGTCTGCCCCCCGCCCTCCACGCGTCCGAAGCCGTTCACGGCGGTCCAGGTTCCGGTGGTCGGGGAGTCCGTCCACTCGAAGGCGTACATGCGGACGCGGCCCTGGTAGCCCGGGCCCTGCGCCACGCGCGTGCCGAACCAGACGACCGGCGGGATCGCGTTCGAGAGGCTCACCTCGACCGCCTGCATCCCGTTGCTCGCGCCGCTGCCGTCGATGAACTGCGCGGTGTCCGGCCGGCCGTTGCCGTCGCGGTCGCCGGCGGGGCCCGGCGGGCCGATGGTGCCGAACCAGTCGATCTCCCACTCGTCCGGCAGGCTGTCGCCGTCGGAGTCGCCGTCGCTCAGCACCAGCCCCGGTCCGCCGCCGGGCAGCCCCGCGCGCCAGTGGGCGGGGTCGTTGGAGAACCAGGCGGTGCTGGCGCGCTCGATGGACCGCCCGTCCATCGCCCCCGCGACCGGCCACGGCGCATCGTCGTCGTACTCGACCTCCTCGACGAGGACGTACGGGACGGTGCCGTCCGGCTCGGGCGAGCCCGGCTTGCGCAGGCGGATCCGCTCGCCCGCGGCGTCCAGCGCACCCTCGAAGGGGCCGAAGACCTGGATGTGGGCGGGGATCCCGTTCGAGGCGCGGAACGCCGCCGGGTCGCCGCCCGCGACGACCGCGTATTGCCCGCCCGTCAGCGCGCTGCCGGACGGGAAGGTGTACGAAATGCCGCCGCTGAGCTTCCAGAGGTTCGTCGTCGCCGCCGGATCGTAGAGCCGGACGATCCCCGAGGTGGTGGCGTAGATCTCGACGAAATCCACTCCGCCCGTCGGCGGCTTGTAGAGGATCTCCGAGATCACCGCCGGCCCGTTGTGCGGTGTGCCGTTGGCCGCGCCGGGCGTCGGCGAGGCCATCGCGGGATAGACGACCCTGGAGTCGGACCGCACGTGACGCCCGAACGGGATGTCCCGGTCCGACGCCTCGAAGCCGAGCGAGTGACGGTAGGTGAGCGCGACGCCGCCGGTCACCGCGGAGAGGTGGATCTCGTCGCCCAGCTCGCTCAGCGCGAAGGGGACGACGCAGCCGGGGTCCCCGGCGAAGTTGAAGTTCGTCTCGGTGAAGACCCGGAAACCGCCGCCGGCCAGCACCGTGCCCGCCGGGATCACGTACTTGCGCGGAACGCCCAACTCGTCGCTGAGCCACCAGCCGGAGACGTCCACCGGCGACGCCGACGTGTTGCGCAGCTCGATCCAGTCGAGGCCCGTGTCGCTGTGCGGCAGCCATTCGTTGACCGCGACCGTCTCCGGCGGCCACTCGGGATCGCCGCGCCCCGGCGTGCCCTGCCAGATCGGGTTCGCCGCCCAGTTGGCCTTCCCGCCCCACGCGTCGTGCGGCGCCGCGAAGTTGGTCTGGATCAGCGACCAGCCCTCCTCGTCCGCGCGAGGGACCCACGCGCCGTTGTACGAGAACTCGACGATGGTCTCGTTGTTCGGATCCTCGAGCTTGATCGTCTCGCCGTCGTCGTCGAGCAGGTCCGTGAAATCGCCGGCGACGACGATCCCGTTCGTGTCGTACCGCGTCGCGAAGGCCGCGCGGTTGCGCACCACCGCGGCCCGTCCGCCGGGGGGCAGCACCACGCTGTTCGTGAAGCGGTAGGAAACGCCGGCCGTCAGGCTGACGCCGTTGAGGTCGAGCGCGTTCGTGCCGAGGTTGGCCAGCTCGATCCACTCGTAGTCGTACGCCTGCGGCCACGTCGCGGTCTTGGGCGGGTCGGAGGGCGCGTGCAGGATCTCCGTGATGCGGAGATCGCGCTGCCAGGCGGACGGGTTCGACGGATAGTTCGTCGAACCCATCAGCGCGCCGCTCGCGTTCCACAGCTCCACCGTCTCGCCCCACGACGACAGGTGCCCGTCGTAGGGGCCGGTGACGAAAGCCTGCTGATTGCTTCCGGGGCCGCTTGATCGTTGGCGGAAGGCCAGGGAGTCGGCCGTCACAAACAGGTTGCTGCCGGCCGGAATCACGGTGCCGCCCTTGAAAGAGAAGCTCACGGCATTGCGCAGCGACCAGTCGGAGATGTCGACGGCAAAGCCGTTGGTGTTGACGATCTCGATGTACTCCTGGTTCTGGTCGCCACCGGAGGGCGACGGATCGATCCGGCGGATCTCCAACGGGACGTAAGCGGGCTGGCTGGGAGGGAGATCCGGCCGGCTCATGATGTAGGCGTAACGTCCCGGAATGTAGATGTCCAGGATCCGGTTGGATTCCTCGACCATCGTCTCCCAGTTCGTCTGGACCGGGCCCCACTTGGTGGAACTCCACCTCGCGTAGTAGTCGGCGTAGTCGGCGGTCATCCGGTTAGTCAGGGCGCCGATCCAGTCGTGATAAAAGGTCTGGCCGGGTGCCAGCGTGCGGTCCAGCAGCGTGCGAACGCGACGCATGAACATCTGGCGGTTCGGTGCGTTGGTCATGCAAAACGCGAAGAGTCTGTTCCCATTGTAACCGAAGGGAAAGGCGTTGGTGGTTACGATATTCTGGTCGAAATAGCCATCCGTGCCGTTCCAAACGTGGCCGAACGTGAGGTCGGCATCCTGAGGGAGGATCGACCACTCCCGGTTTCCCGTCGTGTCCCTGTAGAGGTAGTAGTTCTTATGACCGTGGTCGTGATCCTGCATGATCGCCATGACGGCGAAGTAGTTGACCGCGCGACAAAGATCGACATTGTCGTAGATGAATATCGCTTGGTTCGCGCCGGTGAGGCTCAGACCTTCGACCAGCGCCTTCAGGTCGTCGTTGCCTTCGTCGCGTCGGTTCTTCTTCTCCGCGCCGGTGCCGGCCCCCGGCGTGCCCGGCCACCAACTCGTCAGGCTGTTGTACATCTTGTAGAGCGCGCCGTCCTCGCTGAGGCCGTTCCGCAGGAGATAGCGGTCGTCGGCGTCCTCGCACATGTCGTAGATCGCGTGGAAGGCGCCGTTGCGGTGGACGCGGACCGGGAAGGCGAAGTGCGGGGGGTGACCGAAGGCGGCGAACGACCCGTAGGTCATCGTGTTCCGGCATTTCGACTTGTCGGCCCAGGTGGACAGGATGTCGATGTCCTGCACGCGGCGCTTGCCGGCCTCGTACCGGAAGTACATGTCGGAGTTGAAGTCGAAGTTGTGGCTCTTGACCGGGAAACCCTGGGAGCTCTGCCCGTGGAGGTCGATGTAGACGTTGTCGTAGAAGTTGCTGAGGAAGTAGACCGAGCACCGCGTGCCCAGCTCGTTCTCCGCTCCGGACGGGTTCGCGGAGTACCACCAGAAGACGGGCAGGTTCGAGACGAGCGCCGGGTTGACCGCGACGGCGCCGAAATACTCCGGCGAGTCCTCCGCGTCGTAGAAGGGCGGCAGGCGCGTCACGTTGTTCGAGACGTCCCTGGCCAGGAAGTACCAGCGGATCATCTCGTTCGTCCTGAGGGCCGTCGCCGGGATCGTGCCGTGGTAGATCCCGTCGCCCGCGATCGGATCGGCGCCGGTGCCGTCGTCGACGAGGGAATAGGTGTTCGATCCCCCGTACATGATCCGGGAGACGACCTGGACCTGGCTCGTGACGACGGAATGAAACGTCTTCGAGACCTTCGCGGTCACCGCCAGCGTGGAGCCGGTCTGGATGCCGATCGCGGTGTCCGTCGCCCATTCGATCATCGGCCCGTTGATCATCCGGACCGTCTGGTTCGCCTCGCCCGGCGAGGGCGGCGCGAAGTAGGAGTAGGCCGTCATGTTCGTCGAGGGAAGATCGGTCGAGGCGTCGAGGAAGAACCTGGCGAAGAAGTTGGCGTTCGATGCCGAGCGGTTCATCGCCTGGAGGCAGAACCAGTTCGTTCCCTGGACCAGGCGCTTCGACGCGCGCGAGATCGGGATCGTGAGCGTGCCCGAAGCGGTGCGACTGGCTGTCGCCGCCCAGTTCCACGCGGGCACGCCCGTCGCCGCGTTGATCCGGGCAATCTCGGAGCCGTTGAGCCACGCGACGAAGCCGTCGTCGATGTTGAGGCGCAGCGAGAGCGAACGGATGGCGGTGGGTTGCTCAACGACGAAGGGGACGCGGATGTAGAGCGAAGACTGCTTGTTGTGCATCAGGTTCGAGACGCTGGTGACGATGGCCGGGGTGTAGAGGCCGTTCGTGTCGAACCCGGCCACGCCGATGCCGTTGCTCCAGGTCGAGTCGTTGAACCCCCACCAGAGCCAGGCGCCGTCGTAGATGCCGTTGGTTGGAACGACGTAGCGGTAGGCGGTGTTGGTCGAGGCGAGGAGGTTGGTCGTGCTGCCGGGGCGGAGGCCGTAGGAGACGTCGGAGACCATCGGCGGCAGCGTGGGGCTGTAGGCGTGGGCGATGCCGCCGGTGGCGTTGAGGAGCGCGAGGTACTCGCCGTCCTTGCCGAGCTTGAAGTTGGTGTGCAGTTCCTCGCCCGGGATCGCCCGGTTCCGGTCGGAGGCGAAGACGAGGATGTAGTCCTTCGGGGCCATGTTGGTGGACGGGAAGACCCACTTCGACGGGTTGCCGGAGTTGTTGGTGAGCCGCCAGCCGGCGAGGTTCACGGTCTGGGTCGAGGGGTTGTAGATCTCGATCCAGTCCGAGGCATCGCCGTAGCGGTCCTTGATGGCGTCCTTGTTGGCCGACGAAACCTCGGAAATGAAGAGCTGGGCGTCGGTTGGAACGGCCGGGGCCGCAAGTCCGACGGCCACCCACCAAGCTGCACCTGGGGCGATCAGTCGCATGGTTTACCTTGACGTAACAATCTACCACAGACCGCCGGGTTCTGCACCGGAAATGAGCTGGGCGCCGTGCTGCGGGCGGACCACGGATGGTACGGACTCCGCGAGGACGGCCGGGAAGATGGCAAGCGAATGGGGGCAACCGAATGAGGACGCTGGCCGGGAGGGCCGCGCTCCGCGCGGCCGAACGCGGAACCAAGGATGGCGAGCGCACATTTGCCGCGACCGGCGGTCGCGGCTACAGTTTT
>VGWF01000002.1 GCA_016873715.1 Lentisphaerota bacterium | reverse complement strand
AGCCTGCTCATTTTCTCCGGCACCCGAAAGGTCGCCGTGCGAGATTGCGTCTTCGAGAGCCTGGGCGAATGCGCCATCGACCTCGCTTACGGAAACGCGGAGGTGGAACTCAGCGGCAACCGCTTCCGCGACCTGGGCAGCGGCGCCATCAAGGCCGTCGGCACCTGGCGGGAGAATACCCCCGAGGAGAACGAGCAAGGGCGCCTCACGCAGCTCCGGGTGACCGACAACGACATCTCGGGCTACGGCCGGGTGTTCCCCGGGTCGGTGGCGATTATCGTCGAAATGGCCGCGCGCTCGGTGCTCGCCCAGAACCGCATCACCGATGGCTACTTTACCGCCATCAACTGCAGCGGCGGCTCGATGGACAACGAAGACATCTTCCGCACGTTCGATACCCTCATCGCCAATAACCACATCCATAACATCGGCCAGGCGTCGATGCCCTGCTCCAACGACTTGGGGGGTATCTACGTCCACGGCAACATGATCGGCTGCGTGATCCGCGGCAACGTGGTGAGCAACGTGCAATGCAGTGTGTATGGCGGCAACGGCATCTACATCGACGATTGCGCCTCCTACCTGCGCATCGAGGACAACCTGGTGCGCGATACCATGGATGCCTTCAACATCAAGGGGCGACGCAGCCAGATCCGGAACAATATCCTCGGCCCCTGCGGGCGCAGCCTGGCGCGCCGCGCCTCGGGCAAGCCTTACGAGAACGACATGGCCTACATCGAGGGCAACCTACTCATCACGACCAACGGCGCCCTCTTCCATTTCCAAACCGGCACCGTGCCCACCAACACGGGGTTATTCCCGCGGGGGAATCTCATCGCCAGCACCACCAGCCACCTGGAGGTCGGCGTCGATGGTAGCTACGGCGCGCATGACCGCATGATCCCTTACGGCGAATGGTGCGCCAGCACCGGGAATGGGGCCAAGGACACCGTGCTGCCGGGCCCCTTCCCGAGTCTCGAGGGCTGGCCCATGGCGATAACGCCGGGTTCGATCTACACCCGTCACGGTATGCGGCCGTGCTCATTCGAAACCGTCGGCCCCCGGCCCCGAGAGCAACGGACACCGGTGCCCTTCCTCGCCACTCAGTCCGAGGGAGGCCCGGAGCACCAGGAGGCGATCGAGTACGCCAATCGCATCCTGGCCGAGCGCAGCGCGAAGAACGCGCCCAAACCCGACGTGTCGACGCACCGGGAGTGAGGGAGTATACCGGGAAAACGAACGGAACGTAAATATGGTGGCGCCGGAATCGAAAAACCCGGCGAAAGTGCGCCGCCAAGAACCAAAAAACTCCGGGTGAAAAACGTGACGGGAACCCGTCACGGCAGCAGGAAGGAATATACAAAACATGAAAAAAACAGTAGCTGTGACAGGGATTATTGCAGCTCTATTGGCTGCTGGCTTTGCAAACGCTGATGAGGTTCCGGTTAAAGGGGCAAAGAACGTCGTTGTCTTCGGCGAGCCGGGCTCGTTTGCAGGCTGGCCTGCCAACAACGGCGCTTGGACTTGGGACGGTGGAAAAGAAATCCTCGTTGGCTTTACCAAAGGACCGTATATGGAAACGGAGGGCCACAACATCGGAAAAACGGACCGCAAAAATCTGCTGGCACGAAGCACCGATGGCGGAACGACATGGAGCACGGAAGAACCGTCCAATTTCGTCGGGAAGAGCGCCAAGCCGGTCGCATCGCCGGGTAACATTCCCTTTGAAGCCCCGGGTTTTGCGATGCGGGTGATGGCCGATGGTTCTCATGGTTCAACTGATAAGATCGGATCGTTTTTTATATCGGAGGACAAGGGCAAGAACTGGCGTGGCCCTTATCGTTTCAACGGTCTGATGGAAGACCCGAATCTTGCCGGCACGGAGTGCACCTCCCGAACCGGCTATCTCGTGACCGGCCCCGAATCCTGTCTGATCTTCATGTCAGCCCGCCCCAAGGATTTCAAAAAGGTGAAGGGACAATCCACCGGCACGGTCGATGGCGGCAAACCGTCCCAGTGGGTGGATCAGTGGGACAAATCCTACGTCGCGGAAACCACCGATGGCGGGAAGTCATTCCACTTTGTCTCCTGGATCGCGCCGCTTAGCGGTTCCAACCGCGCCGTCATGCCTGCGGTATGCCGTCTGAAGGATGGCTCCATCGTGGCCACCATGCGTTGCAACCGGGTCGAACGCGACGCCAAGGGCGAGGGTTTCATGGCCGGACATGTGGATGCTTATGGTTCCGCGGACCATGGCAGGACGTGGAGCTTTCTGAGCCGCGTCGGAGAAACCGGCGGCGCGATGCAGAACGGAAATCCTCCGGCCTTGGTGGCGCTCAAGGACGGTAGAATTGCTTGTGCCTATGGAGACCGGAGGACGGCCAGAATAATGATACGTCTTAGTTCCGATGGTGGTAAGACCTGGGCCGACGAACGGGTGTTGCGTGACGATTTTCAACGAGGCAAGGACAACAGTTCAGATATGGGATATCCCCGTCTGGTGACAAACCATGATAACAATCTCGTGGTCATGTATTATTGGGCAACCAAAGAAAAACACCAGGGTCATATTGCGGCAACGGTGTTTGAACCCTGACTCCCACTCGAAGACCCGCAACACGCATGGCTGCCACGCCACGGCTAAAGAACCGCAATGACAAAGAACGGAACAATCATGAAACACCTCCTCACACTCCTCACCGCCCTGCTGCTCGCACCGCTGGCCGCACTGCATGCGGCCGATGCGAAAACGCCTGCTTCCGTCCAGAACAAAGCGCCGACGGGAGCACAATTGCGCGACCAGGAATCCAAACGCACTCAACCGGATTATGTCTGTTTTGTGCCGGCGTATTCCAACGGTAAATCGCCCGATTCGCATAACGAGCACTTCCTGGTTTTCGAGGGTAGCGATAAACATCTGAAGGCGATCTGGACCCAGGCCCCGCGTTTGGGCGACGGCCCGGGCAGTAGGCGGCAAGCCAACCACATTTGTTTCGCCGACTCTCCCGACGGAGGAAAGACGTGGTCCAACCCACGACGGATCGTGGGTCCAGAGGGAATGGACGAGCCGCCCTACATGGCCAGTTGGGCATTCCCGATGGTTTCCCGTTCCGGCCGCATCTATGTGATTTGGAACCAGAACAAGGGCGTCCGTGGCAATATCAACATGCACACCGGGGGGATGTCTGGGTTCTATAGCGACGACCAGGGCCAGACTTGGTCCAGCCCGCAGGAAATTGCCATGCCGGTCAGCCCCTACGACGATCCGGACGGGAAAGTGCCACCGGAATGGATTGTCTGGCAGATGCCACAGCGCGACCGGAGCGGCGGATATCTGGTTGGTTACAGCCGCTGGTTCAGCCCCAAGAAGCAGCGTCCCGTTCCGAAGGGGAATGCCGGGTGGACCTGGCTGGAGTCGGTGGTGGAATTCATGCGATTCACGAACGTGGACGACAATCCGGAGCCGAAGAACCTGCAGGTGCGCTACAGCGCTTTTGGCGACAAGGCATTGCGTGTGCCTCACTGGATCGATCCGCTGCGCACGGTTGCCCAAGAGCCGAGCTTCGTGCGGCTGCCGGACAACCGGCTGTTCTGCGTCATGCGCGCCAACACCGGCTATATGTGGTATAGCCTGTCCGACAACGACGGCGAGACTTGGTCCATTCCCCGGCCGTTGCTCGACAAGGATTTCGGCGTGCCGCTCCTGCAACCGGTGGGCTGCTGCCCGATCTACCAGTTGGCCGATGGCCGCTACGTCCTACTCTATCACAACAACCGGGGTAAAATCGAACCAGAGGTGACGGACAAGGGGATCAAGATGGAAATGACCTGGGGGCCCCGCCGTCCCGCGTTTCTGGCCCTGGCGGAATTTCGTCCCCGTGCGCAGCAACCGCTCTGGTTTAGCGAACCGAAGCAGTTTCTGGATGTGGGCGAATTCGATGTCACGGGAGAACAAGCGGTGGGAAAACCGAATGTGGGTGTTTACACCAGTTTCACCACCCGGAACGGGGAAAATGTCCTGTGGCATCCAGATCGCAAGGTCTTCCTGCTCGGGAAAGAAGTCACCGACGAATTCCTGGCCGGCATGAAGGCTTCTCCGGAGAAATGAAAACCATGAAACTCACATTCACCCTCCTCACCGCCCTGCTGCTTGCGCCGCTGGCGCTCACCCCGTCCGCGGTGGCGGCCGAGGGAGGCGGATCCCCGGGAGAATCTCGCAAGCCCAATGTCGTCGTTCTGTTCATTGACGACTTGGGCTATGGCGACATCGGCGCCTTCGGATGCCCCGACATCCCGACGCCCCATATCGACTCACTGGCGCGGGATGGGGTGCGGTGCCTCAACGGCTACACGCTGATGCCCGTGTGCAGCCCCAGCCGCTCCGGCCTGATGACCGGTCTTTACCCGCAGCGCTACGGTGTGAACGGCAACAACCAACGGGGAACGCCCATCCCGACTGACCACCCGACGATTGCCGAGTTCATGAGGGACGCAGGCTACGTCACCGGGATGGTGGGACGATGGGACCTGGGCGACACGACACAGGGGCCGCTGGAACGCGGATTCCTCGAGCTGGCCCGGCGGCAGTCGCCAAAGAAGCGCCCCGAGGGTGATCCGCTCACGGGTGAAGCGAGCTACTGGGGCACGGATGGGACCTATTTGACCGAGGTGCAAGGCGACCGGTTGGTCGAGTTCGTCGAGCGCAACCAGGCCAAGCCGTTCTTTCTGTATTTCGCGCCGCTGGCGGTTCATAGCGCCGTTCAAGACGCGCCCGAGAAGTATCTGAAGCGCGTGCCGGCGTCGGTTCAAGGGATGAGGCGCTATCATGCGGGGACGCTGATTGCGCTTGATGACGCCATTGGCAAGCTGCTGGGGGCACTGCGCAAGTGCGGGCTGGACAACGACACGCTGATCTTCTTCACGGGCGACAACGGCGGCGTGATGAGCAATGAAGCCCGCAACGCCCCGTATCGCGGTGGCAAAGTCACCAAATGGAATGGCGGGGTGCATGAGCCTTTCATCGTGCGCTGGGGGGGTCGGTTGCCGGCGGGCAAGGACTTCAACGGGCTGGTCTCGACCCTCGACATCTACCCCACCGCGGCCGCAGTGGCGGGCGCCAAACCGCCCGAAAGGCTCGACGGCGTGAACATTCTGCCCTATCTGCTCGGGCAGAAGAGCGGCGACCCGCACGAGGCACTCTTCTGGCGCTACCTCGACATCTGGAAATCAACACATCCGGACCCAACGCGGGCGGTGCGTTCGGGGCCGTGGCGACTGTTCGTTGGCGAGAAAGAACTGGAACTCTACAACTTGGTCGACGACCCGGGCGAGACCAGGAATCTGGCGGGGGAAAATCCCGAGCGGGTGGCGGCGCTCAAGGCGCTTTTCGACAAGTGGGAGGCGGCGCTTCCCGCGCCGAAAGAAACGAAAAGGCTCCGCAGCAGTGAGCCGCCAGCAGGGGTGGGTTGGGCCTATGCCGGAGATCGCAAAGAAGAAAATACAGGAAAGGTGAAATGACGGCATTAGCCATGAAACCCACCAGCAACAACACAAACGAGGAAACAAACCATGAAACACACCATCACACTGCTCACCGCCATGCTGCTCGCGCCGCTGGCTGCGCTCCATGCAGCCGATGCGAAGTCAGCCAGGCGTCCGAACATCGTTTATCTCTTTACTGACCAGCAGCCGTGGTATCAGTGGTCGTTGGGTGGCGCGCCTGAAATCAAAACGCCCAACTTGGATCGGCTGGCTAGCAGCGGGATCTACCTCGACAACGCATTGGCCAATAATCCCATCTGCGTCCCGTTTCGCGCCTGCTTCGTCAGCGGCCAATTCAGCCAGCGGAATGGCATCCTCTGGAACTACACCACGTCGCCTTTCACCGGTCAGCGTGGATTGCGTCCTGATGGTCCGAGTTGGGCGAAGACTCTTCGAGACGCCGGCTACAAGACAGGTTACGTGGGCAAATGGCATCTCTATCCCGAGAACTCGGGCGCGAAGACCAATTCGACTACGGACAAACCGACCAACTTTCTGCAGGTGCCACCGGAGTTTCGTTATGGCTTTGACTGGTGGCGAAACAGCTTCAATTACGACGACTACTACGCCACCAAGTATTTCGATGACCAAGGCGTCGTGCGTACTCTCGAAGGCTACGCCCCTGCCGCGCAAATCAACCAAGCCATCGAGTTCATCGAGGCCAACCAACGGAATCCATTCGCAGTCGTTGTTTCCGTCCTACCGCCGCATCCGCCGTATCAGGGTGCGCCGAAGAAGTGGCTGGACTACTACAGCAAACAGAAGCTTCCGAATCGCCCGAACGTGCCGGAGGACCTCCGCAAGCAATACCAAGAACGGGAACTCCCCCTGCTCTCCGCGCATATCTCGGCAATGGATGAGGCGTTCGGCGCCCTGCTCGACAAGCTCGACGCGCTCGGCCTCGCCAACGACACCATCGTCGTCTGGAGTTCCGACCACGGCAACATGCTCGGCTCGCACACCGCCACCAACAAACGTTGTGTCTGGGACGAGTCCATCAAGATCCCATTCATCGTCCGCTGGCCCGCAGGCATCCCCGGCGGTGCGAGGAAACTTGACACACTGCTCTCCGCTTGGGACATCGGCCCCACGCTCCTCGGCCTCTGCGGCCTGAAGCCCGACCCGCGCATGGACGGCCTCGACCTCTCGCACATGCTGTGCGGAAAGCCGGGACCCGAACCGGAGTCCGCTTTCATCATGCACGTCATCGGACCGAAAGGCCATGAACCCACGGCGAAAGGCATCTCGCATCTCGTGGATTTCCGGGGCGTGCGAACGAAGCGTTACACCTTCGCGCTTCAGAAAGCGGACGGTCATGTTCAGCCGTATGTCCTCTACGACAATCAATCCGATCCCTATCAGATGAAGAACCTCATCGCTGACCCCGCGCACGCGGACACGATGAAACAACTTCATGCCGAGGTGGAAAAGTGGTTGGCCAAGGCCGGCGAAACCCGCTGGCTGGCCGAAGGCGACCACTGGAAAAGAGTGCCGCTTCTCAAAGGCAAGACCAGCAGCCCTGAAACAGACCGCTAAACAGGCATAAGCGAGAGGACAACCGCACCATGAAACCCATCCTCATCTTCCTCGCCGCCCTGCTGCTCGCGCCGCTGGCAGTGCAGAGTGCAGTCGAGAAAGCCACCGCTTCACAGGCGAAGTTCTCCGGCCATCCGGTAGGCAGCAAAATCGCAGATCCGCGTGACTTTGAAAATGGATGGCCGAAACCCTCGATTCCAAAGGAAGGCTACGTGGACCAGCCCTACGTGGTGGTAACGAAAGAGGGCCATTGGGTCTGTCTCCTGACTACTGGACCGGGCGAGGAGGGTGATACGGGCCAGCATATCATTGCCACGATTAGCAAAGATAAGGGGCAAACCTGGTCTGCGCCGGTGGACATCGAGCCCGGGGACGGTCCCGCAGCGTCTTGGGTGGTGCCTCTTATCACTCCGAGCGGACGAATTTATGCAATCTATTCGTACAATGGAGACCACATCTTCACGAAGAAGGAGAATGGCCGTGTCGTCAACATCACCAGGAATGGCAAAGACGTTCGGTCGGATATGTTTGGCTGGAAGGTGTTCAAGTATTCCGATGACGGGGGGTTGACCTGGTCCGCTCGCCACCGTATTCCAATGCGGGTAACGGCAATCGATCGTGCCAATCCCTTCATGGTTAGTGCGCGCGGTGGACAACGAACTGCGGATGCGGCAGAAGTTCAGAAGACATGGGACACTACGGAAGGTGCCCGAGATATTCTGCGGCTTGGTGAAACTCAAATGGGTTGGGGAATAGACAAGCCGATCATTGTGGGCAAGGACGTCCTGTTTGGCCACAGTAAGTGGGGTGACAAGCCTGACCCCTCAGGCCGCAGTGGTGACGGCTGGCTGTTTCGCTCCAGCAACCTGCTCCATGAACGGGACCCTGAGAAGATCCATTGGGAAATGCTCCCGGACGGAGATCACGGCATCCGTGCGGAGGAATTCGGAGGCATACAGGAGGAACACAACATCGTCCCTCTTTCGGGAGATGGTCTTTATTGCATCTATCGAACCAAGAACGGATTCCCTTGCCACAGTTACAGCCGCGACGGCGGACGGACATGGACAAAACCCGAGCGCGCGAGCTATTCACCGGGAGGCAGGACCATCCGTCATCCGCGCGCCTGCCCCATGCTGTGGAAGACGGCCAACGGCAGGTTCCTGTTGTGGTATCACAACAACGGCACGCCGTTCCAGCACGATATGACGATCCGGCGACTGGCCGAACCAGTCAATAACCGCAATTTGGGATGGCTCACTGCCGGGGAGGAAAGAGACGGATTCATTCACTGGTCGCAGCCAGAGCTAATCAACTACAATCCTAAAAACAGGGGATGTAGCTACCCTGACCTTATCGAGGATCAGGGACGATACTTTTTTATCTCGACCCAAAAAGTTAGTGCTCGCGTGCAGGAGATCGCACCAGCCCTGATTGATGGTTTATGGCAACAGAACAAGATCAAAAGTGTTGCCGAATCGGGGCTTGTCTTGAGCGCAGCTCGAAATGCGCTTTCGGCCTCGCCGATCAACATGCCGCATCTGCCGAGTTTGGCTGGCGGCGGTGGTTATACCGTGGAAACCTGGCTTAAACTCAGTGACCTTGCTCCGGGACAAATCCTTCTGGATTCCCGTGACGAGCAAGGCAAGGGCATCGTGCTCTCCACGGCTGACAAAGCCCGTCTCGAGTTTGCAATGAGCGACGGACAGAACTCAGTGCGCTGGGATACGGACCCCAACATGCTCAAGCCTGGCATCCTCCACCATGTGGTCTTCATTATTGACGGTGGGCCGAAGTTGATCTCCGTTGTGGTGGACGGGCTGTTGTGTGACGGGGGCAATGACCCCGATCGGCCCTACGGTTACGGGCGATTCCTCAAGGGACTGAGCGACGACCTCAAAGAGGATATCGCCGACACAACCGGCGCTCCGAACCTGAGGGTGGGCCCGATGATTCAACGCGTGCGGCTGTATGACCGCTACCTGAGAACCACGGAGGCCATCGGCAACTACCGCGCAGGCTGCTCCACGAACCCCTGACAGAAAATGAATCTCACCGTGAAACCCACCCTCACACTACTCACCGCCATGCTGCTTGCGCCGCTGGCTGCGCTGCACGCTGCCGACAACGCGCCTTATCCAGTGGCGAAGTTCTCCATCGAGCACGCGGTTATCAACGAAGTGTATCCCAAGTGGTCGCCCAAGATGGGCTACAACCACGATTCCGACATCACCTTGTTCAAGGGACGCTATGTGGCTGTATGGAATGCCAACCCCGAGATTCCGGAAGAATCACGGCCGGGACAGCTCAATTACCTCTCGGTCAGCGATGACTTCCAAAAGTGGTCCGTGCCGGTGGCGCTCTTCACCTCGCAGGGCGGTGCGACCAACCCGGTGGACTCGACGGGCATGTCGTTCCAGTGGCAGCCCAACTTCATCAACCTGCGCAACCAGACGCTCTTCTGCGCCTGGTGCGTCACGGGACCGGAGGCGGCGACCTATGTGTCGAAGTCATCCGACGGACTGCATTGGGAGAACATCCGCATCACCGATCCGCTGCCGAAGAGCTATGATAGCGGGGCCTCGCCAAACGCGACGCCCTTTCCGTCTAATCACGGGCTTCTCACGAAGTCAGGATCGATGCTTTTCCCGATCTGCCTCGCGCCAGCGGCCATGCCCAAAGGCAAACCGCTCCAAGTCTGCGCGCTGATCAGTAAGGACGTGGGCAAATCATGGCACTGGGGCGAATTCACGCCCGTCCTGCCGGTGCAGCAATTCTTGAAGCCCGGCAAGACCAACACGGGTGACAAGAAAGACGTGCATGTCTGGGAGCCGCACTTCTTCGAGCATCCCGACGGCCGGATTGGCCTGCTGGTTCGCGTGAGCAACGCGGCTCCGGAGGACGGCCTGACCGCCGACCAGATGATCCTCTACGCCGAGAGCAAAGATGGCGGCGTCAACTTCTCGACTCCGCGAGCGGTGGATATTGAGACCATCTCCTCCCGTCACCAGAGCTTCAGCATGGCGCGGTCGTCGTCCGACCTGATGCTTGTCGCCAACGACTGGCTACCCGGCTATTCCCGGACCCTGCGCGACCGCCACTTTCTCTCGCTGTATTTCAGCCCGGTGTGCGATCCCGACTTCCTGATTCCCGGCCCCGTCATCCAGCAGCGCGGCACCACCGGGCATTATCCGAACGGCGAGATCAACAACGGTGAGATGATCATCTCCTACAGCTACGGCGTCAAGCCGCGCGCGATCTACGCGAGCCGGATCAAGAACCTGCCGGACTTCCGCACGCCCTTCTTCCTGCGCCGCGAAAGCCGGCCAGCGATGATCATCAATGAGGCCGATCGCGTCGCCTATTTTCCCGAGACCTTCAGCAGTCTCGGTCTCGTGCTCACGAAAGACCTCACGGAGCAGAAACAACTCACGCTCGAGTTTGCGGCCAAGCTGCTGACCGTGCCAGCCTTCTATCCCGGCCAGTCCATGGACGAGGCGGTCAACGGCATGACACTCCTGACCATCGGCGCGGTGGATCACCACACCACGCAAATCCGCGTCACGCGCCCGCTGCCGCCGTATCACGTCGAAGTCCTGCGCGACCACAAATGGGTAAAGGTCACCGAAGTCACTCTGCGCGAGCCGATCCGCGTCAGCGTCGAGATGACGGACAAAGACTATACCGTGCGCGTGAACGACGCCAAGTCTTTGACTGTATCCGGCAAGCTGAACCGCAAGATCAACTTCGGCGGCTTCTACACCGACCCCATCGCCTACCCGTCCGCCGGGAGTTTCGAACTGGATCTGAAAACCGTGCGTGTCCGCTGAAACCCGAACCTTGGAAGAACACATGAAACCCACTCACACTCTCCTCGCCGCCCTGCTGCTCGCGCCGTTGCCGGCGCTGCACGCTGCCACTGCACGGGCAGCGACGGAACTGCTCGTCGAGGCTGAATCGTTCAAGGAACGCGGCGGGTGGGTGGTGGACCCGCAGTTCATGGATGTGATGGGGTCGCCGTATCTGCTCGCGCATGGGTTGGGCAAGCCGGTGAGCAGCGCGAAAACGGAAGTCGAGTTTCCGGCGACGGGCCGGTATCACGTTTGGGTGCGGACGAAGGACTGGGTGCCGTCGCATCATCCGGGAATGTTCAAGGTGCTCGTCGCGGGACGCGAGTTGGCGCCGACGTTCGGCGCGAACGGCCGGGATTGGTCGTGGCAAAACGGCGGCGAGGTCGAAATCAACGAGAAGAAGGTCGCCGTCGAGTTGCGCGACCTGACCGGCTTCGATGGCCGGTGCGATGCGATTTATTTCACGACCGACAGGAACGCGACGCCACCGGAAACAGCGGACAAACAGATGGCGTCGTGGCGGCGTAAGTTGCTGGGGTTGCCGGAAGAACCTGTTACTGCCGGGAAGTTCGACGTGGTCGTGGTGGGTGGCGGAATCGCCGGTTGTTCCGCCGCGCTGACGGCCAGCCGCCTGGGTTTGAAAACGGCGCTGGTGCATGATCGGCCGGTTCTCGGCGGCAACGCCAGTTCCGAATGCGGCATCCACCCCTACAGCGTGAAGCACCCGATCGTCAGGGAGGTCATCGCGCAGTGCGGTGTCATCCCCTGGGGTGCCAAGGAACCTCCGCCCGGCAAGGCCCCAAGCCCGATGGCCGGGGAAGCGAACCTGTCGCAGGTTCTGGGATGGCGTGCGTTCGGCGTCGAAATGGACGGCACGCGGATTGTCGCGTTGAAGGCACGCGATATCCGGACCAACGAGGAGCGGCGTTTCGTCGCGCCTGTGTTCATTGACTGCACCGGAGACGGCTGGGTCGGGTTCTGGGCGGGGGCCGACTTCCGGGTGGGGCGGGAGGGATACCGGGAATTCGGGGAGGATCTTGCTCCCAACGACCCGGACAAGCGCACCCATGGCAACACGATCACGTTCAAGCTGCGTCGGCTTCAGCGAACTGTGGACTTCCCGGATGTGCCGTGGGCCACGGCGGTCTCGCGGGACTACGCCAACCTCTCCAACAAGCCCGACCACTTCTGGGAGGCCGGGCAAGGCCGGGACACCCTGGCCGAAGCGGAGTGGACGCGCGACCACCTGCTCCGGGCCATCTTCGGCACCATGGCAACGGCCAAGAGGAGGGATCCCGCGGCCAACGCCAACCTGGAGTTTGAGTCTGTTGGTTACATTCTGGCTCGTGGCGAGTCACGCCGGTTGATGGGCGACCATCTTCTCACCCAGAACGATCGCGGGCGCCAGTTCCACGATGCCATCGGGAGTGGCACTTCCTTCTACTGTCTGCACTACACGCATCCGGATTACGATTTTCGCAATATCGGCGACTCGATCAGCAAGGCGAGAGGCGCCGACCAACGGCCGGCATGGGAGACCGCAGGCCGAATTCCGATGGAACGGCCCAAGCCTCCAGCCGACACGCTTCCTTCGGAACTGAGAAAGGCTGTCGCCGATGCGGGGAGTGGCGGGACGCAGATCCCCTACCGGTGCCTCTACTCCAGGAATGTTGACAACCTGCTGACGGCGGGTCGTGACGTCAGCGCAACCCATGTCGCGCTCATGGGCATCAAGGTCATGGGCGTCACGGGCCATATGGGCGTCGCCGCCGGCGCCGCGGCGTCGCTTTGCACGAAACACGGCACGACGCCGCGCGGCGTGTACCAGCAACATCTGGCCGAGCTGCAGGACATCGTCTTCGAGCGCGGCGCCCACGCCGGCGCCCTGCGAGCGCCGGGCGAGCCATCTGGAATGAACACCACCAAGCAGAACCCCGTTGAAAGCAAAGGAGCCAAGCGATGAGACCATGCGGACGGTTGGCGGGAATCCTGTCGGCGGCGCTGTTGTTCGCCGGATCGGGGCAAGCGGCGGATTCCATCACGCCCGATCTCAAGGCGGCGGCGGACGGGCGTGGCTGGAAGAAACTGGGCAACCTCGAACTGCGCTGGGTCGCCGATGCCAGGGGCAAGCCGGCGTTACACGTCACGCCGGCCGGCGAAGGCGGCGTGCTGTTGGTCGAGGGGCTGGAGTTCGGCAACGGCGAGATCGAATTCGATTGCCTGGGCCGGAGCGGGCCGCGCCAGAGCAACTTCCTCGGCATTGCCTTTCGCGCGCTGGACGGAAAGACCCACGATGCGGTCTATTTCCGGCCCTTCAACTTCCGGGCCGCGGATGCCGAGCAGAAAGCGCACGCCGTGCAATATGTCTCGCATCCGCAATGGGGCTGGCAACGGCTCCGCAAGGAACGGACCGGCCAATACGAGAAGGGGATCGACCCGGCGCCCGACGGTGACGAGTGGTTCCACGCCCGCATTGTGGTCCAGCAACCGAAGATCAGCGTGTTCGTCAACGGCAGTCCGACACCCGCGCTGGTCGTGGATGAATTGACCCAGCGCAGCGGCGGCGGACTTGGGCTGTGGATCGGCCCGGGCCAGGGGGGCCATTTCGCCAACCTCAAGATCACGCCAGCGAAGCAGAAGTAGGCCCATGAACCCCACCCTCCCCCTCTTTGCCGCCCTGCTGCTCGCATCGCCGGCACTGGCTGGATCTTCGCGGGCCGACAGCAAGCAGGACGGCGCAACCGCTGATCCCGTCGCTGCTGTGTTTCAGCGCATGAAACACGGCATCTGTGTCGGGCACTTCGAGCGCGACCAGGACCAGACGGCCGTGGCGGAGTTGAACGCGGATTATCTCGACTCGATCCGGTCGGCGGGATTCAACAGCATCCGTTTCTTCTTCAACACGCAACGGCAGCCGCAGTTCTTCGCCACCAACGTCTCCCACGCGCTCAAGCAGGGGCTGGTCGTGAACCTGTGCATGTTCTCGTTCACGAAACAGAAGCAGGAGTATGTGGACCGCTGGAGGGAGATCGCGACGTTCTACAAGGACTACCCGCCAGAGCTTGTCTTCGAGATGTTCAACGAACCGTCGCTCGCGCCGAAGCTGAACGACCCCGCCGAGGTCATGGACTGGATCAACGCCGCGGTCGCCGTCATCCGCGAGGTCAGCCCGCGGCGCATCCTGCTCATCGGCGGGCCGTCCTACATGCAGGCGCCGTTTCTCTCGAAACACGTCACGCCGGAATACCTGACCTACAAGCTGCCCGGCGGCGGCGGTTTCGCCGAGGACCGATTCGTCGTGGGCGCCTTTCACATGTATGAGCCGCACGCCTACACCATGCCCAAGGGCAAGCTGGTGACTCTGGACGACTTCCCGAACTGGAAGAAGGTGGTGACGGAGAACCTCGATCTCGCCGCTGCGTGGGGAAAGAAGTGGAACAAGCGCGTCGTGCTGACCGAGTGGGGCGCGCAGAACGTGCCGAAGAAGCGCGACGATTTCCTCGCCTACACGAAGTTCGTTTTCGACGCGATCAACGAGCGCGACATCGCCTCGATGTACTATGCCGGGTTGCCGCGCAACTCGATGATGGCGAGCTGGAACATCCTCGACACGGAATTCGGCTGGGACCAGGGCGTGCTGGACATCATCACGCGGACGAAGGCCAAACCGGTTTCGGGCTTCAACCAACTCGCCAATTCCGAGTTCAGGGAACTCGAGGGGCAAGGGCCGGATCGCAAGCCGAAGTTCTGGAGCGTCCAACCGCCTTCCGCGGCATCTCCGGCGTCGAGCGCGCCATTGAGCGGCATGAACTCGCTGAAACTGACGCTGGATGCCGAACCCGTCACGCTTTCCCAGGACACGCTGACGATGGTGGAGAAGTGGCAGAGCAGCGACCCGATGATCGCCCAAGCCAATGCGCTGCAGAAGCCATTCATCCATCTGCGGCGCGGCAACACCTATCGGCTGACCTTCCTCGCTCGCGCCGACAAGCCCGGCGCGACCGTGATCGCGCGCCTCGAAGACGCATCGAAGAGTGGCACCGTGTGCTTCACCTCCAAACCGCTGCCGTTGGCCACGGGCAAGGAGGAGTACGCCATCGAATACACGCACGCCGGAGACGACATCATGAACGCCCGCGTCGTCTTGACCTTCACGGGCGGGCGGAACATCGTGGTCGTCGATCGGGTCCTTTTGAAGAGCCGAAGGGAGACAGGCCAGCCATGAATGCGCCACACGCCGTGATCAAGTCTCGACTCGCGCTCGCCGTTACCGGGTTGCTCGGGCTTGCCGGGCAGGTGGCGCCGGCCGCCCCGACGCGAATCGCGCCGGCCGGTCCCTTCGCCCTCGAGTACTTCGTCGCTCCGTCGGGGGACGACGCCGCCGACGGCAGCCGGGGACGACCGTTCGCCTCGATGGAACGGGCGCGCGAGGCGGTCCGCGTCCTCAAGGCGAAGGGTCCGCTTCCCGGCCCCGTTGCGGTGCGCCTCCTGCCGGGCGAGTACGCGACAAAGGCAACGTTCGAGCTCGGCGCCGGCGATTCGGGCACGGAATCGGCGCCCATCGTGTACATGGCGGACCGCAAGGGCACGGCCGTCCTGTATGGCGGCCGGCGCCTGTCCGGGTTCGTTCCCGTGGCCGATCCCGCGATCCTCGCACGGGTTCCCGCGGCGGCCCGGGGCAACGTCGCGGCCTGCGATCTGCGCAAGGCGGGCGTTCCCGATCCCGGCGCGATGGTCGAACGAGGCTACGGCGCCGGACCGCCACCGGCGACGCTCGAACTGTTCTTCAACGGCGAGCCGATGCATCTCGCGCGGTGGCCCAACACCGGGTTCGTGAACGGCGGCACGATCCTCGAGCCGGGATCGAAGAAGGAGGGCAAGCCGTCGGTGTTCGAGTATCTCGACGACCGGCACGCGCGCTGGACGACCGCCGAGGATGCGTGGCTGTTCGGCTACTTCGCCCACGGCTGGGCGGACCGCACGTTGAAGATCCGGAGCATCGACCCGGCGACGAAACGCGTCGCTTGCGGCCCCTATCATCAGGGGGACAGGGGCATGGAGCCGGTCAAATGGTTCAACAAGGGCCGGATCAAGTATCACGTGTTCAACCTGCTCGAAGAACTCGACCAGCCGGGCGAATGGGTGCTCAACCGCCAGACGGGCGTTCTCTATTTCTATCCGCCGTCCGATCCCGCCAAGGCGACCGTCGAGATCGGCATGCTCACCTCGCCGATGCTTTCGATGGCGAACGTCGCCCACGTGCGCATCGAGGGTCTCGTCTTCGATCTCTCGCGCTCCAGCGGGATGCTCATCCGCGACAGCGAGCATTGTCTCGTCGCGGGATGCACGCTGATGCGTTTTGCCGGTAACGGCATCACCATGACAGGCGGCAAGGGGAACGGCATCTTCGGTTGCGACCTCTACTCGCTTGGCCGTCGCGCCACCGAGGTCATCGGCGGCGACCGGAAGACGCTCACGCCCGCGGAGCATTTCGTGGAGAACTGCTGGATGCACTCGTTTGGCCGCCTCGACCACACTTACGTGCCGGCCGTCCAACTCGAAGGCTGCGGCAATCGCGTCGCGCACAATCTCATGGGCGATTGCCCGTCCAGCGTCGTCCGTTACGAGGGAAACGACCACATCCTCGAGTACAACCGGGTGTACCGCGCCATCCTCGAAAGCGAGGACCAAGGCGCGATGGAAACGTTCGGCAACCCCACCTACCGGGGCGTTGTGATCCGCCACAACCACTTCTCCGACATCGGTCCGCAGGACGGCATGCAAGGCCCCGCCGGGCGCGCCGGCATCCGGCTCGACGACGCGATCAGCGGAATGCTGATCTACGGGAACATCTTCCACCGTGCGGCCCAGGGATTCGGCGGCATCAACATCAACGGCGGCCGGGACAACATCATCGAGAACAACCTCTTCGCCGAGTGCGAGAAGGGAATCACCGGCGGCTACAATGCCGGGAACAAACACTGGGAACGCCTCGGCAAGGACCGCGCCTTCCTCATGTCCCAGCTGTACCTGACGCGGTATCCCGAACTGAAGCGTCTGGGCACGGAGCCTGGCCTGAACTTCGCGCGGCGAAACATCTTCTGGAAATGCGGCCCGATGTTCACCACCTACGGCAAGCCGTCGGCGGACAAGTTCGAGTTGCTCGACAACGCCGAGTACAAGAGTGATGATCCCGGCTTCGTGAACGCCTTGAACGGCGATTTCAGGCTGAAACCCGACGCGGAGGTCGTCAAACGCATCAGCTTCCGACCGATTCCCGTAAACGAAATCGGCCTCTATTCCGATTCTCATCGCGCCAGTTGGCCTGTCCAGTTCCCCGCAAGCAGGCGAGCCGAACCATGAAGCGAACACTTCAGCTCCTCATCCTCTTGGTGGTATCGCCGCTGGCGGCACTGCAGGCGGACGATGCCGCCAAGCCTTGGACACTCGAGCAGCGTGGCGGCCAATGGGGTCTGCTCACGCCGGCCGGCAAGCCGTTCCTGATCCTGGGCCTTTCGCACGCCAGCGGCGCCTGGCATTCGGACGATGGGCGACTGACGCCGGAAGAGAAGGCGAAGAGACTCGCGACGTTGAAACAGGATCTCCGCGACCTGCACTTCAACGCCGTGGGTTACGTCCCGGAGTTGGTTTCGGAGTTTGCCTACATCCACAACGCCGACCGGCTCCCGGGTTCGCCGGGAACGGCCACGGTCAAAGGGCAGACCGCCTCCAAGAACCAGCATCTCTACCAGGATGTCTTTGATCCGGCTTTCAAGGCCCGGCTGAACAAGCAGGTCCAGGACATCTGCGCCAAGACCGCCGGCGACACGAACTGCATCGGCTACTGGTGGACGGACATCCCGGTGTGGAGTCCCCGCCAGCAGAAGCAGAAGTTCGGCCTGAGTTATGTCGACTTCATTCGCACCTTGCCGGAGGCGGCCCCGGGCCGCGTGCGCTTTGAGTCATGGAAGCGGGAGAACGCCGCCGCAGAGGAGGAAGCCTTCCTCGTCCTCATCGCCCGTGAACTCTACACGGCCACGGCGGAGGCTTACCGGAAGTTCGCGCCCGGACGACTGCTGTTCGGCGAGCGCTACAACACGATCCCCGGCGCGCCGCTGGAGATCATCGCCGAGTGCGGCAAGGTGGTGGACGTCGTCTCGTTCCAACCCTACGAGAAGACTCTCTCCGGCGAGACGCTGGACAAGGTCCACGCGATGACCGGAAAGCCGATCATGATCTCCGATTGGAATTTCAGTTTCCCCGTGGGCGGCTACACGAACACGATGTGGCCGCCGTTCCCCAACGACTCCGCGGCGGCGAAAGCCTACGAAGCCTACTTGGTCAGCGCTTTCGCCAAACCCTACATCCTCGGCTACTACAAATGCCAATACCGCGATCAGGTCCTGGCGAGCGGCCAGTTGAAACAGGGGCTGCGCGATCAGGATGGCAAACTGTACGGCGACTGGGCGCAGAGCATCGCCCGCATTCACCGCTCGCTACTCGCCGGCGCGCTCCGCTGATCCCCTCCGCCGGCCACCGGATCGTGAGCTGCCCGGTGTCGAATGCACGGCCCGAAGGATGGCCTGGCGAATGGGGGCAGCCGGATGAGGCGGAGACCTGCGGCGCCGAGCGTTTGGTTCTGGGTGTTGGATGTTGACCGGGCGGCGTCCGCCCGGCAGTCTCGCGCCGGCTGCGAATGCGTCGATCGCCTCGCGGCAGCCATCTCGAGGGGACATCCGACATGCACCGTCGAATTCGAATCGCGCTGGCGCTGGCCGGCGGCCTGGTTGCCGCGGCGGGCGGTCCGGCCCGCGCGGAGCCGGCGTCTGGCCGCTGCGCGGCCCAGTGGACGTTCGACGGCGACCTCGCGGACCGCGGAGGGCGCGGGCACGACGCCTTCCTGGATGCCCCTGCGTTCGAGACGACCGCCCGGGGCAAGGGCCTGCGCCCCCTCGCCCGCCCCGCGCGGATTCCCGACGCACCGGAGCTGAGGCTGGCGCCGGGATTCCGGATCGAGGGCCGCGTGCGGTTCGACTCGCTTCCGAAGGGCAACGCATGGGCCACGGTGGCGATGAAGGGCGACTACTCGCACGGCGAGTACATCCTCCGCGTCAACCCGGCCTCCGAGGGCCGCACGTTCGGCTTCTTCGTCAACCTCGGCGGCTGGGAGCCGCGCGTGGAATCGGCCCAGCGCGTCGAGACCGGCGTGTGGTACCAGGTCGCCGCCGGCTGGGACGGCAGCAACGTGTGGATGACCGTCGACGGGCAGACCCGGAGCCGCCCGCGGACCGGCACGCTCTCCCCTTGCATGGATCCGCTCGACGTGGGACCGATGGACGGCCTCGTCGACGACCTCCGGATCGACAACCCCGCCGCGCGCGACACGCTTGCGGTCGCGTGGTGGCCGTTCGACGGCGATGCGCGCGACGGCTCGGGGCACGGTCATGACCTCGCCGCGACCAACCTCTCCTTCGCCGCGGCGCGCGGAGGACAGGCCCTTCGCACCGGCGGGCGGGACCTTGCCGTTTCGGCCCATCCGGACTTCCAGGCGGCGGCCGGCTTCCGCCTCGCCTGCGACGTGCGATTCGAGAGCATCCCCTCCAACGGCGTGACGATCGTGCGCAAGCCGGACGAGTTCCAGCTCCGCGTCGATCCCGCGTCCGAGGGGGGCAACCTCGCCTTCTTCGTGAACCTCGGCGGCTGGGAGCCGCGCGTCCGCGGCGAGCAGCGCCTCCGTCCGGGCACGTGGTATCGCATCGTCGCCGGCTGGGACGGCCGGTTCCTGACGCTCGACGTCAACGGCGAGTCCACGCGCGTCCACCGGTCCGGCGCGGCGCGGCCCGGCGGGACGCCGCTGACGATCGGCCCCTTTCCCGGGCTTCTCGCCAACCTGCGGATCGTGAACCCGCGCCGGCCGGTCCTCGACGTCGCCGACTGGCTGCACGACGCCATCCTCCTGCGCGCCGGGCGGCCCGAACGGATCTCGGCGGTCGTCCGCAACAGCGGTCCGGACGCGCGCGGATGCTCGATCGCCCTCGCCCTCTCGCCCACCAACGTCGCGCTTGTCGACGGCCCGGCGGCCCGCGAACTCGGCGCGGTGCCGGCGGGCGCCGAGCGGACCGTGTCGTGGACCGTCCGCGCCGCGGACGCGGTCACGGCCACCGCAACGGCGCGAATCACCGGCGAGGGGTTCGCACCGGTGGCCGCGGGGCACCGGCTCGCATTCCTGCCGGCGGCCGATCCCGCGGTCGGCGCGGCGCCGCCGGGCCCGCCCACGCCGCCGGCGGGTGCGACGACGTGGTACATCGACAGCGCCCGCGGCGACAATGCGAATTCGGGAACCTCGCCCGACGCGGCGTGGCGCGACTTCGCACGCATCAACGGGTGGACGCTCGGGCCGGGCGAGCGGCTGCTGTTGAAGCGCGGCAGCGTTTTCGGCGGCGAGCTCGACCTCTCCGCCGAAGGGCGGCCCGACGCGTGGGCGGAGATCGGCACGTACGGCGAGGGGCCGCGGCCCGTGATCCGCCGCGGCTGGCACATCGACGACCGCTGCGTGCTGGTGCGCAGTCCGCAGTACCTGCGAATCCGCGGCCTGGTGGTCTGCTTCGCCGGCAAGGGGCTGGTCGTCGCCTACGATCGCGGCGACCGGCGCGGGCTCGTCATCGAGGACTGCATCGCGCACCACATCGAGGGCCTCTACCGATTCAACAGCCACGGCATCCCGGAGTGGCGCGACCGGCGCGGCGCGCCGGGCGACCAGGGCTTGCACCTGTCCGCCGGCATTGCGGTCTGTGGCGCGAGCGCAGAAGAGATCGCAGTCCGCGACTGCGAGATGTTCCAGTGCTCGTGGGGTTTCTTCGTCCGGGGCAACGGCGTGGCGGTCGACCGCGTCTTCTGCCACGACAACCACGCCTTCAACACCTCGCCCCACCCCGCCCTCGTCGGCGCGCACCGGTCGTATCTCCGCAACAGCATCTTCGACGCGCCCGGCTTCCACGCCCACGCCGGGACGATGGGCATCATGCTCGTCGACTGCGACGGACTCGTGATCCGCAACTGCCACTTCATGAACCAGCCCGATTCCGGCTCCCACGACGAGGGCGGCATCGACTTCGAGGCGCTCGGAATCGGATGTCTCGTCGACGCCTGCACCTTCCGCGCCAACGCCGGCGCGGCGATCGAGGTGCTGGGGTTGAAGAGTCCGCAGGTGAAGGACCTCGAGATCGCCCGGTCGCGCTTCTTCCGCAACAACACGGCGCTCAAGCTCGGGCCGTCGGAGGTTTTCATCTGGGGCCGGTCCTCCAGTCCCGACGTCTGCTGCAGCCGCGGGATCGTCCGCGACAACGGATATGTGCTGAATCCGGGCGTCGTCTTCTTCACCAACCAGGCCCCGTCGATGACCCGGTGGGAGGTGCGCGACAACACGCGGCACGCGACCGACGCCGACCTCGACCGCGCCATGCCGTACAACGATCCGCCCGCGGCGCATGCGGGGCCGGACGTCTGGACGGACCGTCCCGAGGTCCGCCTCGCCGGAGCGGTCGCCGACGACGGCCGCACTCCCGGCAGGGTCCGGATCGCGTGGGAGGTCCTCCACGGCCCGGGCGCGGTGACGTTCGCCGACGACGCGGCGGCGGCCACCGCGGCCGCCTTCGCCGCGCCCGGCGACTACCTGCTCCGGCTCGTCGCGGACGACGGCGAGCTGTGGCGGAGCGACAGGACCGAGGTGCACATCCTGCCCGCCGGATCGGCCGTCGCGCGCGCATGGGACTTCAGCCGGCCGCTGGACAAGGAGGGCTGGTCCGAGGCGAATACCGGGACGCAGACCCAGGAATGGGAGAACTGCCGCTCGCACCCGGTGAAGTACGTCGCGGGCGGGCACTACATCGTCGCCGTCGAGAACAGCCCCGACGCCCACCTGCTCTCGCCCGACGCGCTCGACCTCGATGCCGCGAGCGCTCCGACGGTCGTTCTCCGCTTCCAGAACCGCACCCCTGCCACCCGCATGCGCCTGTGGTTCACCACGGCGGAGGCGCCGGGCTGGGACGCGGCCCGCTCGCGCGAGTTCGAGGTGGTTCCCGACGACACCGGGACGCGCGTGTATCGCATCGACATGGCCGGCGCCCCCGGCTGGACGGGCCGCGTGAAGCAACTGCGCGTCGACCTCGCCACCGGCGCGCCGCTCACCGGCACCTGCCGCCTCGACTACGTCTGGATCGGCCGGGGTCCGCGGTAACCGCGCCCTTCGACCGATGTGGGTGCGCCGGAAGCGACCTTGGCGGTCAACTCAACCGATTGGCGATTCGATTCGGATCCCTACGGCAATCGAGCACTGCCCGGACCCGCGCCGTGCCGTTCTCCACGCGATAGTACACGGCGAAGGGGACCCTCTTGGAGAGCAGACGATGGTATCCATGGTGGACCGAATGAACGCCCGCATATAGGCGCAGCGAGTGGATGTCGGACCAGAGTGAATCCAAGAAGAAGTCACCCAGTCCCTCGACCTGCCGTTCGTAGAACCGAAAGCCATCCGCCAGATCGGCGACTGCATCCTCAAGGACTTGGACCTTCACCGGAGCTGCTCGCGCACCGCCTGCTTGGCCATCGCGACATCCAGGAACCGGGCCTCGCCATTCTCGATACGCCGTTCACGTGCCTGGAGGACATCCGCGTGCCATGCCGGAGAGGGAACATCCTCCGCCACTCGGGCGAGATCCTCCCAGATCTCCTCGATGGCCCGCAGCTTGTCCGCTGCGCTCATCCGCTCCAAGGGAATGGCGATCGTCATGTCCGTCTTCCTCTTGTTTGGCAGTCTACACCGGGGGCTCTGGAGCGGCAATCCCTCGCCGGATGGAATCCTCGACCGAGGACCGCCGGCGCCGGTCCCGCGTGACACGGCCGCGCCCGGGCCGTAGGATCGCGGGCCATGCGGACGACTGCCTCCGTGACGACACCGGGTCTCGCCGCGAGCGGGGCGCCCCTGCGGATGCTCCTGGGGCTGCTCGCCCTCCCGACGGGCCTCCTCGCGGACGACTGGCCGCGCTGGGGCGGCGGCGCGGACTGCAACATGGTCAGCCGGGAGCGGGGCCTTCCGCAGTCCTTCGCGCCCGGCGAGCGCGACCTGCAGCACGGCGGCATCCTGGCCGGCACGACGCGCAACGTGCGGTGGACGGCGCGCATGGGCTCGTATGCCTACGGCAACCCGGTCGTCGCCCGCGGCCGGGTGATCGTCGGCACCGACGTCAGGACGCTGACGGCCGACGCGCGGTTCAACCACCGCAAGGGCGGGCTCGTGAAGTGCTTCGACGAGGCGACCGGCTCGCTCCTGTGGCAGCTCGTCACGCCGGAACGGACCGATGTGCCCGCCGAGATGCACTTCTCGCAGCAGCACCTCGGGACGTGCTCCTCGGCGGCGGTCGACGGCGACCGCGTCTATGTCGTCACCAGCGCGGGCGAGGTCGTCTGCCTGGACCTCGCCGGCCAGTCGAACGGCAACCAGGGTCCGTTCACCGACGAGGCGGCCTACATGGCGGGGGCCTCCAACGCGCCGGTCGTCCTCAGCGCCGCCGACGCGGACATCCTGTGGCGCTACGACGTGATCCGGGAGCTGGGCGTGTCGATCCACGACGCCGCGAGCTGCGCGGCGCTGGTCCACGGCGACCTCGTCTACGCGACCACCGCGAACGGGGTGGACAAGGGCCACGAGGCGATCCGCGCCCCCGACGCGCCGGTTCTGATCGCGCTCGACAAGCGGACCGGCCGGCTCGCGGCGCGCGAGCGCGAGGGCATCAGCGCCCGCCTCTTCCACGCCCAGTGGTGCTCGCCGTCGCTCGGTGTCGTGAACGGGCGCCCGCTGCTGTTCCTCGGCGGCGGCGACGGGATCTGCTACGCCTTCGAGGCGATCGCGAAGGTCGGCGACGGCGTGGCCGACCTGCGCAAGGCCTGGTCCTACGACTGCAATCCTCCCGAGTTCCGCCTCCGGGACGGCGAGCCGATCCGCTACACCCGCGGCGACCGGCGCAAGAAGGACAGTCCGAACAAGAGCGATGGGACCTATCTCGGCCCGAGCGAGATCATCGCCACGCCGGTCTTCCACGGCGGCCGCATCTACGTCGGCATCGGCCAGGATCCCGCCCACGGCCGCGGCCGGGGACTCTTCCACTGCATCGACGCGACCAAGACCGGCGACATCACGTCCACCGGCTGCCTCTGGCGCTTCGACGGCATCGAGCGGACGATGGGGACCGCCGCGGTCCACGACGGGCTCGTTTACGTCACCGACCTCGCCGGCCGGCTCTACTGCCTGGAGGCCGACACGGGCCGCTGCCTGTGGACCCACGACACCGACGCCGAGACGTGGGGCGGCGCACTGGTCGCGGACGGCCGGCTCTACGTCGGCAACAAGAAGGGCCTGCACGTCCTCCGCGCCGGGCGCGAGGCGGTTCCCCTCGAGAAGATCCCGCTCGGCGCCGCCGCCTACAGCACCCCGGTCGCCGCCAACGGAGCCCTCTTCGTCACGACGCTCAACTACCTCTGGGCGGTCGCGGCGCGGTGAGGCCCATGCCTCCGCGCGCTGCGATTCCGGCGCTTCGTCCCGCGGTGCGCATCGCGGCGGCGTGGTGATCGAAGGCTTCGATCCCCGCGTCCTCAGTCCCTCCATCCCCGGCCTGACGGGCCGGAAGCGCGACGGGGCGCCCGCGAGGATCCCGGGCACGCTCGAGGCGCGGAAACGACCGGCGGCGGCCCGGCGGCGTGCCCGAATGTGCTTGAGATCGCCCCCCGCCATCCCTATGCTCCGGCCGTTTTGAGAGGACAACCATGAACGACCTGAACACATCCGATTCCGCCGCCCACGGCCCGGGCATGACCAATCTCCTCATCATCGCCCTCGCGGCGGTGGCCATCGTTGTCGGCGCCGTCGCGCTGGTCGCCGGCCTGAACGCCCGCAAGGCGGTCGACGCCCTTCGCGCCGACATCGAGGTCCAGGGCGCCACGGTCGCCACGGCCGACCAGAACCTGCGCAACCTGACGGGCCAGAGCGACCGGCTCTTCCGCCAGGTGGGCGAGCAGTTCACCGGCGTCAACTCGCGGCTCAACGAGATGGCCGGACGGATCGCGACGCTGACGGCGCCGCCGAAGCCCGCGGCTCCCGTGGCCGGTCTCGCCCCGGCCGGTGCCGCGCCCGTGGCGGGTGTCCAGAAGGCCGCCGCCCCGGGGGGAGCCGCTGCGGCCGCCCCCGCCGCGCCCTCGGGCAAGACGCACAAGATCGAGTCCGGCGACAATTTCGGGAAGATCGCGAAGAAGTACGGCATCTCCGTCGCCGCCCTGGAGAAGGCCAACCCCAACGTCAATCCGTCGAAGCTGAAGATCGGCCAGGCGATCAGCCTGCCCTGACCGGGCCGCGCGGCCGCGACGGGATGACGTTCCGGCCGGACGGTGGTATGGTGTCCTCATGAAGACCCTCTTCGCCCTCGCCGCGCTGGCGCTCGCCCTCGGGGCCGCCGGCTGCGCCACGACCGTCGAGAGCCGCATCCGCGCGAACCCGGGGCTCTTCGCCTCGTTCCCGGCCGATGCGCAGGAGAAGATCCGCCAGGAGCGTGTCGAACTCGGGTTCACGGAGGACATGGTCCGCGTCGCGCTCGGCACGCCGGCGCGGGTCACGATGCGGGAGACCGAGAACGGGACGACGACGCTGTGGGTCTACACCTCGCACGAGCCCGAGACCTACAGCGACGTGGTGCCCGCCACCTACTACGGCCGCGGCAAGCACGGGCGCCTGTACGCCTACCCGGATTTCGTCTGGATGGACCGCACCTACTGGCGCGAGCGCGACGCGGCGCGGATCGAGTTCCGCAACGGCAAGGTCGTCGGCATCGAGACCTCCCGCCGCCGCTGAGCCCGCGGATCAGCCCTTCACCACGCCGAGCGGGCGGAGGCGGACGACCGGCTCGACGAGGTCGCCCTGCGCCGCCATGACCGCCTCGATCGGCTTGTAGGCCGCCGGCGCCTCCTCGAGGTCGAACTTCCCCGCCAGGTCGCGGTGGCGGCCGTCCGCCCCCAGCCGGCGCCATCCGTCGAAGACGATCCCGCGCATCGCCTCGTCGCAGTCCCCGCGCTTCAGGGTCCGGCACGCCTCGAGCCGCCCCATCACCCGCCCCGCCCCGTGGGAGCACGATTCGAACGCGTCCGGGTTGCCGAGGCCGCGGACGATGAACGACGGCGTGCCCATGCTGCCCGGGATGATGCCCATCTCGCCGCGGCGGGCGGAGGTGGCCCCTTTCCGGTGAACCCAGACCGGCCGCCCGAAGTGGGTCTCCATGGCCGCGTAGTTGTGATGGATGTTGATCTCCGGCTCGAACGCCACGCCGGGCAGGCGCGCGGCGACGGCCTCCTGGAACCGGAGCATCATGCGCCGGCGGTTCTCGCGGGCGTAGCGCAGGGCGAAGGCCATGTCGCGGAGGTAGGCCTGTCCCTCGTCGGACCCGGCGGGCAGGAACGCGAGGTCGCGGTCCGGCAGCTCCGCCTTCATCCGCTCGTTGAGCCGCTGCGCGACGGCGTGGTGGTGGTGGGCGATCCGCAGGCCGAGGTTGCGCGAGCCGGAGTGGATCATGAACCAGAGGCGGCCGTCGTCGCCCGCCTGCAGTTCGAGGAAGTGGTTGCCGCCGCCGAGCGTACCGAGGTTGCGTGTCGCGAGATCCCACGTGCGCGCATCGCGCCAGCCCGGGGCGGCGTCGAACGCCTCGAACCCGCTCCATGGCTGCGGCTGCCGGTGGGCGTGCCCCTCGCCGGCCGGGACGTCCCGCTTGAGGTCGCCCAGGATGTCGCGGACGAGGTCGGTCGTGACGCCGGCCGCGGGCCGGCTTGTCCGCACCGCCACCATGCCGCAGCCGATGTCGACGCCCACCGCGTTGGGCAGGACCGCGTCGCGGCAGGCCACGACGCCGCCGATCGGCATGCCGAAGCCGACGTGGCAGTCCGGCATGAGGGCGACATGCCGCCACACCTGCGGGTGGTTCGCCAGGTTCGCGGCCTGCTTCGCCGCCCGGGTGTCGAGGTCGTCGCACCACGACCGGATCGGCAGCCTGCCCCACGTCTCGTTGGTCCAGCTCACGGGCGGAGGGTACGCGCGCGGGGCGTCCGCCGGAAGCCCGGAGGCGGCTCCGGAACGCGGCGCGCAACGGGAATCCCGCTCACGGCCCAAGGCCGCAGGACCCGCCGCAGGGAGGATCACCGAGGCCATCGCGTCGCCGCCCGCGCGTCGCGGATGCGCCGCGTCATCCCCGGCCGGCCCGTCCGTTCGCCATCGCGATGGCGGCATTGCGCCGGAGGCGATCGAGGCCGGTGCGGGCGAGAACCGTGCCGTGGTAGCGCTCGCGGAAGCCGGCGTCGTCGAGGGCGAGCACCGCGTCCAACCGCGGCGCATGGAGGTCGGCGTCGAACCGCAGGTAGGGCGCCCCGGCCGGCCGGGATTTCGCCCGCACCCACGGGCACGGCTCCTGGCAGGCGTCGCAACCGGCGATCCATCGGCCCATGCGCGGCTGGAGGTCCTCCGGGATCGGGTCGCGGGATTCGAGGGTCAGCCACGAGAGGCAGCGGCGCGCGTCGACGAGGCGGTCGGCCGCGAGGGCGCCGGTCGGGCACGCGTCCCGGCAGCGCCGGCAGCGGCCGCACCCGGCGCCTGCCGGAGGCGGAGGCGGCGCCGCGTCCGCGGCCCACGGCAGCGCCAGTCCGCCGATGTGCGCGTAGGAGCCGAGGTCCGGGGCGATCCACTGGGCGTTCCGGCCGATGAAGCCGAGGCCGGCCCGCTCGGCGAGATCCCGTTCGAGCACGGCGGCGGTGTCGACGAAGACCCGCGGCGGCTGCGCGAGGCCGGCGAGGCGGCGGATCCGCTCCGCGAGGCCGCGCAGACGGTCGCCGAGGACCTCGTGGTAGTCGGGGCCCCAGGCGTAGCGCGCCACGCGGCCGCGGGCGGGATCGTTCCACGGGCCCGGCGGCGGCTCCGCGGTGAAGTAGGACAGCCCGGCGACGAGGAACGAGCCGGTCCCGGGCCACGCGACGCGCGGGTCAATGCGCCGGTCCGCCGTGCGGGCCATCCAGGCCATGCCGGCCTGGTACCCGGCCGCCAGCCAGGCGCGCAGCGCCGCGGCGCGGGGCGACGGGCCGGCGGGCGCGACGGCGGCCAGGTCGAACCCCGCCTCCATCGCCATCGTCCGCAGATCGTCCGCCCCGGGATGCCTGTCCATATCGGCCGCTCCGGCCGAAGAGGAGGGTAGCACGATTCGCGCCGGTTGCGCCGCGGACGCATTGCCGCGACCGCCGGTCGCGGCTACAGTCGGCCGCAGGAGACCGGACATGATGAAGAGCGCGTGGGCGGCGGGGTTGGTTCTCGGCGCGGCGGCGGCGGGCGCGGCGGGGCCGAAGGTGCTGGAGCTTCCGTTCCTGAAGGCCGACCGCGACGCGCGAGAGATCCGGATCGAGGCGCGCGCGACGGGCGTCGACGCGAAGACCCAGGCGGAGTTCTTCCTCATCGCGACGAACAGCGGGCACGACTACGAGTCGATCGCCGTCGTGAAGGCCCTCCCGAGCCACGTCCACCAAGCCCTCGAGTTCATCGGCCTTCCCGCCGGGAAGCCGGTCGACCCGAAGGCGCTCCGGTTCTGGCCGCGCGGCGAGCGGGTGATCGGCGAGATCGAGTGGCGCGAGGGCGGAACCGGCACGCCGCAGCGCGTGCGGCTGGAGCGCACGCTGATCGACACGCGGACCGGGAAGCCGCTGCCGGAGGACGGCCTCGTCTTCACCGGCTCCGCGCGCGTCCCCGACGCGGCCGGCACGGGCACCGTCTACGCCGCCGACGAATTCGAGCCCAACTCCGTCGCCTCGGCGTTCAACCTCGAGACGACGGTCCTCGACATCCCCCGCAAGGGCGGACAGAACGCGCTCTTCGACTACCAGGTCGCGAACCCGGATCATGTCCTGCCGAAGGATCTCCCGGTGACGATCGTGCTGCGCCCCGAGCCGCGGCCGGACGGGACGCCGCGCGTGGCGGACCTGGATCTCGTCGTCGACCCCCCCGCCTCGGAGGGCGGGGGGTTGCGCCTCACGCTGCGCGAGCCGAAGGGCGCGGCCCGCGTCGACGGGGGGGGCGCGGGCGACGTCGCGCGCGTGCTGGAGGCGTTGCTCGCCGCCGCCCGCGATCCGCACCTCACCGTCCGCGTCGCGCCCGGGGTGCCCGTCGGACTGCTGCGTCCGGTCGGCGATGCGGTGGCCGCCTTCACCGACCGACTCGGTGCGCGCATCGAGTCGCCGCCCGGGGGACAGCTTTACTACCGGGCGTTCTCCCCCGATCCCGCCTTCCGCAGCCGCGCCGAGCGGCCGTCGCAACCGTGCGAACTGCGATTCTCGAAGCGCGGGGCCGGCGGATGGACGGCCCGTCTCGCGAAGGTCGAGAACACCCGCACGGTGCTGACCGACGAACCGACGTTCAAGGTCGAGGAATTCCCCGCCGACACGCCCGCGGCCCTGCGCAAGGCGCTCGACGACCAGGGCGCCGGCCTGCCGGTGCTGCTGGTCTTCGCGCCCCCGACGATGGCGTACGGCGACCTGATGGCCTTCCTCGGCCCGGCAATGACGACGCACCCGGTGGTGCACCTGTTCACGGAGTGAGGAACAGGCGTTTCACGTCCCACGGTTCCGGTTTCACGTTCGAAGGTACACGGTGAGCGCTTCGGATCCCGGACCCCGGCCCCCGGACGCCGGGTCCCGCCCCTCCCCGCCCGCCACCTACGCGGTGCGGGTCCTAGGCTGCAAGGTGAACCAGTACGAGGCGCAGCAGATCGCGCGCGTCCTCGAGGCGCGCGGCCTTGCGCCCGCGGCGGACGGGGCGCCGCCCGGCGTCACGGTGATCCACACGTGCGCGGTCACGGCGGAGTCGCTGCGGCAGTCGAACCAGACGGTCCGCCGCGCCCGCGCCGGGGGCGGCGGGATCGTCGTCGCCACCGGCTGCGCGGGCGCGAACCACCTGCTCGACGCGGGCGTCGAACCGGACGCGATCGTGGCCTCCGGCCCGCGGTGGGCGGAGGACCTCGCCGCCGCGCTGGACCGGCTCCTGCCGCGGGACGGCGGCGGGGACGCGACGCCCGGCGGTCCGCCGGTGGAGCGGTTCGGCGGCCACACGCGCGCCTTCCTGAAGATCCAGGACGGCTGCGATCTCGGGTGCTCCTACTGCATCGTGCCGTCGCTGCGCGGCGCGCCGCGCGACAAGCCGCTCGCCGCGCTTCTCGACGAGGCGCGCGGCATGGTCCGGGCCGGCCATGTCGAGATCGTGGTCACCGGCGTCAGCGTCGGGCTGTGGGGCCGCGGATGCGGCGGCCTTGCCTCGGCGCTGGAGGGGCTCGCCGGCGTCGAGGGACTCCGGCGCATCCGCCTCTCCAGCCTGCACCCGGCGGACCTCACGGCGGACCTCCTGCGCGTGATGGCCGCCGTGCCGCGGTTCATGCCGCACGTCCACCTTCCGCTGCAGTCGGGGTCCGACGCCGTGCTCGCCCGCATGAACCGGGGCTACGACCGCGCCGGGTTCCTCGCCGCGGTCGACCGGGCGCGCGCCGCGCTGGACCGTCCCGCCTTCACCTCCGACGTCATCGCCGGCTTCCCGGGCGAGACGGAGGCGGACTTCGATGCGACCCTCGGGACCTGCCGCGCCGCCGGCTTCTCCCGCATCCACGTCTTCCCCTACTCGCCGCGGCCCGGCACGCCGGCGGCGGATGCGCCGGACCGGGTGTCCCGGGCGGTCGCGCGCGAGCGGGCGCGGCGGCTGCGGGCGGCGGGCGACGAACTCCGCGACGCCTTCCACCGGCGGTTCCTCGGCGACACGGTGCCGGTGCTGTGCGAGACCCGCACGGCGGACGGCGCGTGGGAGGGCCACGATCCCCGGTACATCCCGGTCCGCTTCGCCGGCCCGCCGGATCTGAAGGGGCGCATCGCCGCCGTCCGGCTCGAACGGCTCTCCGGCGACGGCGTCCTCGGCCGGCAGGCGTGACGCCGCCGGTCCTACCGCCGCCAGAAGGACGGGATGAAGAGGACGAGGATGGTGTAGAGCTCGAGACGGCCGAGGAGCATGAGGACCGTGAGGAGGCCCTGGCCGACGGGCGGGATCTCGGAGTAGTTCGTCATCGGGCCGACGAGATTGAAGCCGGGACCGACGTTGCCGAGGGTGGCGGCCACGCTGGAGGCGGCGCTGATCCAGTCGTTCCCGAAATGGAGGCTCATCAGGACGGTCGCGCCGGCGAAGATCGCGAGGTAGGTGAGCACGAACGCGACGACGTTCATCACCATCTCGGCTTCGACGGCGACATGGGCGACCTTGACGCTCATCACGGCCTGCGGGCGGAGCCAGCGGCGCACCTCGCGGCCGAGCGCGCGGAGGGTCACGAGGATCCGGACGACCTTCACCGACCCGCCGGTGGACCCGGCGCACCCGCCGACGAACATCAGGAGCAGCAGCACGAGCCGCGCGAAGCCGGGCCAGCGGTCGAAGTCCGCCGTCGCGAATCCCGTGGTCGTCATGATCGAGGCCGAGGCGAAGACGGCGTCGCGCAGGGCCCGGCCCGGCGTGGGCACGGCGCCGGACAGGAGAAGGGATGCGGCGACGAGGACGCTGGCGGCGCCGAGGATCGCGAGGTAGAACCTGAACTCCGAGTCGCGCCCGTAGGCGCCCGGCTGGCCGCGGAGGGCCCGGTAGTGGAGCGCGAAGTTCACGCCGCTGGCGATCATGAAGACGACGATCACGATCTCGATGTAGAGGCTCCCGAAATCGCCGACGCTGGCGGTGCGGGTGGAGAAGCCGCCCGTGGCGACGGTGGCGAAGGCGTGGCACCAGGCGTCGAACCAGCCCATGCCGCCGAGGCGGAGGAGAACGGCCTCCAGGCCCACGAGCCCGACGTAGACAGCCCACAGCCGCTTCGCGGTGCCGGCGATGCGCGGGGTGAGGCGGTCCTTCGTCGGCCCGGGCATCTCGGCCCGGAAGAGCTGCATGCCGCCGGTCCCGACGAGCGGCAGGATGGCGACGACAAGCACCAGCACGCCCATGCCGCCGTAGAAATGCGTCATCGAGCGCCAGAGGAGAATGCCGCGCGGAACATCCTCGACGATCGGGATCACGGAGGCGCCGGTCGTCGTGAAGCCCGACATGGTCTCGAAGACGGCGGCCATCCAGCCGGGAATCACGCCGGAAAGCACGTAGGGCGCCGCGCCGGCCAGCGAGGAGGCGATCCAGCCGAAGGCGACGACGCCGAACCCCTCGCGGCGGGAGAGCTCGGTCTCGTGGCGCGTCGCCAGCCACAGGGGCAGCCCGACCGCCATCGAGGCCAGGCCCGACCACCGCAGGGCGTCGACCGCGAAGAGCGGATCGCCCATCCACCAGCCCGCCGCCGCGCAGGCCTCCATGGACAGGCCCAGGGCCAGGAGCACGAGACCGAGAAGACTGGCAACCGGACGCAGTCTCACGGCATCGCCTCCAGGAACGGGGTGCGGCGGGGGCGAACCGCGCGGAGATCTCGAGTCGTCCGATCCGCATGCATCCGATGAGGCCCCCCCGCGCCGGCCGCGGGGAGGAAGGCGTGGGTCCGCACGGGGCCCGCCGCCGAAAGGCCGGCGTCCTCCCCACCCATCGTCGCCACCCCCGATGTCACCGCGGTCGACATGCCCGGGGTGAACAATGTCATGGGCACCGCTCCGGCCGCAAGGACCACGGGGCGGAGAACGGCAGGGGCGATCCCCGCCGCGAAGGCGTCGCCGGGGGCGGGTTCGCCGTTGATCTCGATCGCATGAAGTGCCGACAGGGCGTTCATTCGGATCCGTGGCGGCGGGCTAGGCGTTGATGATGTGCCCGAGCTTCTTCACCGCCCCGGGCAGGGCGAAGACGACGAGCCGGTCGCCGACCCCGAGCAGCGTGTCGCCCGTCGGCACGAGGACCTCGCCGCCGCGCTCCATCGTCGCGAGGATCGTCCCCTTCGGCATGCCGAGGTCGCGGACGGCGCGGCCGGCCCAGGCGTGGCCGGTGTCGACGACGATCTCGAGCAGCTCGCCCGGCAGCGTATGGAAGAGCGTCGCGGCCCGCACGTTCCGGCCCCGGATGAAATGCAGGATCGAGTTCATCATCGACAGGTGCGGGCTGACCGCCCGGTCGAGGAGGCTGAGGTTGTTGATGACGGGAACGTAGTCGGGCTTCGAGACGCTGCCGACGGTGAAGCTGGCCCCCGCCTTCTGGGCGAGCAGGCACATGATGATGTTGTTCTCGTCGCTGCCGGTGGTCGACACGAAGGCGGTGTTCCCGCCGATGCCCGCGTTCTCGAGGGTCTCGGGCGACATCGCATCGCCGCGGAGCACGAGGGCACGGTCGAGCACGCTGGAGCAGGCGTCGGCCGACTTCGCGTCCGACTCGATCAGCACGATGTCAAGATTGGAGGATTCCAACTGCCGCGCGAGGGAGAGGCCGAGCGAGCCGCCGCCCGCGACGATCACCTTGGCGATCCGCGGCCGGTCGGGATAGACAACGTCCATCAGCGCGGGCAGGGCGTCCGGCTGGCCGACGACATAGAGGTCGTCGCCGACCATGAACCGCGCATCGCCGAACGGGATGCTGAGTTCGTCGCCGCGCTGCAGCGCGATGAAGCGGACCGTCCGCAGGATCTCCTGGGGCAGGCAGTCCTTGAGGGTCTGGCGCAGGAGGGGACTGTCGGCCGAAACCTTGAACCCCAGCGCGAGCACGCGGCCCTGGAGCAGGTCGACGACCTCCTCGGCCCCGGGGAGCTGGAGCATGTAGGCCAATTCGACGGCGCATTCCTCCTTGGGATTGATCGCCAGGTCGACGCCCAGCTCCTTGAGCCGGAGGAGATCGGAGTCGGTGCGTACGTCCAGATTCGAAACCCGCGCCACCCGGAAGCTGACGCCGGCGGTCTTGGCGCAGACGCACGCGAGCAAGTTGACCTCGTCGCAGTCCGTGACGGCCACCAGGAGTTCGGCCTCCGCGATGCCCGCCCGCTTGAGCACGGCCGGGCTCGATCCGTGCCCCACGACGGTCTGGATGTCCAGCTCATCCTGGAGCGGACCCAGAACGGCCGGATCGCGGTCGACGACGACAACGTCGTGCTGCTCCCGGTACAGGCGCCCCGCCAAGTCGCGCCCGGCGCTCCCCGCGCCAATGAGAATGGCTCTCATGGCCGTTCAGTATCGCAGGCCGGCCGCTTCAATACAAGCCGCGCAAGGATAGGTCTATCCTTATCGTAATCAATATATTGCGATCGATGTGATCGTTCGCTCGGGGCCGGGAACCCGCCATGCGCGGTGCGGCCGGGCGGTCCCGGGCGGACCTCCCCTCCGGGCACCGACCGCATCGGCGGCGCGGGTCCGTGCTCCGGCGACGGCCGGGCACGGGTCCCGGGCGTCGTCAGGCCCCCCAAAGCGACGGCGGAAAAAAGCCAAGTCCACCATTGACAAGATGCGCCATGTTTCCTAGAGTTGCCCCCGAGGTCGGGGGGCGTCCATATGACAATCAGGATTCCAGCGGTCTCTCGCGAGACCATCGACAACTGGCCGATAGCCGGGGCCGGTCTTCCCGCGCGGGCGGTGCATTGCTGCGCGCGTGCGGAAATCCACACCGTGGGGATGCTGCGCGAGTGGAGGGCGGACGATCTCCTCGCGTTGCGGAGCTTCGGCGTCCGCACGCTGAAGCAGACCCACTCGTTCTTCCGCCTCTGCCGGAAGCTCGAGAACGATGCGCTGGAGTTTCCGGATCTGAAGGCCGTCCTGGCCGAGTTTCTTCTTCCGGCCCAGCTCCACGTTCTCGGCCGCCGTTACGGGCTGAACCGGACGGATGCCATGGCGGCGCGGGATTGCGAGACCCTGCAGCAGATTGCCAGCGGCCACCGTCTCACGCGGGAACGGGTGCGCCAGACCGCGGCCGCCGGGATCGCCCGCCTGCGGCGCCGCCTGCCCGGCATCTGCCTGGGCCCCCTGCTGGGGACCGGCGCGGCCTGCCTGACGGCGCGCGGCGGCGCGGCGTCCGCGCGCGAAGTGGCGGAGTCGCCGGACGCGGCCCTCTTCGCCCCTTACAACCCACCGGGCGCCCTGCTGCTGGTTGCCGACGTTCTTCCCGGCCGCATCGGCTTCATGAACGGCCTCTTCACACTGGCGCCCTCGGCCACGTTGAGCACCATCGAGCAGCGTGCCCGCGCCGGCCTGGCCGCCGCCGGCGGACCGGTCGACCTGAATCCGCTGAGCGACCACGTGGGCGCCCCGTTGCTGTCGGAACTGGTGCCGGACCGCACCGCCGTCCTGCCGCGGATCCTGACCCACATGAAGGACGTCCTCGCCACGCGCGACGGCCGGTATCTCCTCGACGACCATGCCGACCGGCTCGCCGCCGACCTTCTCGCGTCCCGCCCCGTGGAGCCGCTTCACTTCGAGGCGATCACGGGACTTCTCAACAACTGCCTCGACGAGCGGTCCGCCCTCTCCCCCACCCAGGTGCTCATGCGCCTGAGCCGGTCGGAGATGTTCGAGCGGGTCGACCGCGGCCGTTATCGCATCCGGGGCAGCACCACCCTCGTCCCGCCCGAGCCGTGACCGGCCCCGGGGGCCGGCCGGACCGTCCGGGCGCCCGGAGTCCTTGACCGCCGCCGCGCCGTGCGTAGAGTGGCGGTCCCTTGACGACACATCGCGCAAGACCGCCCTCCCGGGTCCGCGGGCTCCTCCTCGCCGCGGTCCTGGCGGCGTCGGCCGGGGGATCCCCCGCCGGTGCGCCCGACCTGCTCCCCCTGCACTTCGAGGACGACGCCGGCGCCGAAGCCGCGTGGGTCGCCGCCGACGGCACGCCCGCCGCCCGGACCCGGGAGGGAAACCTGCTGCTCCGCGCCCCCTTCTCGACGGATACCTCCGACCGGTACACCTGGGACCGCAAGGGCGAACTGGACCTGTCGGCCTCGCCGCTGATGGCCCTCGACTTCACCTGCGACCGGCCCGATGCGATCCGCACCCTGAACGTGTACTTCGAGAGCGGAAAGGGCTGGTACGCGTGGGCGGTGCCCGTGCGCCGCCCCGGCCGCCAGCGCGCCTTCCTCGCGGCGGAGGACCTCCACGCGGAGGGGAAGCCGTCCGGCCCCGACGCCATCACGCGGACCCGCATCTCGCCGTGGCGGGGCAACGGCGGCGACGCGCGGATCGTCCTCCACTCGTTCCGCGCCGCCGCGCCGCTCGTGGCCGTGCTGCGCGGGACCCGCTCGCTGCCCGACCCGGCCGAGCGCCGGTTCGGCGAGTCGGTTTCGAAACGGATCGAGGGCTGGCTCGGGAACTCGGGCATCCCGCACGTCGCGGTCGACGAGGAGGATTTCCGGCCCGATACGCCGGCGAGGGTCGCCGTCCTGGGCTACAACGACGTGCTCCCCGACGCCGTCTTCCGCGCCGTCGAGACGTTCGTCCGCGGCGGCGGCCGGCTGATCACGTGCTACTCCTCCGATGCGCGCCTCGCCGGCCTGATGGGCTTCCGGCTGGGCGAGTACCAGCGGCTCGACGGCGACCTGCGATGGACCGGCTTCCGGTTCGAAGCGCCTCCGGGCCTCCACGTGCCGGCCGCCGTCGGCCAGGAATCGACCAACCTCCGCCCCGTGACCCCCGTCCGCCCCGACGCGCGCATCATCGCCGCGTGGGAGGATGACGCGGGCCGGGCGCCACCGGCCCCCGCCTGGGGCATGTCCGACACCGGCTTCTGGATGACCCATGTCCTCAGCGGCGACGACACCGAGGGGAAGCAGCGCATGCTGGCCGCGATGGTCGCCGCGCTCCATCCGCCCGCGTGGCCGTGGATCGCCGACCCCCTGCTCGCCGACGCCGGCCGCATCGATTCGTTCGACGGCCTCGACGACGCCGTCGATTCCATCCGCGCCGCCGTCGCCACCGGCAGCGTCGCCGATCCATCCCGCGTCCTGGGCCTGCTGGACCGGGTGACCGTCGACCACGCGCGCGCGACCCGCGCCGCGGCCGGGGGCGAGTGGAGCGCCCTGCTCGAGGCGGGCCGCGCGATCCGCTCCGGACTCACCGAGGCCTACGCCCGGATCCAGCGCCCCCGGCCGGGCGAGATCGCCGGCGTCTGGGACCACTCCGGCACCGGGTGGTACCCGGGCGACTGGGACCGCACCTGCCGCGTCCTCCGCGATCACGGGATCACGCACGTCTTCCCGAACATGCTCTGGCCCGCGCAGGCCCACTACCCCGGCTCCGTCGTCGCGACGTCGTACACCGCGCGGACCCACGGCGACCAGATCGCCGCATGCCTCCGCGCCGCACGGACCCACGGGCTGCAGGTCCACGTCTGGAAGGTCTGCTGGAGCCTCGACGGCGCGGACGCGGCGCTGCGGAAACCGTTCGCCGACGCGGGCGCGTTGCAGGTGACGGCGGACGGGAAGACGCTCGACTGGCTCAACCCCGTCGTCGCCGCGAACGCGGACCGCGAGCTGGCCTCGATCGTCGAGGTCGCCAGGACCTACGCGGTGGACGGCATCCACCTCGACTACATCCGCTATCCGGGCGGCGACGCCTGCTTCGGGCCCGCCACCCGGGCGGCCTTCGAGGGCGCCCGCGGCCGCGTCCGATCGTGGCCGGCCGACGTCCGCAGCGGCGGCGCCCGGTCCGCCGAGTACCGGGAGTGGCGCGCGTCGGTCATCACCGAGTTCGTGCGGCGCGTCCGCCGGGAACTGAAGGCCGTGCGGCCGGGCATCCGCCTCTCGGCCGCCGTTTTCGCCCATCCGCAGGACTGCCGCCTCTCGGTCGCGCAGGACTGGGGCCTCTGGCTCCGCGAGAACCTCGTGGACTTCGTCGTGCCGATGAACTACGAGGAGAACCTCCCCCGCTTCGCGGCGCGGGCGCAGTCGCACACCGCCCTGCCCGGCGCGCGCGACCGCATCCTCGAGGGCATCGGCGTCACGTCGGGCGAGTCGCGGCTGCTGCCGGACCAGGTCATCGAGCAGGTCCTTGCCGCGCGGCGCGCCGGCGCCGCGGGCTTCGTCCTCTTCGACATGAACCCCACGGTGCGCGACCAGGTCCTGCCCGTCCTCCGGCTCGGCCTCACGGCCCCCGCGCCGCCGCCCCCCGCCCGGCCCGGGGTCCCCGCGGCCCCGGCCCCCGCGCCGCCGCCGGCGCTGGACGAGGCCGCCCTGTCCGACCTGCTGCGCTTGCAGTGAACGGCCGGACGGGTAGAGTGTCCAAACGGACGGCCGCCGCGACCGGAACCGGAGGCGGCCGGAGGACTTCGACGACATGAGCTACTGGATCTTCGTGCTCCCGGGCCTGCTGCTGGCGGTCCTCGCGAGCCTCGTGACGCAGACGACCTTCCGCCGCTACTCGCGCGTGCGCCCGGCGAGCGGCCTCACCGGCGCCGAGGCGGCCGAACGGATGCTTCAGTCGCAGGGGATCGTCAACGTCCGGATCGAACGCGGCCGCGGATTCCTGAGCGACCATTTCGATCCGTCGGCGAACACGCTGCGGCTGTCGCCGGGCGTCCATGACTCGCCGTCGCTCTCGGCGGTCGGCGTCGCCTGCCACGAGGCCGGCCACGCGCTGCAGAAGGCGTCGGGCTACGGGCCGCTGGGCCTGCGCAGCGCCCTCGTGCCGGTCACGCAGCTCGGCAGCCAGCTCGCGTTTCCGGTGATCCTCGCGGGCATGGTGCTCCACCGGCCGGGCCTCTTCCAGCTCGGCATCCTGCTCTTCGCGGCGGTGGTCGCGTTCACGCTGATCACGCTGCCCGTCGAGTGGAACGCGACGGCGCGGGCCAAGCGCCTGATGGTCTCGTCGGGCATCGTGACGCCGCAGGAACAGCCGCACGCGGCCTCGGTTCTGAACGCGGCCTTCATGACCTACGTGGCCTCGGCGGTGTCGTCGATCCTGACCCTGCTCTACTACCTCACGCTCGGCGGCCGGCGCAGCGACTGACGCGCTCAGCGCGGCAGCCGCAGCATGCAGACGAGCCACGCGATCCCGCACACCATCACCGCGGCGATCTGGCCCACGCCGATCGCGGTCTGGACGATCACCGCCGCGACCGGGTTGCGGACCGCGCGGTGCAGGGCCGCCACAAGCCCCGAGCCCGCGACGGCGCCGGCGGCCCACGTCCAGCCCGGAAGCGCCGCGAACCCCGCCATCGGCGCCGGCAGCGGGGCGCCGATCGTCCCCGCCAGCCACCGGAGACCGGCGTTGCCGGCCGCGATGAAGCCGAAGAGCACGGCGAACCCGATCACGTTGCAGACGGCCAGGAAACGCACCGTCACCCGCGCGGCCTTCCGCGTGCCCGCGCCGTTCGGGGTTCCGGCCGCCGTCTCCGCGCTCATGGACGACCTCCCGCGCGAGCCGCTCCGCGCCGCGCCCCGGCCTCGCGCGCGAAGCCCAGGACCAGCCCCAGGCCGACCGTCGCCAGGAAGCCGGCCGGGAAGAGGTAGATCTCGTGGCACAGCCCGGAACGATGGAGCCCGATCGTCAACCCGATCGCCACCGTGGCGGACGGGAGCCAGTCCGCGAACCGCGCGCGCCGGGTCAGCATGCCGAGCGCGAAGAGCGCCAGCACCGGCGCGCTGAAGAAGCCGGTGAACGCGAAGAACGCCTTCACCATGCCGCCGATCCGGGTGACGAGGAACGCCGCCGCCGTCGCCGCGACGCCGAGGACGACCGTGAGGATCCGCGCCAGCCGCAGCGCCGCCGCGTCGGGCAGCGCGCCGCCGCGCGCAGGGGCGACGAAGTCGGTCACGATGACCGTCGCGATCGAGTTGATGCCGGAGTCCATGCTCGACATGGCCGCCGCGAACACCGCCGCGACGACGAGGCCCCCGGCGACCGGCGGAAGCTCGTGGATCGCGAAGTACGGGAGCCAGGCGTCGGCCGAAAGCCCCTGCGGGGCGCCCCCGGCCGCGGCGAAGAACGCCGCGAGGCCGAGGCCGACAAACAGCAGGACCGCCACCATCAGCACGTCCGTCATCGCGTTGAAGAGGATCGCCCGGGTGACGCCGCCCGACGTGCGGATCGCCAGCAGCCGCTGCACGGTGACCTGATCGACGCCGTAGTCGTGCAGCAGCAGGAAGGCATAGGCCACGACCACCGCGAAGCCGTTCATGCGGGCCGGATCGAAGGTCCAGTCCTGCGCGCGCATCAGCCCCTCCGGCGCCGCCTGGCGGAGGATCGCCGCGGCGCCGCCGTCGACCCGCGCCGCCAGCGCGACGGCGATCCACACCGCCCCGCCGACCATCAGGACGAACTGGGCGACGTCGGTCCACACGACCGCGGCCAGGCCGCCCATCGCCGTGTAGGCCGTCGCCAGGGCGCCGATCGCCACGATCGCGATCCACAGCGGAAGCCCCGTCGACGCCGTCAGCGCCAGCGAAGGCGCGTAGATCACCAGCCCCAGCCAGGCCAGGCGGGACAGCAGGAACAGGCCCGCCGCCGCGACGCGCGCCGGGCGGCCGAACCTTCGCTCCGCGTATTCGTAGGAGGTCGTCACGCCGAGCCGGCGGTAGACGGGCAGCATCCCCCGCGCGAGCACCGGGGCGGCCACGAGGCTCATCGCCCCGACCACGAGCAGCGCGACGTTGCCCGTGCTGCCGATCCCCGGCACGCCCATGAAGGTGACGGCGCTCGTGACGGAGGCGTACATGCTCATCGCCACCGCGAGCCACGGAAGACGGCGTCCCCCGAGGAAGAAGTCCTCCGCGGTGTGCTGGCGCCCCGCGAGCCGGAGGCCGATGGCGACCATCGCGGCGCCGTACGCCGCGATCGTGATCCCGTGGATCCAGCCGAAGCCCGCGTTCATCCGGCGGCGCCCCCGAAACGCGACGCCCGCGGCCGGACGAGCCGGCCACGGGCATTCCTCCGCCGCGCCGCGGTCACCGTCAGAACGCCAGCGACACGCCGAGGCCCAGGAAGAACGACTGCATGTCGACCTCCATGTTCGTGTCGCCGAAGGCCTCGGCATCGCCCGGCATGAGGGCGCCCTGGTAGCCGAGTTGCACGCCGACCGAGAGCACGTCGCTGACCGGCATGGCGAGCTCGACGCCGAGGCGGCCGTTGATCGAATCGGCGACGTTGACGTCCTCCGATTCCCCGCCCCGTTCCATCGTCATGCCGGAGTCGGAGATCGCGTACTCCAGGCTCACGAATCCCGTCAGCAGCCCCCACTCGAAGTCCATCATGCGGAGCAGGCCGGAGACGCTGAGCGGAATCACCGTCATGTCGCCGTCGATTTCGCCGACCCAGTTCCGGCTGGTCCGCTGGGCATCCCAGGTCTCGTAGCCCAGCCCGACCCCGATCCCGAGCACGTCGGAGAACCAGTAGCGATACGACAGGTCGATCCCGATGGCCTGGTCGAAGACATCGAAATCGCCCAGCCCCGGCATGTGGTAGGTGAGCGCCCCGCCGGCCTCCATCTGCCGCATCCATGCATCCCGCGGAGCCAGCCGAACCGCGCGCGGAGCGCCGACCGTCTGCGCCGCCGCGGATCCCGCCACAACCGCCACGGCCAGAAACACGATTGCCTTCTTCATCCACATCCTCCCGTGTCCGTCAAACCCTGCAGGAGTATACCGCCCGCGCCGCCGGACGCAACGCACCGCCGCCCCGGATCACTTCTTCACGTCGTAGCACAGCAGCAGGTCCTGGTCGCGCACGACCATGCGCCCGCCGGCCACCAGGATGTGCGGCCACGCCTTTTCCTTCCGACGGTCCGGCTGGTCGAAGCGCCCCTTTTCCGAGTAGGCGGCGGGCGATGCGTCGACGAGCGCGATCGGCCCGTTCTCGCTGCGCACGTAGAGCTGCCCGCCCGCGGCCACGACGGACCCCTTGCCCACCGACGGCGCCCGCCACGCCACCGCGCCGGTCTTCAGGTCGACGCAGAGCAACTGCGACGCCCCCGTTCCGTACAGGTGCCCGCCGATGAGCACGACGCCGCCGTGGTGGTTCTGGAAGTCCTTCAGGAACCAGATCTCCTTCGCCTCGAAGCCGGAGGGTGTCCGGGAGATGCGCGCCGCGCCGCCCCCCGTGTTGTAGGCCGAGGCCGCGAAGACGATGTCGCCGCTGACGATCGGCGTCGTGCAGTTGGCGGTCGAACTCGCCGGCGCATCGTAGGTCCACAGCAGCTTGCCGTCCGCCGCCGACACGCCGATCACGCCGCCGTCGAGGAACTGGACGTACTGCCGCACGCCGCCGATCTCCGCCGCGACGATCGACGCGTATCCCGCGATCGCATAGGGCTTCGACGGGCGCCGGCGGCCGCCGCCGCCCGACGGCGCCTCCGCGGACGCGCGCTCCTTCGTCACGGAGCACGTCCAGAGCTTCGCGCCGGTCTTCTTGTCGAGGGCGACCATCGTGGAAACCTCGCCGCCCGGCGTGCAGACGACCTTCGGACCGTCGATCAGCGGCGACTCGGCGTAGGCCCAGCCGCCGCACTTCCCGCCGAAGTCCGCGACGAGGTCCTTCATCCACTTCTTCGCGCCCGTCCGCGCATCGGCGCAGAGGAGCTTGCCGTCGGAACTGATGACGTAGAGGAGGCCCTCGTCGAAGGTCGGCGTCGACCGCGGCCCGGGGTAGCCGCCCCGCGTTTTCCCGAACGGCGTGCGCCACAGGACGGCGCCGTCCTTCGCCGACACCGCCAGGAGGCACTCCGTCTCGCCCTCGCCGGTGCCGAGCAGGTAGAGCGTGCCCGCCACGATCGACGGGGTCGAGTAGCCGCGCCCGATCTCCGTCGTCTGCCACGCCAGCTTCGGCCCGCCGGCGGGCCACGAGACCAGCAGGCCCGATTCCGGGGATACGCCCGTCCGATCGGGACCGCGCCACGCAGGCCAGTCACCGGGAACAGCCTTCAGTTGGGCGGGACAGGACATCGATGCGGCCAGCATCGCGGCGGCGGTCAGACCCACGTGGTTTCGCATGGTTCGCTCCTCCCGGCCGCCAAGCCCCGCGGCCGGTCGCGACAGAGTGTCAGAGCGCTGCTCGGGGCGCAAGCCCCGAGGGCCGGCTGTTAAACCACAGTGGAAACGTCCCCACCCTTAGCACAATCGGAATGTCCCCTGGGTGAACCGACGGAGGGAAGAGGAAGCGCCCTTCCGGCAACGCCGCGGGCGGGGCGCGTTGGCGCGCGATCCGGCCGGCCCCGCGGCGCTGCCCCGACAAGGCGTCACCGTCACGGCGGCGTCGATGCGACTCCGCCGCCCGTGCGCCCGCAGGATCAGGTCCATGAACCGCGGATGCGCCCCCCGTGGCCGATGCGCCGGCTCCGGCCCTGCACCGGCCGCCGCCGCGTGCTATGATCGCCGCCTCAGCGGAGGGCGGCCATGAACGTGTGGACATGCGGGTTGCTGGCAGCGGCCCTGGCCGGCAGCGCCGCGGCGGCGCCGACGGGCGGTGGCGTCCGCTTCGACGGCGCCACGGCCTACGCGGCCGGGCCCGCGACGCCCGCGCTGACGCCGGGGTCGTTCTCGGTCGCGACGTGGGCCCGCGTGACGGACACGAACCGCGCCCAGATCCTCGTGACCGCGGGCGAATCCGGGAAGGAGTTCACGCTCTACCTCTACAAGGGCGCGGTGCGCATGCTTGTCGAGGGGGCGCCCGGCTCGTACGGCTACGCGACCGCCCCGCTGCCGGCCCCCGGCGCCTGGACGCACTACGCGGGCACCTACGACGGCACGACGGCGCGGATCTACCGCGACGGCGTCCCCGCGGGATCGAAGGCCGTGCCGCTGGCCCGCACGAACTTCCCCTCCGCCGTCGTCCTCGGCGCGGTCGACGGCGACGCGGACCGCGCGCTCAGGGGCTCGCTGGAGGACATCCGCCTCTGGAACCGCACGCTGTCGGCGGACGACGTTGCCGCCGTGCGCGACGGGAAGACCGACGGCGCCGCGGCCGACCGGCTCGTCGCGCGCTGGACGTCCGGCGGCGTGACCGACAACGGGATCCGCCCGGCCGTCGCCGGCGGCCCCGAGGCCGTGAAGCGCCAGCCCGGCGCCATCCCGCTTCTCAACCGCAAGGCGGACGGCTTCCGCGGCATCTGGTACTTCAACCAGCCGCTCACGAACGAGTACGTCTACAAGTACAGCGGCGGGCTCGGCACCTACTGCGCCAACCACAGCCCCTTCGCGTGGCACGTGCCGGAGGCCGGCCGCACCTACTTCTGCTACGGCGGCACGGACGAGACGAACAGCACCCTGCTGCACCTTGTGTCCTACTACGACCACAAGACCGGCCGCGTGGCGCGCCCCACCCTGCTGCTCGACAAGCGCACCGACGACGCGCACGACAACCCCGTGATCAACGTCGACGACAAGGGCCGCATCTGGATCTTCTCCAGCAGCCACGGCCGTGGCCGTCCGTCGTTCATCTCCCGCAGCGCCAGGCCGCACGACATCGACGCGTTCGAGTGCGTGTGGACCGGCAACTTCTCGTATCCCCAGCCGATGTACCACCCCGGCCGGGGCTTTCTCTTCGTCCACACCTGGTACATCGCCGGCCGCGGGAACTACCTGATGACCAGCGACCCCGACGGCACCGCGTGGAGCGAGCGGACGCAGACCTCCTACTTCGAGGAGGGCCACTACCAGATCAGCGCCACCTGGAGCAACCGGAAGACCGGCATCGCCTTCAACATGCACCCGAAGGGCAAGGGGCTGAACCACCGCACCAACATCTACTACATGGAGTCCGGCGACTTCGGCGCCACGTGGAAGACCGCGGGCGGCGAGCCGCTGGCGATCCCGCTTGCGGACAAGGCCAACCCGGCGCTGGCCGCCGAGTACCAGAGCCGGGGGCGGAACGTGTATCTCGCGGACATCGTGTTCGACGCCGCGGGCCGCCCGGTGATCCTCTTCGTGATCAGCAAGGGCTTCGAGTCCGGCCCGGAGAATGGTCCGCGCGAGTGGCGCATCGCGCGATGGACGGGGACGGCATGGCAGGACCGGCCCACCGGAATCGAGTCGCTGAGCAACTACGACGTCGGCGCCCTCTACATCGAAAGCGCCACCGACTGGCGCATCATCGGCCCGACCCAGCCCGGCCCGCAGCCCTACAACCCCGGCGGCGAGATCGCGATGTGGACCAGCCGCGACGCCGGCGCCACGTGGACCCTGGCCCGCACGATGACGGCGAACAGCCCGATGAACCACGGCTACGTCCGGCGCCCGGTCAACGCGCACCCGGACTTCTACGGCTTCTGGGCCGACGGCCACGGACGGAAGCCGTCCGAGTCGCGCCTCTACTTCTGCACCCGCGACGGCGACGTCTTCCGTCTTCCGCAGGTGATGAAGGAGGACTTCGAACAACCCGAACGGCTGTCGCGCTGAGGCCGGAAGCACGGAGGCACGGAATGCACAGGATGCGGACATGGATGCGGGCGGCCGCAGCGGCGGCGCTGCTGGCCACGGCCGGCGGAACACGGGCGGACTGGCCGGAGTTCCGGGGACCGACGGGGGACGGTCACGCGGGCGCGCAGGCGGCGGGGCTGGCCCTGACCTGGAGCGAGACCCACAACGTCCGGTGGAAGACCGGGATTCCCCACCGGGGCTGGTCGACGCCCGTCCTGCAGGGCGCGCAGCTCTGGATGACCACCGCGACCCCGGACGGGCACGAGTTCTTCGCCCTCTGCGTCGACGGGGAATCCGGCCGGATCCTCCACAACGAATGCCTGTTCCGCTGCGAAGCACCCGAGCCGCTGGGCAACGCGGTCAACTGCTACGCCGCGCCCTCGCCCGCCATCGAGGCGGGGCGGGTCTATATCCACTTCGGCGTCTACGGCACGGCGTGCCTCGACACCGCGACGCGCAGGGTGCTCTGGCAGCGGACCGATCTTCCCTGCCGCCATTTCCGGGGGCCGGCCTCGTCGGTCATCCTCTTCGAGAACCTCGTGATCCTGACGATGGACGGCGCGGACGTGCAGTACCTCGTCGCGCTGGACAAGCAAACCGGGAAGACCGTCTGGAAGACCGACCGGTCCGTGGTCTTCAACGACGCGGAGGGCTTCCAGGGCTTCGCCAAGGAGGGCGATCTCCGCAAGGCGCACAGCACGCCGCTGATCGTCGACCTCGACGGCCAGCCCCGGATGTTCAGCCCCGGCGCGAAGGCGACCTATGCCTACGATCCGCGCACGGGGCGCGAGCTCTGGATGGCGCGCTACCTCGCATGGTCCGCGGCGCCGCGCCCGCTGGTCGGCAAGGGTCTGGCGCTGATCCTCACGGGGCTGGGAAGCTCCGAGCTGCTGGGCATCCGCCTCGGCGGGCAGGGCGACGTGACCGACACCCACATCGCGTGGCGCATCCCGAAGGCGGCGAAGACGGCCTCGCCGGTGCTGGTCGACGACCTGCTGTACATGGTCAACGACGACGGCGCCCTCTCGTGCGTCGACATCGCGGCCGGCACGGTCATGTGGAAGGAACGGCTGGCGGGGAACTACGCCGCGTCGCCGATCCTGGCCGACGGCCGGCTCTACCTCCCCAACCAGCAGGGCAAGACCTTCGTCGTGAGGCCGGGGCGCTCGTTCGAGGCCCTCGCGACCAACGTGCTCGACAGCGGCTGCATGGCCTCGCCGGCCGTTTCCGGGAAGGCCCTGTTCCTGCGCACCAAGACTCACCTCTACCGGATCGAGCCCGGCGCGCCGTCCCCGTGACGGACCCGCCCGTCCGGTTCGCGGTCAGCGGTCGTCCCGGAACCCGGGCAGCGCGAGAAGGCAGGCGGCCAGTTCGCGGGCGATCCGCTCGTGACCGCGGGCGTTCGGGTGGACGTCGTCGAGAAACAGCGGCTCCGTCTCGTCGGCGACGCAGCGGGCGCAGTCCACCAGCGGCGTCCCCGTCTCCCGGGCGACGGCCCGCATGGTCGCGCGATGGTCCTGTTCCATCTCCCCCCACCCGTGCAGGGCCAGGTCGTCGCGCATGGCCGCCAGGCGGGCGCCCGCGTGGGTTCGCTGGTCGGTCACGTGGGGCAGCAGAAGAAGAACCGGTCGGGCGCCCCGACGGCGGGCTTCGGCGATGAGGCCCTCCAGGTTGGTCCGGTATTCCGACGGAGCGACCCGGTGGGGAAGGCCGAGCGGGACACCCTCGGAATCCACGCGGCCGATCTGCCTCGGGGACACCAGCAGCCGCTTGCCGAGGCGGTAGACCGCGAGGTGGTTCAGCGCCCGGTCCAGCCCCAGGCGCGCCCGCAACAGCGGCGCATGCCGGTTCCTCTCGATCCGCAGGCTGTCGGCGAAGTCCGTCCGGGCCGCGTCGCTCCAGAGATTGGCGATCACCAGGACGTCCGGCCCGGCCGCCCATCCGCCTTCCTCCATGCGCACGATCGACTGCACCGTGGAGAACCCGGGCACGCCCCCGTTGAGGACCTCCAGGGAGGACCCGCCGGCGCGAAGCTGCGGCTCCACGATGCCGCGAAGCTGTTCCCCGAACGTCCGGTCGAACTCGACGCCGTCGCCGAACACGCTCGAGTCGCCGCACAGGTAGACGCGCTTCACGCCGCCGGGCTTGGGCACCGCGAATTCCGGTCCGCGGTATCCCCGGCTGTTGATCGCGCAGGCAACGCCGTTCCAGGTGACGGTCCGCCCGCGGGGGAGACGCCAGAGGGTGCGGACGTCCGCCGACAGGATGGTGGCGGCCGGCTCCTTCCACGCCAGCCGCACGACGGCCTCGGCCAGACCCAGCGCGAGGGCCAGCCCCAACAGAAGAAGGCCCGCCCGCCTCCACCCGGCCCCGCGGCCGGCTTCGCGCATCCCCGGGAGTCCCCCCCTGATCTTCACGGCGGCTCTATGCCCGTTCCGCCGGCCGAAGTCGAGCCCGACGCGGCGGATTGCCGGACTTGCCTTCCCGGCCGCCTTCCGGGCATCGTCGAACCCGCGCGGGGCACCGCCCATGAGGACCACCGACTCCATCGACGGCGAACGGCTTCGGCGGGATGCCGAGTCGGTCTTCCGCGCCGGCGTGGCGCGCGTCGATCCGCGCCCGATGGTGCGCGACACCCTCCGCATCGAGGGCGACCGCCTGACCGTCCGCCTGCCGGAGGGCCCGCGCTCGTGGGACCCGGAGCGCTTCGACCGGATCCTGCTGCTCGGCTTCGGCAAGGCCGCGGCGGCGATGGCGCGCGGCGCGACGGACATCCTGGGCGACCGGATCGACGGGGGCCTGGCGGTGGTGAAATCCGCGCCCCCGGCTCCCGTCGACCGCATCCGCATCGTCGAGGCCGCGCATCCCGTGCCCGACGTCACGAGCGTCGCGGCCGCACGGGCGATGCGCGATCTCGCCCGGCGCGCGGACGAACGAACGCTGGCGCTGGTGCTCGTGTCCGGTGGCGGATCGTCCCTTCTCTGCGCGCCCTGGGCGGACGGGCCGCATGCGATCACGCTCGAGGACAAGGCCGCGGTGACGCGCGGGCTGCTCGCCTGCGGCGCCGGCATCGGGGAGATCAACACGGTGCGGAAGCACCTCTCCGCCGTGAAGGGCGGGCGGCTGGCGGCGGCGCTGTCGCCCGCGACGGTCCTGACGCTGATCCTGTCCGACGTCGTCGGCGACGACCCCGCCGCCGTCGCGAGCGGCCCGACGGTTCCCGATCCGTCCACCTGGGCCGATGCGCGGGCGGTGGTCCGGCGCCACGGACTTGAGACGCGGATCCCTCCGGCGGTGGCGCGGCTTCTGGACGACGGCGCGGCGGGCCGCGTGCCCGACACGCCGAAGCCCGGGGACCCGGTCTTCGACCGCGTGACGAACCTCGTGATCGGATCCAACCGGCTCGCGGTGACCGCGGCGCTCCTGCGTGCCCGCGAACTCGGCTACGCGACGCAGGATCTCGGCTCGGCGCTGACCGGCGAGGCGCGGGATCTCGCCGCGCACCTGCTCGGCCGCGGGCTCGACCTCGCGCGCCGGGAGCCGCCCGCGGGGGCGCCGGTCTGCCTCCTGGGCGGCGGGGAGACGACCGTGACCCTGCGCGGGGGCGGCACGGGAGGCCGGAACCAGGAGATGGCGCTGGCCTTCCTCGCGGGCCTTGCCGATGCGGATCCGGCGCTTGCCCGGCGCCTGTGCTTCCTGTCGGCGGGCACCGACGGGAACGACGGCCCGACGGACGCGGCCGGCGCGTTTGCAGATCTCGACCTGCTGGCGGCGGCGGGCCGGGCGAGCCTCGTCCCCGGGGACGCCCTGGCGGCGAACGACTCGTACCGGTTCTTCGATGCCGTCGGCGGGCTGCTGCGGACGGGCCCCACGGGCACGAACGTCTGCGACCTGCAGGTCCTGCTGGTTCGCTGAGACTCAGCGCGGGGCCGTGCCGGATTCCATGAGGGAGCTCTGCCGCGCGAAGCGCGCGAGGCCGTGGCATTGCTCGACGTACCGGGCGATGCGCCGGTCGCCGGGGCGCGTGGCGCCGGCGGCCTCGAAGGCGGCAGCCGCCTTCCCGCAGAGATCGGGGATGGTCGCCAGGTTCGAGGCGTCCCGGCCGGTTTCGTATTTCCTGAAGAGTTCCAGCGCCGAGTTGAAGAGTCCGGCGCCCTTCAGGAACGACGCGTCCTTGCGCAGATCGTCGTCGACAACCTCGCCGGGCGGGCCGGCCGCCGCGGCATCCGGGGCCGGCGCATCCGCCGCGGGCGCGCGGGGCGCCGCCGCCGACTCCGGACGGTCCGGCGCCGGGGATGACGCCGCGCGTCCCGGGGCGGCCGGCGGCTCCTCGCGACCCGGCACAACGGGCGGGGCCGGAAGCGCCGAGGAAGGGGGCGGCATGACCAGCGGCGCGAACACGGACGAGGACCGCGACGGAACGACGGGGGGCGTCAGCACCGCATTCGGATTCTGCCGCTTCTGCTCCGCCTGCCGGCGCATCTCCTCGCGCTGGCGGTCCATCTCCATCTGCTTCTCCGAACGGCGGGCGGCCCGCGCGCCGGTCGCCAGAGCCCCGAGGATGAGAAGGACGGGCAGCATCCTCCGCGTCCATGCGGCGAACGGCGGACCCCGGGTGATCCCCTCGAGAGGGCGAAAGGTCATGACGTGACCCTGCACGGGAGACGGGGCGAATGCAAGTCCATCGGAATCGGGCCCGACCCGCACCCCCTGTCGATGCATCGTGTCTTCATCAGGGCCCGGCATCCCCTCGCCCGCATCGCCGCCGCCGGGGGGGGCGGGCTTCAGACCGAGCGGAGGCGGTCCTTGATCTCGCGGGTGTCGTCGTCGGAGATGAGTCCTCCGGCGTGGAGCGCGACGTTGACCAGGACGCCGACCATCACGCCGGACATCAGCAGGCTCGATCCGCCGTAGCTGATGAACGGAAGGGCGAGTCCCTTCGTCGGAAGGCAGCCGGTGACGACGCCGACGTTGATCAGGGCCTGGAGGGTGATCGTCAGCGTGATGCCGAACGCGAGCAGGCGTCCGAAGGTGTCCGGCGCGTGGAGGACGATGGCGATCCCGCAGATGAAGATCCCGAGGAAGAGGGCCAGCACGCCGATCGAGGCGCCGAAGCCGAGTTCCTCGGCGATGATCGGCAGGATGAAATCGGTGTGGGCCTCGGGCAGGTAGTACTGCTTCTGCATCCCCTGTCCCAGCCCGGCGCCGTAGGGCCCGCCGGAGACGAACGCATGGATGCCCTGCATCAACTGGAAGGCCTCCCGCTCGGCGTACCGGTCCGGGTGCAGGAAGGCGAGGAAGCGGCGCAGGCGCACCGGGTCGTGCGCAACGGCCAGCGCGAACAGGCACAGGCACGCCGCGGAGATGAGCGTCAGGTAGCTCAGCCGCGTGCCGCCGAGAAACAGCACGCTCATGCCGACCACGCCGATCAGCATGGTGGTGCCGAAGTCCGGCTCCAGGAAGATCAGGCCGAGGACGAGCCCCATCACGCACATCGGGATCACGACGCCGTCGCGGACCGTGGTGACCCTGCGCTCGTTCCGCTTGACCCACCAGGCGAGGAACAGGACCACGGAGAGCTTCGCCAGCTCCGAGGGCTGGAAATTCGCCCAGCCGAGGCCGAGCCAGCGGCGGCTGCCGTTGATCATCAGGCCGACCCCCGGGATGAGGCACATGCCCAGCAGCAGAACCACGAACACGGTCAGGGGGACGGCGATCCACTTGAGCCGGTGGTAATCGATCCGCGCGGCCACGAACCCGCCGACTCCGGCGAGGGCCAGCCAGACCGCCTGGCGGATCAGGAAGTGGTTGGCGTTGTCGTACCGGCTCTCACCCTGGACGGCACTGGCGCTCGCCAGCATGATCACGCCCAGGGTGGCGAGCACCAGCACGAAGCAGATCAGCAGGCTGGCCGTCTTCCACATGCCTGCGCGCCCGGCGCCCCGATCACTCGCCGATCGGGATCAGGATCGTCATGTTGGGCTTCACCTGCGAGGGATCCGAGAGCTTGTTGAGCTTCATGAGCGCTTCGGGGCTCACGAGAAACGCCTTCGCGATCGACTCGAGCGTCTCGCCATCGCTCACGGGGTACTTGATCGGCTGGCGGGCGCCGCCCAGCGTCGGGGCCGGAACCGGCGGAGGCGGAGGCGCCGCCGGGGCGGCCGCCGCATCGGGTACCGCGGGAGCGGGGGCCGGCGCGGGGGCCGGGGCCGGCTCGATCACCGGGGCGGGCGCCTCGGGCACGGGAGCGGGGGCCGGCGCGGGCGTCAGGATCTCGGGCGCGGGGGCGGGAGCCGGCGCGGGCGCCGGGTCCTTCGGCGCATCCTTCTTCACCGCGGCGACCTTCTTCGCCCCGGCGGGGAGGACAAGCTTCTGACCGGCGCGGATCTTGTCGTTCTCGAGCCCGTTGGCTGCCTTGAGATCCGCGGTCTTGACGCCGTGCATGACGGCGATCTTCGAGAGGCTGTCGCCCGACTGGACGACGTACTCGGTGCCGGCCGCGGTCTTGCGCGCGGCCGCGACGGCCGGGTCCTTCTTCGCCGCCGCCGCGCCGGAGCGGGCGGGGATCGTGATCTTCTGGCCGATGCGGATTTTGTTCGGGTCCTTGATGCCGTTGATCTCGGCCAGCTCGCGCGTGCTCATGCCGTGCCGGGCGGCGATCTTCGAGAGGGACTCACCCGCCGCGATCGTGTGCTCCGTCGCGGGAATCTCGCGCGGCGCGATGGAGGGGCCGGGCATCGCCGGGCTCTCGGGCGCGGGCGGGATCAGGACGGGCGACTTCAGCGGCGGCACCGTGGACTCGGGCACCGCGGGCGGCGGAAGCACCGGCGCCGGCGGCGGGTCGGACGGCATGGGCTGCGGCGTGCCGCACCCCTGCAGAAACACCGGCGCGCTCACGATCGCCACGTGGAACGCCGCGATCACCCCGATCAATACCCAGTTCTTCGTGCTGCGCTTGTTCATCGCACTGCTCCCGTCCTCTCCGGACTGTCGTCGCCGTCGGCGGATTCCAAGGTCCGCACCCGGCGCACAAATGCTTCGCCCCGCTCTCCGAAACTCCCGTACTGGTCGAAACTGGTGCACGCGGGGGACAGCAGGACCGCGTCCCCCGGCCGCGCCTCGCGCCGCGCCGCATCCAGGGCTGCATCGAGCGTGCCGAACCTCTCGCACGGAACCGATGCCGCCCAGGCTGCGTTCAGGACCTGCGCGGACTCGCCGATAAGATAGACCTTTGCCGCCCGGGATGCCAGCAATTCTTTGGCGGCCGAAAAATCGCTTTCCTTGGCCCGCCCGCCGGCGATCAGGCGGACGGGGCCCGGCGTCATCCGCACCGCGGCCATCATCGAGGTCATGGAGGTCGCCTTGGAGTCGTCGATGTAGCGCACGCCGGCGACCGTCGCGACGGGCTGAAGCCGGTGGGCCAGCGGCTCGTAGGCCCGCGCCGCGCGTTCGACGGCCTCCGCGGGCGCGCCGCACGCCTCCGCGGCCGCGGTCACCGCGGCGGCGGCGAGGCCAAGGATCGCGTTGTCGAAGTAGGTCCCCCGCACGGACGCGACCGCCGCGCCGCGCCTGTGGACGGAGCCGCCCGCGAAGCGGACATCGGCCGCCGGCTCCGCGCCGAAGGTCACCCACCGGCCGTGTCCGCCCGCGGCGCCGCGCAGCGCCCCGGCCTGGACGAACGGCACGAGGCAGACGTCGTCCGCCCGCGCGTTCGCGAACAGCCGCGCCTTGGCGGCCCGGTAGGCGTCGAACGATCCGTGCCGGTCGAGATGGTTCGGCTGGACGTTGAGGATCACCCCGACGTCCGGGCGGAAGTCGCGGCAGGTCTCGAGCTGGAACGAACTGACCTCGAGGACCAGCCAGTCGATCGCGCCGCGCTCCCGCACGACGGCGCACGCGGGCGGACCGTAGTTGCCGGCGATCGCGGCGCGCAGTCCCGCGCAGGCCAGCGATTCCGCCAGCCATTTCACCGCCGTGCTCTTCCCGTTCGAGCCCGTGATGGCGACCGCGCGCGCCGCGCCGCGGCGGCTCCAGCCCAGCTCGAGTTCCGAGACCACCGGCACGCCGGCCGCGACGGGGCCCGCGATCCACGGCGAGGACGGCGGCACGCCCGGGCTCGCGACGACCAGGTCCCACGCCCCCGCCGGCGCGACGTCGCGCGGGGCGCCCAGCCGGACCTCCGCGCCCGCCGCTCGCAGCGCGCCCGCGGCCTCCTCCTGCTTCGGCCCGGCGGCCGCGTCGATCGCCGTCACGGCGCGCCCCTCCGCGAGCAGCAGCCGCGCCGCGGCCGCGCCGCTCGAGCCGAGGCCGAGGACGAGGACGGGCGGCGGACTCCTGAACCCTGGCACCTGAACCTCCCCTACCGGATCTTCAGCGACGCGATGCCCGCCAGCGCGAAGATGAGCGAGACGATCCACAGCCGCGTGGTCACCATCGTCTCGATGACCTCCGTGTCGCGCCCCTCGCGCGCGGCGTTCTCCTTGCCGACGATCTCGAAGTGGTGGTGGATCGGCGCGCAGCGGAAGATGCGCCGGCCGCCGGTCGCCTTGAAGTACAGGACCTGGAGGATGACGCTGACCGCCTCCATCACGAAGACGCCGCCGACGAGGACCAGCGTGATCTCCTGGTTGATCAGCATGGCCACCGTGCCCACCGCGCCGCCCAGCGCCAGGCTGCCCGTGTCGCCCATGAACACGCGCGCGGGATGGCAGTTCCACCAGAGGAAGCCGAGCCCCCCGCCGAGCAGGCACCCGCAGAAGACCGCCAGCTCGCTCGCGCCGGGGATGAACGGAAGGTGCAGGTACTTCGCGAACACCGCGTGGCCCGTGCAGTAGGCCATCACGAGGTAGGCCAGCGAGACGGAACTCGTGCAGCCGACGGCGAGCCCGTCCAGCCCGTCGGTGAGGTTCACGGCGTTCGTGCAGCCGACGAGCACGAGGAACGCGAAGACGACGGACGCGAAGACCCCCATGTTGAGGATCAGCGGCGTCTTGAAGAACGGAATCGAGAGCTGGCTCGCCAGCGCGTGCCACTCCGGCGTGATCCACAGGAGCACGACCACGACGACGGCGCAGGCGGTCTGCGCGAGCATCTTCCACTTCCCCGCCAGCCCGTGGCGGTTCTTCCGCGTCACCTTGAGGTAGTCGTCCGCGAACCCCACGGCGCCCATGACCCACATCGTGCCGACGGTCATCCACACGAGCCCGTTCGTCGGCACCGCCCACAGCGCCACGGCGGCGGTGACGGAGACCAGGATCAGGAAGCCGCCCATCGTCGGGACGTTCTTGCGTCCGTGCGTGCGGTCGAGCGAGGGCACGATCTCGAGCCGGTGCGGCTGCCGGACCGACTGCAGGAGGCGGATCATCCACGGGCCGAGCGCGAGGGAGAGGAGGAACGCGGTCGCCGCGCCGCCGAGCGCGCGGAAGGTCACGTAGCGGAAGATCCGCAGCGGCGAGTACCACTCGGTCAGTTCGCTCAGGTAGGCCAGCATCGTCGTGTCGCGGCGTCAGTGCGCCGGCGCCTCCGCCGGCGCGCCGGCGAGGCGCGCCCATTCCGCAAGGACCTCTTCCATCCGCTCGCCGCGCGAGCCCTTCAGCAGCACGGCATCGCCCGGCCGCAACCGCTCCGCCAGCAGGGCCGCGGCGGCGGGGGGGCCGTCGCAGCGCCAGAGCCGTTCCGCCGGCCACCCGGCGCCGACGGCGCCGTCGGCGACCGGCGCGGCCAGCGCGCCGACGACGACGATCCCGGTCCACGGCCCCGCGGCCGCCTGCCGGCCGGCCTCGTTTTGCAGGTCCGCGCCGCTCCGCCCCAGTTCCCTCATGCCGCCGACGACGACCCACCTCCGGCGCGCCGGGTGCACGGCGAAGGTCTCGAGCGCGGCCTGCAGGCTCACCGGGCTGGAGTTGTAGGCATCGTTGACCCACGTGACGCCGGCGATCGCGCGCTCGCCGCCGCGCATCGGCGGCGGCTCGAACGCGGCCACCGCCCCGGCGATCGATTCCGCGGACACCCCCGCCTCGCGGCCCGCGGCCACGGCGCGGAGGGCGTTTCGCAGCATCGGCTGCCCGCGGACGGGAAGCCGGCAGTCGATCCCGGCGCCATCCGGCCCCGTCACGAGCAGGCGGCGGGGATCCGCGGGGTCGGCGCGGCCGCGGTAGTCCGCCGGCGTGTCGAGCGCGACGGTGACGACGCGGCACGGCGCGGCGGCGCGGAGGAGGTCGAACCACGGCTCGTCCGCCGCGAGCACGGCGAGGCCGTCCGCCGGCAGCGCGCGCAGAAGCGTCGCCTTCTCCTCCGCGATCGCCGCCTCGCCCGCGAAGAACTCGAGGTGGACGGGGCCGACGAGGGCCATGACGCCCCAGTGCGGGCGGAGCAAGCGGCAGAGCGGGGCCAGTTCACCCGGGTGGTTCATGCCGATCTCGAAGACGCCGTGCGCCACCGACGGGTCCGCCGCGAGCAGGCTGAGCGGAAGGCCGAGGTCGTTGTTGAAGTTCCCGCGGGTGCGGGCGACGGGGCCGGCGGCGGCGAGCACCGCCGCGGCGAGGTCCTTCACGGTGGTCTTGCCGACGCTGCCCGTCACGCCGACGATGCGGCCCGTCATGCGCGCGCGGTGGCCGCTCGCGAGGTCGAGGAGCGCGCGCCTCGTGTCGCCGACGACCAGCAGCGGGGCGCCGGCGGGAAGGCCGGCCGTCGCGGCGGCCGGCTCGACGATGGCGCCCTCGGCCCCGCGGGCGAGGGCGTCCGCCACGAAGCGGTGACCGTCGGTGCGCTCGCCTCGCACGGCCAGGAAGAGAACGCCCGGCCCCGTTTCGGACGAGTCGTGCCGGATCGCGAGCAGGGGGGCGCGCGGCGGATGCGTCCAGCGTCCGCCCGTCCAGGCGGCCAGTTGCTCGGGGGTGAACATGGGGACTCCGCGCGGCGTCAGGCGAGCAGGCGGCGCGCGACCTCGCGATCGTCGAACGGGATGACGGTGCGGGCGAACTCCTGGTAGTTCTCGTGGCCCTTGCCGGCGATCAGGACCACGTCGCCGGGGCGGGCGACCTCGATCGCGCGCGCAATGGCGGCCTCGCGATCGGGCAGGGTCTCGTGGCGGGCGCCTTCGGGCATGCCTTCGGCGATCTCCGCCAGGATGGCGCCCGGATCCTCCGAGCGGGGGTTGTCGCTGGTCAGGACCGTGAAGTCGGCATACAACCCGGCCACGCCCCCCATGCGCGGACGCTTGGAGCGGTCGCGATCGCCGCCGCAGCCGAACACGACGATCAGCTTCCGCGGCGCGATCTCGCGAAGGGTCGTCAGCACGTTCGAGAGGGCGTCGTCGGTGTGGGCGTAGTCCACGTAGACCTGGAGTCCCCGCCCGTTGGGGATGGGCTCGAGGCGGCCCGGCGCGGACCGGAAGGCCCCGAGCACGCCGGCGATGAAGTCCGGGCGGAGCCCGCGCGTCGCGCAGGCCGCGAACGCGGCGAGGGCGTTGCTCACGTTGTAGCGGCCCATCAGCCCGAGGCGGACGTCGACGGAGCCCCACGGGGAGTCGATGGTGAACGTCGAGCCCTGCGGGCCGAGGTCCACGTTCACCGCGCGCACGAGGGCGCCCGGGTGCAGGCCGTAGGTGACGAGCGACGACCATCCGCCGCCGGTGTTGGCCAGCTGCTGGCCCCACGAATCGTCGAGGTTGATCACGGCGGCGGCGCTCTTCTCCATCTGGCCGAGGCCGCGGAAGAGGAGCGCCTTCGCGCCGAAGTAGCGCTCCATCGTGCCGTGGTAGTCGAGGTGGTCGCGCGTGAGGTTCGTGAAGACGCCGACGTCGAAATCGATCCCCCACACCCGCTTCTGCTCCAGCGCGTGCGAGGAGACCTCCATGACCGCCGACGCGCATCCCGCGACGACCATCTGGGCGAGCATCGACTGCAGGTCCGTCGCCTCCGGCGTCGTCCGGTTCGCGGGGATGCAGCGGGCGCCCATCTCGTACATCACGGTGCCGATCAGGCCGGGATTGCGGCCCGCCGCGCGCAGGATGTCGCGGATCATGAAGGTGGTGGTCGTCTTGCCGTTCGTGCCGGTGACGCCGATCGTCTCGAGTTGCGCCGAGGGATGGTCGTGGAAGGCGCAGGCGATCTCGGCGACCGCGCGGCGCGCGTCCTCGACGCGGATGTGCGTGATGTCGCGCCGGGCCCAGTCGTTGTGTTCCGACACGATCGCGACGGCGCCCCGCCGGATGGCGTCCTCGACGTACTTCGCGCCGTCCTCGCGGGTGCCGCGCAGCGCGACGAAGAGGTGGCCGGGGCGGACCTGGCGCGAGTCGCACGCGATCCCGCGGATGTCGGCCTGGCGCGGGCCCTTGACCGTCATCGGCTGGATCACCTGGAGGATGGATTCGATTCTCATGGCTTCGTCACAAAGTTGCCCAATCAGCATGATCGGCCTCCTCGTCCCCGGCGCCGGGCCCGTCGGAGGGGACGTCCCCGGGGGCGCCCGCCTCCGCCGTCTCCGACGGCGGGATGTTCAGGTATCTCACGGCCTCCTGCGCGATCTGTCGGAAGACCGGCGCGGCGACGACGCCGCCGGTGTGCTCGGGTTGGGGCTCGTCGACGGCGACCGCGATCGCGAGCACGGGGTCCTCCGCCGGGATCACGCCGACGAACGAGGCGATGTTGCGGTTCTCGTCGTAGCCGCCCGGTCCGGGCTTGGTGGCGGTTCCCGTCTTCCCCGCGACCCGGTAGCCCGGCACGGCCGCGCGGCGGCCCGTGCCGCCCTCCTCCGTCGCGTGCGCGAGCAGCGCGCACATCAGCCGGGCGGTGTCCTCGCGGATCGGACGCGAGGCGACGCCGGGCGCGAACTCGCGCACGGTGCGGCCCTTCGCGTCCACCACGCGCTTCACGACGACCGGCTTCATCAGGAAGCCGTGGTTGCCGACCGCCGACATGATGCCGAGCATCTGGAGCGTCGTGACGCCGACGCTGTGGCCCATCGCGATGCGGGTCGGCGCGAGGACGTCCCACTGGGACCGCGACCGGAAGATCCCCCCCTCCTCGCCCGGCAGCTCGACGCCGGTCGGGCGGCCGATGCCGAACTCGCGCAGGTAGCGCTCCAGCCGGCTGTCGCCGAGCATCAGCGCGATCTTGGCCGCTCCGATGTTGCTCGATTTCTTGAGAACGTCGGCGACGGTCAGCCGGCCGTAGGGATGGAAGTCGCGCAGCGGCCGGTTGCGGTACATCCAGAGGCCGTTCTCGCAGTCGAAGACGGTCTCCGGCCGGATGATCCCCTCGTTGAGCCCGGCCGCGATGACGCCGATCTTGAACGTGGACCCCGGCTCGTGGACGTAGGCGGCGGGGCAGTTCCGCATCCGCTCGGGCGGCGTGCGGCCGTAGGCGTTGAGATCGAAGTCCGGCCGGGAGGCCATCGCGAGGATCTCGCCGGTGCGAACGTCCTGGATCACCGCCCAGGCGCCGAGGGGACGGTGCTGCTGGACGGCCTGGTCGAGCGCGCCCTCGGCCATCGCCTGGAGGTTGATGTCGATCGTCAGGTGGACGTCCGCGCCGGCCTGCGGAGGGATCTCGAGGATGCGGCGGTCGAGCATCTCGCGCCGCTTCCCGTCCTGCAGGCTCACGCGCACGCCCGGCACGCCGCGGAGAACCTCGTCGAGCGCCTGCTCGACGCCCGCGCTGCCGACGCCCTCGGTGTTGGAGAAGCCGACGACGTGGCTGGCGAGATTGTGCTGCGGGTAGTGACGGGCCGAAACGGGCTCGAGCCAGACGTGCTTGAGCTTGAGTTCGAGCAGGCGCTGGCGGTCGTCCTCGGACAGTTCGTTCGCGAGGTAGACCTGCCGGCGTTCGGGCTGGCGGAGGCGGGTCTCGACGAGCGCCCGGTCGAGCCCGAGCTTGCGCGCGAAGAGCGAGGCGTAGGCCTCGACGAGCCCGTCGCGGAGGATCATCTGCGGGTCGGCGTTGAGCCGGTAGACCGTCAGGTCCATCGCGAGGATCGCCCCGCGGCGGTCGAGGATGCGCCCGCGGCCGACCAGGATCTGCTGCTCGACGCGGCGCGTCTTCGCCACCGTCGCGCGCAGTTCCGGGTTGTCGTCGAGATGCAGCTGGCCGACCCGGAACGCGAGGCCGCCGAACGCGGCCAGCACGACCACGATCGCCATCAGCAGGCGGACGAACTGGCGGCGCTCACTCACGACGCTCCCGCCCCCGCGTCTGCGCGAACTGAGGCCCCGGAGCGGACGGCAGATCCGCGATGTCCACGGCGCGCGTCAGGTAGACCACACGGTCCTTGCCAGGCCAGTCCATTTCGATCCGGAAGGCCTCGAGCGCGTCCCGCACCTTTCGAAGGGTGCAGAGGTTCGACCACTTGTATTCCTCGTTCAGTCTCCGGCGGCGGATCTCGGCGAGACGGTCCTCGGCCTTCTTCAGGTCGCGGGCGAGCGCCTGGCAGCGGCCGCAGAGCCAGAGGTAGGAGAGCGCGAACGCGGCGACCACCGTGAGCAGCAGGAGCAGCCGGACGGGGAAGACCCGCCGGGCGTTCCGCTTCACGTTGACTCTCCGCCGCGCAACCATGACCTACGCCGTCCTCTCCGCCGCCCGCAGCCGCGCCGAGCGAGCCCGCGGATTCTCCGCCGTCTCCGCCCCGTCCGGTTCCACCGGTTTGCGCGTCAGCACGCGCACCGGCGGACGCTCGCCGACCCACCGCTCCCCGCCCTCGGGAAGGGCCTCGCTCCGCGGCTGGTGCGCGCGGAAGAAGCGCTTCACCGCGCCGTCCTCGAGGCTGTGGAACGCGATCACCGCCATCCGTCCGCCCGCGCGCAGCGCGCCCAGCGCCCCGCGCAGCCCGCCGTCCAGCTCCTCCATCTCCCGGTTCACCGCGATCCGCAGGGCCTGGAACGTCCGCGTCGCGGGGTGGATCCGCCCGCCCGGCCGGCCCGCCGCTGCGGCGACCACCGCCGCGAGGTCGGCCGTGCCCCGGAACGGCGCCACGCGCCGCCGCTCGACGATCCTCCGCGCGATCCGCCGGGCCGCCGGCTCCTCGCCGTGGCGCCGCAGCAGGTCCGCGAGTTCGCCTTCCGGCAACCCGTTGACCAGGTCGGCGGCCGTCACCGGCTCCGCGGGGTTCATCCGCATGTCGAGCGGACCGTCCGCCCGGAAACTGAACCCGCGCTCCGGCTCGTCGAGCTGGAACGACGACACCCCGAGATCCATCACCACCGCGTCCGCCCCTCCGAATCCCCGCTCCGCCGCGATGTCGCCCACGCGGCCGAACCGCGAGTGCGTCGCTTCGAACCGGCCGCCGAACCGCGCCAGCCGCCCGCGGCAGCGCGCGATCGCGTCGGGATCCGCGTCGAGCCCCAGCAGCCGGCCGTCCGGCGACGACGCGTCGAGGATCGCCTCCGCGTGGCCGCCGCCTCCGAGCGTCGCGTCGATGTAGCGCCCGCCCGGTCTCACCGCCGTCCACTCCAGGACCTCACGAAGCATCACGGAACGATGCATCCCCCCGCCCCTTACGAGAGCATCCGCCCGCCGCCGCGCCGCACGAGGATCTCCCCCGCCCGGCCCGGCGGCTTGACATCGCTGAGGAACTCCGACGACATTCGGCCCCGATGAAAGAGCCCGAGCAGCCGCCCCGGTCCCGCGCCGGGCAGCGTGTAGCGCCGGCCGGCGGACGAACCGCCATCCAGCGTCCGGTTGATCCCGAAGAACTGTCCGATCCTGAACATTGCCGCCACTCCACGCCCGGCCGGGCCGGGACGTCCTCAAACCCCCACGTACTTCGACGCGTCCAGCAGCCCCCGGTCGTCGAGCTTCGACACGACCGCCTTCCACGCCTTCGGATTCCACATCTCGAATCCCTCGAAGTTGCCGACGAGCAGGACCTCGGCCGTCAGTCCCGCGTAGGCGAGCAGTTCGTCGCGCACGCGGATCCGACCCTGCGAATCCCACCCGAGCATCTCCGACCGCGACCCCATGATCCGGAGGTAGGTCCGGCCCTGGGCGTCGGCCATCGAAAGGTTGTGAATGTTCCGCAGCTTCGGACCCATCACGCGCGCCGGGTAGACGTAAAGATGCTTCTCCTCGCCGACGCTCGGGAGCACGAAGAACTGCTCCGGCTGACCCACCAGCGCCCTCCATTCCGAAGGCACCGTCAACCGGCGCTTGGGGTCCAGATTGTGCAGATAGTTGCCGCAGAAGTACTGCGGCATGACCTCCACCCCACCCGGCCCCTGCTGGACAGGTTCCGCCACTTTGGTTCCTTTCGCACCACCATATGACACCCTGACCCACCCCGAGTCAACATCCGTCGTGAGATTTTTTTCAACAGGCGCCGGGACCCGCGCCGGCAGCGCGTTCTCAGGGGCTTCGAGCCGGACCGGCGCACCCCGTCCGCCGACGCCATCCCCCCTTCACCGCCTCCGCGTCCGCGTCGTCCTGCTCGCCGTCGCGGCCATCCCGCCCGCCGCGATGCGGGCGCATGCGTGGGGCGAACCCCACATCGCCATCACCCGCGCAGCCGTCGAAGCCCTGCCGGCGCCGTCGCGCGCCGCGTGGGGCGACGAACTCGACCGCATCGCGGCCGGGCATTGCACCCTTCCGGACCGCGTGTACGGCGACGCCGACGCCGCGCGGTTCGCCGCCATGCCGGGCAGGCCGGGCGTGACGTACATCCGCGGCCTCCACGTGCCGGACCCGCAGCCCGAATGCCACGAGGTGCTCCGCTGTTTCCTCGGCCGCGCCGTCGACGCGCTCGCGGAGGGCCGCACCGCCGACGCCGCGCGATGGGCCGGCACGCTCGTCCACGCGCTGGAGGACTGGAGCTGCCCCGCCCACTCCGTGCCGGACGACAACATGTTCACCCGGTTCAAGCAGTTCATGCCGCCGCCGCCGGACTACCGCTTCGTCCCGCTCCACAGCCCCGTCGAGAAGGGATCGTTCGCCGTCGACATCCGCGGTCACGAGCCCCGCCTGCTCGGTCTCTCCGCCGATGAGGCCGCCTTCCACCTGCTCCACCGCGCGAATCTGGGCATCCTCGCCGCCCGCGCCCGGGTGATCCCGATTCTCGTCGCCCTGTACGCGCACGACACGAACGCCGTCATCGCCGCCCAGCGGCCGGCCGCGGAGACCGGCGCGCGCCTCGCCGCGGACGCGCTCCACACGATCGCGTGCCTCGCCACGAAACGGATCCCGCCGGGCGCGGAGGACGGATTCCGCACGGCCGACCTCGCGCCGCGAATCCCGCTGGAGTCCGTCGCGCTCGCGGTCCCGCAGGAGGCGTTCTTCAGCCGGCCCCACTGGGGCCACGCGACGCCGGGCGTCGCGCTGCAGGGCGGAACGAACGAGGTGCCGCTCGCGCTGCGGATCGACGACGGCGGCTCACCCGCCGTGCGCACGTTCGCAACGGGCATCGGCACGGGAACGAGGTGCTCGATGACCTTCCCCGTCCCGCCGGGCGTCTACCGGTCGTTCGAGGCGTGGGCGGGCCTGCACGCCACGCTCGGCACGAACGGAAGCGTCGTCTTCGAGGTCCTCGGCGACGGCCGCTCCCTCGCCCGCGTCGGCCCCGTGGCCGGCACGAACGCGGCGCGGCGCATCGCCGCGGAGATCGGCGGCGTGACGAACCTGCAGCTCGTCACGACGTCGGGCGGCGGGGATGGGTACGGAAACCACGCGGTCTGGGCGGACCCGCGGCTCGTGAAATGAACGGGGCGGCGGACTCAGCCGCCGTGGTTCGTCACGTCGAGCACCTGGCCGACCCCCTCGATGTGCTCGCGGATGAACGCCTCGATCCCGCGCTGCATCGTCATGCGCGCGCCGGGACATCCGCGGCATCCGCCCCCGAGTTCGAGGTGGACGTTCGTGCTCTCGACCTTCACGAGGTTCGCGAACCCGCCGTGCGAGTTCAACGCCGGGTTGATCTGCTCGTCGAGCAGCTTCTGGACGGCCTCGCTGATGCGCGCGTCGTCGGTCTTCACGGTCCCGGCGGTCGTCGGCGTGTCGCTCATGATTCGTTCCTTGGTGGCCGCACACTCTACGCGCCACCCCGCGCGCGCGCAAGCGGACCGGGACGCAGCCGCAGGAATCCCATCCGCGCGAGACCCGGAACGTGAAGCGTGGGACCCGGGCGCGGCCCCGCGCCCCCGGCTCAGGGCGCGACGGTCAGCTCTTCCTCGTCCTCCGCCGAGGACTCGCCGGCGGCGAGTTCCTTGTGGCGGAGGAGGCCGCCGATCACGTAGACGAGCACGCTGACGGCGGTCGTGAGGCAGAAGGCCTGCCGGGGCTGGCCGGTGACCAGCATCGCCGCGAACGTGACGGAGAGGGCGATCGTCAGCTGGCGCCGTGACGGCTTGAGGTACCGGACGTTCGACACCTGGAGCAGGAGGAACGCGAAGGCGAAGGCCCAGAAGAACACCGTCACGGCGCTCCGGTCGATCGCGAGGCCGGGGATGTCGAGGAGATCCTTCTCGACGATCAGCACGAAGATCCCGATCCAGGTCGCACTGACGGGGATCGGAAGGCCGCGGAAGAGGTGATGGTAGCGCTTCGAGGGCGCACTGCAGCCGCGACTGAACCGGATGACGCCGGAGAGGATGATCACCAGCGCGGCGACCTTGCCCCAGAGACCGTAGTCCTTCCACATCAACTGGTACGTCAGGGCCGCCGGGGCGACGCCGAAGCTGATGCAGTCGATGTAGGTGTCGAGCCGCTCCCCGAACTTCGTCTCCGCCCGCAATAGCCGGGCGAGCGTGCCGTCGAATCCGTCCAGGATCGCCGCCAGGATGATGAACTGCGCCGACAGGACGTACTCCTCCTCGAAGGCGAGCAGGATCGCGCTGGACCCGAGCATCAGCACGGTCAGCGTGAACATCGTTAGCGCTATGTGTCGCAACCTCATCCGGCATCCCGTGTTACAAGACGGGCCATCACGGTCTCCCCGGCACGGACCCTGTCCCCCTTCTTCACGACGATCTCCGCCGAGCCTTTCGGAAGGTAGACATCCAGCCGGGAGCCGAACTTCATCATGCCGATCCTGTCGCCCTTCTGCAACTCCTGATTCGGGGCGAGCCAATGGACGACGCGTCGCGCGACGGGGCCGACGATCTGCCGGGTGAGGCACCGGACGCGCCCGCCGTCGATCAGGATCGAGTTGTTCTCGTTCACGCGGGAGGCGCGGTTGTCGAAGGCGAAAAGAAAGCGGCCGGGCGTGTACTTGAGCGCCGTCACGCGGCCCGCGACCGGGGCGCGGTTGACGTGGACGTTGAACACGCTGAGGAAGACGCTGATCCGGACCGCGGGGCCGCCGATGAACTCGGGTTCGGGCTCCTCGGCGATCTCCATGACCACCCCGTCGGCCCCCGAAAGCACCGCGTCCGGATCGGAAGGCGGCTCCCGGTCCGGATCGCGGAAGAAGAAGAGCATGAACCCGCAGCCGACGGCCGCGGCGATGCCGAGCCCCCTGGCCGTCGCCGGCCATCCCGCCGCGTTCGCGCCAAGGGCCAGCAGCCCCAGGACCACCGGCAACCCGACGATGAACGGCCACCCATCCCTCGCCACATGCATCACGACCATTCCGCCCTTCCGTTGACGCGGCACAGGGTAGGCGCCGCCCGGCCGGTTTGTCGATGCCGCATTTCCACCCGCCGGGACCGGCCCGCTGCCCCGGATGCAGGGCCGACGCGTCTTCTTCCTGTCGGAATCGAGCCATCGGCATGGAAGCCCCAGGATTCCCTTCCATCGCCGGGAAAGAGGGATCCCAGCCGGACGATTCCCGGATCAAGGCGAAGGCGCTGCCGCACCCCCGCAACCGCACGGGCTCCAGCGTCCACGTGCGACTCCGCGCTCCGCCGGCCGGACGGCACCCCGACCTCGTGCGAGATGCGTCTGCCCTGCCCCGGGGAGCTGTTTCCTTTTCGCAACCCGCCTCGTAGTGCATAGTGAGGCTTGGGTTCCAACCGGGAGAGGATCGGATGAAGGCATGGATCGCGCTGGCAACCGCGTTCGTGGCGGCGGCAGGCTACGCCGCACCCCCGGCCGGACGTACGGCCGCCGGGAAGGAACTGGTCGACGACCCGGGCTTCGAGCACGGCAAGTTGGATGAGTTCTTCCTCATCGGCCCCGTCGATCATGCATCCACCGCCATCATCAAGGACGAACGCCTCGCCCACGGGGGACGGCGGGTGCTCCGGATCCAGAAGATCCCGGGGTTCAAGGACGGCAAGCACGGCGCCTTCCTCGGCAAGGACATCGGAAAGGAGGTCCGCCACGGCGACCGGATCGACCTCGCCGCATGGGTCCGGCTCGCCTCGAACCGGCGGTCGGTCGTCCTGGCCGGCCTGGTGGTCATCGACGCGAAGGACAAGCCGCTGCACGTCCAGGCGACAACCGTCGACAAGGCCGACGCGTGGACCGAAGTGAAGGTCACGACCGTCATCCCCGACAAGTCCATCGTGGGCGACTGGAAGGGCGTCTTCGCCTTCATCTCCGCCGACCCCGAGGGCGGCGCCGCGGGCGCGCAGGATTCGATGGCTCAACTGCTGGTGGACGACTTCCGGATCGTCAGGGCGAGGGGCAAGTAGCCGCCGTGACCGCGGCCCCCGACGCCTCCGCCGGCCCGGTCCGCCTGAGGATCGAGAAGCTGGTCTACGAAGGCCATGCCCTGGCGCGACCCGACGGGATGGTCTGCTTCGTCGACGGCGCGCTGCCGGGCGAAGTGGTCGAGGCGCGGATCACCCGGCGCGCCGCGCGCCACGCGTTCGCCGATCTGGTCCGCGTGGTCGAGCCTTCGCCGTCCCGCCGGGATCCTGCCTGCCCCGCGTTCGGCCGCTGCGGCGGCTGCCAGCTGCTGCACTGCGACTACGCAGCCCAGCTCGAGGCCAAGCGCGGATTCGTCGCCGAGGCGCTCCGGTTCCTGGGCGCGGAGGGGCCTGCCGTCGAGCCGGTGATCGCGTCGGAGGCGCAGGTCTTCTTCCGCAACAAGATGTCGTTCTCGATCGGGCTGCAGGACGGCACCCCGGTCTGCGGTCTGCACGAACGCGACCGGCACGATCGCCTGGTCGATGCCACGCCCTGCGTGCTGCAGTCCGAGGAGTCCCGCGAGAGCCTCCGCCGGCTGCAGGCCTTCCTCGCCTCGGGCCGGATCGAGCCCGGACGCTGGCCCCGCAGGATCGAGGTCCGCGAGGGACGGAGCACGGGCGACCGGATGATCCTGCTCGAGCGGGACGAGGGCGGGTTCCCGTTCGAGCCCTGGGCGGACCTCTTCGCCGGCCTCGCGACGACGGTGGTGGCCTCGGTTCCGCCGCGGGGCGCCCTGCGCGTGCTCGCGGGCCCCGGGATCCTGCGCGAGCGGCTGGGCGGGCTGTCGTTCGAAATCGGCCCGCGCGACTTCTTCCAGACCCATACGGCGCAGGCGGAACGTCTCTTCCGCCTGGTCGCCGGGCGGGTCGGTGCGCTCCGTCCCCGACGGGTGCTCGATCTCTACGCCGGAACCGGTGCGATCACGGCCTTTCTCGCGCAGGTCGCCGGCGAGGCGGTCGGGGTGGAGGCGCACGCCGCCTCGGTGGAGGCGGCGGCGCGGACCGCCCGTCTCAACGGTCTGGGAAACCTGCGGATGATCCGCGGCGACGCGGCCCGGGTCGCGCCGGGGCTCAAGGGCGGCTTCGAGGTCGTCGTGGTCGACCCGCCGCGGGCCGGCCTCGACGCGCCGGCGCGGACGGCGGTGCTGGAGAGCGGCGCGGGAACGGTGATCTACGTCTCCTGCAACCCCGCGACGCTCGCGCGCGACGTGCGGGAATTCGCGGCCGCCGGCCTGCGCCCGGCGTGGATCCAGCCCGTCGACATGTTCCCGCAGTCGTTCCACGTCGAGACCGTGGTCGAACTGCGTCGGTGAAGGCGGAGTCGCGGAGGCGGGCCGGCCACCGGCTATTTCCTCGTCGCCGGCTTCACCTTCGATGCGTCCTCGACGCGAAGGTTGAACCGGCGCGGACGCGCGGGGTCGGTCTTGAACTTGAGCGTCTCGGTCTTGTCCGTGCCCGGCATCTGGACGTAGCCCGGCAGCGGAGCCCACTTGGCCTCGCCCGTGGGCGTGTCGGTGTAGAGGATCGTGTAGACCGAGCCCTTCTCCGACTTCCAGCTCAACGTGACCTGGTCCTCGACGACACAGACGATGAGCGCTCGCTTCGAATCCGGGAGCCACGAGGGCTTCTTCGCGGCATCGGCCGCCGCGGCCGGGCGGGCCGCCCAGGCAGCCGAAACGATCACCACCGCGAGGATCCAGGGGCGCAGGCGGATCATCCGGCCGGCCTCACTTGATTCCGCGTTCGGCGGGGGCCCCCGGGGTGGCCGGCGCGGGCTGTTCCCACATGGCGTTCGGCGAGAACGCGGCGGCAGGCTCGACGGGGGCCGGAACCGCCGGAGCGGGCGGCGCGGCGACGGGCGCCGGCTCGGCGGGGGCGGCGGGGGCCGCCGGCGCGGGCGCCGTCCATTCGGCCGGCTTCCGGATCGGGGCGCCACCGCGGAGTTCGGGATGATCGCGGTAGTACCAGCTGTCCTGCCGGCGACCGCTGTTCGCATCCTTGATCTGCATGTTGTACCGGGAGGCGATCCACGACCACTCGCGCGAGTCGAACTTGTAGAGCTTGCCGGCGGCGTTGACGATGGAGGCGTTGTCCATGCCGGTCCAGTTCATCACGACCGGGGCGAGCTGCTGCGCGGCGTCGGCCAGCACGGGCGGCAGGTTGTCCGCGTCGCCGATGAGCACGATGCGCTTGGGCTTGATCTCGGCGAAGCTTCCGTCGCGCAGGCTGTCGAGCGCGATGCGGACCCACTCCTGACCGTTCCACGCGTGGAGAGCCGGGCGCTCGCTCGCCGCGCCGCCCTGGTACGAGACGAGGCCGGAGGGGCGGAGCTTCACGACGTCGAACATGACCTGGAGCACCGAGTAACGCGCCGGGACGACGAGAAGGTCCTGCGCCCGCGCCCTGAGCGGCGCCAGCCCGGCCAGCATCGACACACCAACGGCGACAAAGACTCTCGTATTCATGACTGCCCTACTCCTTACCCCGGCCACAACCCGGGCTCCCCATGCTACCCATGATTCCCGCGGACCACAAGCCCTCAGGCAACGTGCCGGACCGGTCAGCCCGCGCGCGCGCCCAGTTCGCGGTCCACCATGAAGATGCCGCGGGCGTCACCGCCGACCATCTTCAGCTTCGCAACGACCTCCGCCGCGGTGCTTTCCTCCTCGACCTGCTCGTTGACGAACCACTGGAGCATCCCCTGCGTCGCGTAGTCCTTCTCCTTCACCGCGAGGTCGACGAGGGCGTGAATCGAGGCCGTGATGAGCTGCTCGTGCGCCAGCGTTTCCTCGAAAACGCGGCGGGCGGAACCGAAGTCGGACGGCGGCGCGGCGATCGCGCCCAGCAGGACCTTCGCGCCCTGGTCCTCGAGGTACCCGTAGAGCTTCATCGCGTGCCCGCGCTCCTCGCCGGCCTGGACCCCCATCCACTTCGCGAACCCGCCCAGCCCCTCGGCCTTGCAGTACGCCGCCATCGCCAGGTAGAGGTAGGACGAGTAGAGCTCCTTGTTGATCTGGGCGTTCAGGGCTTCGGCCACCTTCTTGCTGATCATGACGTCGTTCCTTTCGAACCGCGGGTGAGCGCCTCGCGTTCTGCCCCACAGTAAACGACATCCGCCGGGCGATTTCAAGGCCGCCGCCCGCGCGGCCGCCGCCGTTGCGCCCCGCCGCCGCCGGTGGTACGGTGCGGCGCCATGTGCCTCGGCATACCCATGAAAATCGTGGCGGTCGATCCCGCCGGCACGGGGACGGTCGAACTCGACGGCGTCCGCCATGCCGTCGACCTCACGCTGATCGAGACGCCGAAATCCGGCGACCACGTCATCGTCCACGCCGGTTTCGCCATCGAGCGGCTCGATCCCGCCGAGGCCGACGCCCGCATCGAGCTGTTCCGGTCCCTTGCGGAGAGCCGGGAGAGGGACGGGGACGGGGGATGAAACCTGGGACCTGAAAGGGCGCCGCAACGGCCTCCGGGATCCCGGCCCGCATCCCGGAGCGAGGAACCTGCGAACCTCCGAACCTGTGAACCGGTGAACCTCCCGTGAAGTACGTCGACGCCTTCCGCGATCCCGCCGCCGCCCGGGCCCTGGCCGGCCGCATCCGCGAGGCGGCCGCGCCGCTGGCCGGCCGCTCGCGCCCCGTGCAGATCATGGAGGTCTGCGGAAGCCACACGATGGCGATCGGACGCTACGGCATCCGCGGCCTGCTGCCGCCCCACCTGCGCCTGATCAGCGGGCCGGGCTGCCCGGTCTGCGTGACGGACGCGGGCTACATCGACGCCGCGCTCGAACTGGCCTCGCGGGGCGTCGAGATCTGCACCTTCGGCGACCTGATCAACGTGCCCGGCTCGGACACGTCGCTCGCCGCCGCCCGCAGCCGCGGGGCCGCCGTGACCGTGTGCTACTCGCCGCTCGAGGCCGTCGAACGCGCCCGGCGCGACCCCGCGCGCGAGGTCGTCTTCCTCGCCGTCGGCTTCGAGACCACCGTCGCTCCGGTCGTCAGCCTCGTCGACCGCGCCGCCGCGGAGGGCCTCGGGAACCTGTCGCTGCTGACCGCCTTCAAGCTCGTCCCGCCCGCGCTCGAGGCCCTCGCCGCCGCGCCGGACCTGGCGATCGACGCCTTCCTCTGCCCGGCCCACGTCAGCGCCATCATCGGCGCCGACGCCTACCGCCCGTTCGCCGGACGCCACCGCCGCCCCTGCGTCGTCGCCGGCTTCGAACCGCTCGACATCCTCTACGGCATCGAGGGCATCCTGCGGCAGCTCGACGCCGGCGAGGCGCGCGTCGAGAACCAGTACAGCCGCGTCGTCACCGCCGCCGGCAACCGGCGCGCGCAGGCGCTGATCGAACGCCTGCTGCGGCCCGTCGACGCCATCTGGCGCGGCCTCGGACCCGTGCCCGCCAGCGGCCTCGGCCTGCGGCCCGAGTTCGCCGCGTACGATGCGGAGAACCGCCACGGACTGCGCGTCGGCCCCGGGCGCGATGCGCCGGGCTGCCGGTGCGGCGACGTGATCTCCGGCCGCCTCACCCCGCCCGAGTGCCCGCTGTTCGGCCGCCGCTGCACGCCCGCCTCGCCCGTCGGCCCCTGCATGGTCAGCTCGGAGGGAAGCTGCGCGGCATGGTACAAGTACGGACGGATCGCCACGGAGCGACCCTGATGACAACGCCCGACCGCATCCTCCTGGCCCACGGCGGCGGCGGCCGCCTCACCGCGGCGCTGATCGCGGACGAGATCGTCCCCCGCTTCGGCGCCGGCCCGCTCGCGTCGCTGCCCGACGCCGCGCGCCTTCCGGGTATGGCCGGCGGCCTCGTCTTCACGACCGACTCCTACGTCGTCCAGCCCGCGGTCTTCCCCGGCGGCGACATCGGCGCCCTCGCCGTCCACGGCACCGTCAACGACCTCGCCGTCAGCGGCGCCGAGCCGCGCTGGATCTCGCTGGCGATGATCCTCGAGGAAGGCCTCCCGCTCGCGACGCTGCGACGCGTGCTCGACTCGATCCGCGCCGCCGCGGACGCCTGCGGCGTCGCGGTGGCCACCGGCGACACGAAGGTCGTCCCGCACGGACAGTGCGACGGGCTGTACATCAACACCGCCGGCCTCGGCGAGCCGATCCCGGGCTACCGGCTCTCGGCCGACGCCATCCGCCCCGGCGACGCCGTCCTCGCCAGCGGCACGCTCGGCGACCACGGGATGGCCGTTCTCTGCGCCCGCGAACGCCTGCAGGTCGCGAGCGGACCGGTCAGCGACACCGGCACCATCCACCGCCTCGTCCGCGCCGCCACGCCGTGGGCCGCCTCCGTCCGCTTCATGCGCGACCCGACCCGCGGCGGCGCCGCGGCCGTCCTCAACGAGATCGCCGGCGGCCGCCCGTTCGGCATCGCGCTGCGCGAGGACGCCCTTCCCTTCGCCCCCGCCGCGCGCTCGGTCGCCGAGACGCTCGGCATCGACCTGCTGCACGTCCCCTCCGAGGGCCGCATGCTCGCCGTCGTCGCGCCGGACGCCGCGGACGCGATCCTGGCCGCGTGGCGCGCGCTGCCCGAGGGCGCCGGTTCGACGCGCATCGGCGCCGTGACGGCCGGGCCCGCGGGCGCCGTCGTGATGGAAACCCTCATCGGCGGCCGGCGCCTCGTCGACATGCCCCTCGGCGAACTGCTGCCGCGGATCTGCTGACCCGGGAGCCCCCATGAATTCGCGATTCCAGACCCACCTGCGCGGCATCCTCGACGGCATCGGGGCCGCCGGGCTTGCAAAGCGCGAACGGCCGCTCGGCACCCCGCAGGGCGCGGAGATCGCTCTGCCCGACGGGCGGCGGCTGCTCAACCTCTGCGCGAACAACTACCTCGGCCTCGCCGGCGACCCGGAGATCGCCGCCGCGGCGCACGCCGCCCTCGACCGCTGGGGCTACGGCATGGCCTCGGTGCGCTTCATCTGCGGCACGCAGTCCGTCCACCGCGAGCTCGAGGAGCGGATCGCCCGCTTCGTGGGCGCGGAGGACGCCATCCTCTACTCGTCGTGCTTCGACGCCAACGGCGGCCTCTTCGAGACGCTGCTCGGCGCCGAGGATGCCGTCCTCAGCGACGAACTCAACCACGCGAGCATCATCGACGGCATCCGCCTCTGCAAGGCCCGCCGCCTGCGCTACCGCAACGCCGACCCCGACGACCTCGCCGCCCGCCTCGACGAGGCCCGCGACGCCCGCTTCCGCATGGTCGCCACCGACGGCGTCTTCAGCATGGAGGGCTCCCTCGCGCCCCTCGACCGGATCTGCGACGTCGCCGAAGCGCACGACGCGCTCGTGATGGTCGACGACTCCCACGCCGTCGGCGTCACCGGCCCCACCGGCCGCGGCACGCCCGAGCGCTTCGGCTGCCGCGGGCGCGTCGACATCCTGACCGGGACGTTCGGCAAGGCCCTCGGCGGCGCCAGCGGAGGCTACACCGCCGGCCGCCGCGAGATCGTCGACCTCCTCCGCCAGCGCTCGCGGCCCTACCTCTTCTCCAACAGCCTCGCCCCCGCCATCGCCGCAACGACGCTCGCCGTCCTCGACCGGCTCGAGCGGTCGACCGACCTTCTCGACCGGCTCGCCGCCAACACGCGCCGGTACCGCGCCGCGCTGAAGGCCGCAGGATTCGCGATCCCGGAGGGCGACCACCCGATCGTGCCGATCCTGATCGGCGACGCCCGCAAGGCCCAGGCGATGGCCGCCCGGATGCTCGAGGAAGGCATCTACGTCGTCGCCTTCTCGTACCCCGTCGTGCCCGAGGGCAAGGCGCGGATCCGCACCCAGGTCTCGGCCGCGCATACGCCCGAACAGCTCGACCGCGCCGTCGCCGCCCTCGCCCGCGCCGCCGCCTGATCCCACGGTGTTCGTACCCATCGTTACGGCGGATCTGTGATGGCGCAGCGTGGAAACGGAACGGGCGCGACCCGGAGACCGGGGCGCGCCCGTTGCAGCCGGAGGGGCCGGCCTACTTCTTCTTCAACAGCCCGCGCTCGGCGGCGAGCTTCTGCAGCGCGCCCTTCGGGGCTTCGGCCGCCGGGACGATGCCGAACTTCACGAGGTAGTCGAGATCGCCCAGCACGCCGGTGATCTCGCCCTTGCGGGCCTCGGTCTTCGCCGCATCCAGCGCGCGGATCTCGTCGACGTAGGCGCCCGCCATCGACACGATCCTCGCCTGCACGGCCGCGTCGGCCTCGTAGGTCGCCGCCTCGAAGAGCTTCTGCATGCCGCCGAGCTTGTCACCCCCGGCCAGGATCTTCTCCGCCTCGCCGCGGACCTTCGCGGCGGTCGCCTTGCGCTGCGCCACGATCGCCGCGGGCTTGCGGTAGGCGCCGGTGGTGAAGTCGCCCTCGTAGTCCGGGATCTCGCGGATCCAGGCGTTGCGGAAACGCGTCGGATTGCCGTGATCCTGCAGCTTCAGCGGGAGCTTCGCCTCGTGCTTGCGCGGCAGCGTCCGCTTCCGGTGCGTCGAGGTGCCCTCGAAGAGCCAGTGGTCCTGCACCAGCACGCCGTTCTGGAAGACGGTGATCGAGCCGGGACGGACCATCGTGTCGCCCTCCCACCGCGGCTGGTGGAAGACGACGTCGTAGGCCTGCCACTCGCCGGGCTTGCGGCACACGTTGACCAGCGGAGGGTTCTCGGCATAGATCGAACCGGCCTGCCCGTCGGGATAGGTGTCGTTCTCGAAGCAGTCGAGAACCTGCAGCTCGTAGGTGCCCATCAGGAACACGCCGCTGTTGCCGCGGCCCTGGCTCGAGCCCTCGACCACGTCGGGCGTGCGCCACTCGATGTGGAGCTGGCAGTCGCCGAACGACTGCTTCGTGCGGATCTGGCCCTTGCCCTTGACGACCTCCATCGCGCCGTCGACGAGCTTCCACGCGCAGGGCGAGCCGTCCTTGTCGGACTCCCACGCGTCGAGGCTCTTGCCGTCGAGCAGGATCACCGCGTCCGACGGCGGCTGCCCCAGCGCGGCGCCGGGCGTCGCCACGGCGGGGCGCGGACGGTTCATGTCGTGCACCGCCCATGCATGACGCTCGTCGGGCGGATCCCCGTAGAGCGCGGCGCCGGCCGACAGCGCGGCGGCGGAACAGGCGGCGAGGGCGAGCGGGAAGCGGGCGGCGGTCTTCATGCGGTCTCTCCTTCTGGCGTTTCCTTCCACCATGACCCGCCGAGGATACCCGTCCGCCGCGCACGATCAAGCGCCGGTTGCACGGCCATCATGTCGATGTATTGTCTACCATGAAGCCGTCCGCCCCCGGGTCCGCTGCCGGCGAGTCGAGGGTCCGCCTCCTCATCGACGGCGACTGCCCGTTCTGCTCGGCCGAGGCCGGATGGCTGTCGCGTCGCGACCGGTGCGGACGACTCGCCCTGGTGGATATCCGGGCGGACGGATTCGACGCCGCCCGCCACGGCGCCGACCCCGCCGCCGTCCACGCCGGCCTGCATGCCGTGATGCCGGACGGCCGCATCGTGACCCGCATGGACGCGGTCCGAGCGGCCTACGAAGCGGTCGGCCTCGGCTGGCTCCTCGCGCCCACCCGCTGGCCCGGTCTGCGTTCGCTCTTCGACGCCGCCTACGACGTCTTCGCCCGGAACCGCCTTCGCTGGGGCGGCGCCTGGCTCCGATTCCGCCGCCCCCGGACCTGAAGCGGACCCGGCCCGGATTTCTCCATTGCGCGCCCCCCCGGACTTTGGGACTCTGCCCCCGGTTTCCAAGGATTGGAAGGGCCGGGAGGCCGGGCTTCCAAGGGTTGGAACGTGCTTTCGGGAGACCCATGACCAGTTACGTCCGGAGAGGCCGCGAGATCCTCGACATCGAGATCGCCGAACTGCAGCGCGTGCGCGACGACCTCGACGGCGGATTCACGCGGGCCGTTGAAACGATCCTGCCGCGCCTCGTCGCGGGCGGGAAGATCGTGCTCACGGGCGTCGGGAAGAACCTGCCCATCGCCCAGAAGATCGCGGCGACACTGAGCAGCACCGGCTCGCCGGCGGTCGTCCTGCATCCGTCCGACGCCATGCACGGCGACCTCGGCATCGTGCAGCCCGGCGACACCGTTCTCGCGCTGAGCTACAGCGGGGCGTCGGACGAACTCCTCGCGCTTATTCCCGCCGTCCGGCGGTTCGCCGTCCCCGTCATCGCGATGACCGGCGACCCGGAGGGCCCGCTGGCCCGCGTCAGCGACGTCGTCCTCGTCGTCCGCGTCTCGCGCGAGGCCTGCCCCTTCAACATGGCGCCGACCGCCAGCACGACCGCGACGCTGGCCGTCGGCGACGCGCTGGCGATGGTCCTCCTCGACGCGCGCGGGTTCCGGCGCGAGGACTACGCCAAGCTCCACCCCGGCGGCGCCATCGGCCGCGCCCTGCTGCTGCGCGTGCGCGACATCATGCGCACCGGGGACCGCGTCGCCCTCGTCCCGCGCGAGGCGCTCGTCCGCGACGCCGTCGTCGCGATGACCGGCGCGCGCGCCGGGTCGGTGGCCGTCGTCGACGCGGGCGGACGGCTCGCCGGGATCTTCACCGACGGCGACCTCCGCCGCCACATGACCGGCGAGGGCAACCTCGGCGCGCGGCCCGTCGCGGAGGTCATGACGGCCAACCCGATCCGCGTCCGCGACGACCAGCTCGCGGTCGACGTCCTCGCCACGTTCGAGAAGTACGCGATCGACGACCTGGTCGTCATCGACGCCACCGAACGCGTCGTCGGAATGATCGACCTGCAGGACCTTCCGCGGGTCAAGATCCTGTAGAAGGCCGACAGCGAATCCGAGGTGCCGGGTGTCAGACTTCGGGGGCCAGACAGGGGGTTCGGCAGGCATCCGCAACGTCGCGGACGGCGATGACGCACCTCTCCGCGGGTTCACAGGTTCGGAGGCTGGCAGGTTCCGCGCTCCGCGTTCCGCGTTGCGGGTTCCGAGTTCCGGACCGGCCCCGCACCGCACCCGCTCCCGTTTGGAATTTCAGGTTTTCCGTTTGGGGCTTGTTTCGTGCTTCGGGCTTTGGGCCTCGTGCTTCCCGGCCGCCGCGGCCGGGCGGACGGTCGACACCGGCTATCCCGGCGGGAACATCGTCCTCGAGGGCATCACGAACGGCGTCGCGGTCGTGCGGCCGGACCTGCGCGACACACAGAAGGGCGGCTGGTGGTTCTACTGGAACTTCCGCGTCCGCGGCGCCGCGGGCGAAACGGTCCGCATCCGCTTCCCCGAGCGCAATCCGATCGGAGCGCGTGGCCCCGCGGCGAGTCTCGACGGCGGGACCAACTGGGCGTGGCTTGGCGCCCAGGCTGTCACCCGGATCGCGGAGCCCAAGGCGTGGGAATTCGCCTTCGCCGTGCCGTCCAACGCGCCCGAGGTCCGCTTTTCCATGACGATCCCCTACCAGGAATCCGACCTGCGCCGGTTCCTGGAGCGGCACCGCGGCAACCCGGCGATCGTCCGCGAGGGGCTGTGCCGGACGACGAAGGGGCGCGAGGCGGAGATCCTGCGCGCCGGCTGCCTCGGCCGCGAGCCCGGAATCCGCGTGCTGCTGACCGCACGGCATCATGCGTGCGAGAGCCTCGCCAGCTTCGCGCTGGAGGGGATCCTGGAGTCCGTCCTGGCCGATGACGAGGCGGGACGCGCGTGGCGGGAGCGCGTCGAGGTGCTGGCAATCCCGTTCGTCGACAAGGACGGCGTCGAGGACGGCGATCAGGGCAAGAACCGCGCGCCGCGCGATCACAACCGCGATTACGACGGCACGCCCGTCCACGCGACCGTCGCCGCGATCCGCGACCTCGTCCCGCGATGGTCCGCCGGCCGGCTGCGATTCGCGCTCGACCTGCACTGCCCCTACCTCGCCGGCGGCGACTCGAACGAGCAGGTCTACTTCCCGGGGCCCGAGGATGCGATCGCCGCGGAGCGGCTGGCCGGCTTCGCGGCCCTCCTGGCGGAGGTCCGGCGGGGACCGATCCCCTACTCGCCGAAGTACAACGTGCCCTTCGGTACCTCGTGGAACACCGCCTCGAACTACTCGACCGGACGCAGCTTCGCACGATGGGCTCGCGACCTGCCCGGCGTGGAGTTCTCCAACACGATCGAGATCCCCTACGCGAACGCTGGCGGGGCGGAGGTCAACGCCGACAGCGCCCGCGCGTTCGGCCGCGACCTCGCCCGCGCCATTGCGATCCACCTGGGCCTTGTCCCGCGCCCCGCCCGCTGATCCCCGCGGCCGACGTTCGATGTTCGGCGTCGGATGTCCGGCGCTCGATGGTCACGGCAGGAGGCCGTCCATCGGCTCGCCGCGGCGCGGCTCGGCCATCCAGGCGGCGACGGCGTCGCGCCAGGCGGCATAGTGCGCGGTCGCCTTGTGCGCGGCGGCATCGGCCTTCGTCGCGTAGGCCTCGTAGAGGACGAACCGGGTCGGGTCGTCCGGCGCCTGCAGCACGTCGAACCGCCGGTTGCCCGGTTCGCGCACCGAGGCCTCGTGGTTGGCCCGCGTGGCGGCGATGAAGTCCGCCACGCGCTCCGCCTTCACCCGGACATGGACCAGCGTCACATGCATGGCCGCCCCTCCGCTCTCCGCTTCCGGCTCAGACGCCGAGCACGTCCCGCATCGAGTAGAGCCCCGGCGCGCGCCCCGCGACCCACTTCGCCGCCTGCAGCGCGCCGATGGCGAAGGTGTCGCGGCTCGTCGCGCGGTGGGAGAACTCGAGGCTCTCGCCGTCCGTCGCGAAGATGACCGTGTGGTCGCCGACGAAATCGCCGCCGCGCACGGCGTGGAAGCCGATCTGGCGGTCGGGGCGGATGTCCTTCGAGATGCCGTGACGGCCGTGGGCTGCGACCTCGTCGAGGTCCAGGCCCATCCCCTTCGCGACGGCGCGCCCGAGACCGAGCGCGGTGCCGCTGGGGGCGTCCTTCTTGAGCCGGTGGTGCCGCTCGACGATCTCGACATCGTAGCCGCGGTCCTTGAGCGTCCGGCCGACCTGCTCGAGCAGGGCGAAGAGCAGGTTGATGCCCAGGCTCATGTTCGGGGCCATGACGATCGGGACCGCCTTCGCGGCGTCGCGAACGGCGGCCTCCTGCTCCGCGTTCAGGCCGGTCGTGCCGACGACCAGCGCCTTCCCCCACTCCGCGCAGCGCGGCGCGTTGCCGGAGGTGCCGTGGTGCGAGCTGAAGTCGACGATCACGTCCGCGCCCGGCGCGACCGCGGCCAGGTCGCACGTCACCGGGACGCCCGCCTCGCCGACGCCCGCCATGACGCCGGCGTCCCGGTTGAGCTCCGGGCAGTCCCAGAGATCCACCGCCCCGGCCAGCTGCAGATCCGGCACCGTCCCGTTCCGGATGAACCGGACCAGCGCCCGCCCCATGCGCCCCGCGGCGCCCACCACGACAACCTTCGTCATATCGGCTCCCATCGTTTCCCGCGGATGATGGCCGCGCGCGCCCTCCCGCGCAAGCCGCCCGCCGCGCACGCCCCGCCGGGCTTGAAGTGTAACATTATCGGATGCGGTCGCACTCGATAATGTTACACCCCGGCGCGGCGGTCCTGCGTCGTGCGCACGCGCCGGAGGCGGGATCCTCCCGCCCGGTGAGACATCAGCGGACGGCGCTCCAGACCTCTTCGACGAGGCGGCGGTGGGCGGCGACGACGGCGGGGCCGCGGTAGCCGTCGGGCCAGAGCGCCCGCGGCAGCAGGGGGTCGTCCGCCATGACCGCGCGGTACGCGTTGAGATCCTCGCGGACGATCGTCCACGCCTGCTGGCGGGTCGGGGGCGTCGCGGCGACCCGGTCCAACGCGGCATCGACGGCCTGGAGATACCATGCGTGCCCGGCATCGATGCGGTCGAGATTCCACGCGATGCGCGCCACCCGGCTGCCGCGGTTTCCCAGCACGGTCCGCGCCTCGACCAGCATCGCGTAGTCCTCGACGGCCGCCGCCTCCATGAGGTCGGCGTACTCGGCGCGGATGTCGTCCGGCGTGATCCAGACGCTGTTCTGAAGCCTTCCCATGCGCATGCGCCGGAGGAAGGCGCGGAGGTGGTTCCGGTAGGCGCGCTCGGTTTCCGGCACGTCGTACACCAGCATCTGCCACCGGCCGCTCCACGCGCGGTTCCAGCGGCGCTCCGGACGCAGGAGATCGGGCACCTTCCGTTCCCCCTCCGGCGTCAGCCGGAACACGGGCGGCTGTCCCCGCGCCCTGCGAACCGCAAGGAACCCCGCCTTGCGCAGCCGGTGCTGCGCCATGCGGTAGCGGACCTCGCCCGGACGAAGCAGGTGCGGCGCGACCATGCCGGCCCTTCCCCTGGAGAGAACCAGTTCGATCATCCCCACGGACAGGTCGAGCAGTTCCTCCGCCGCCCGCCGCACCACCAGCCTGGGACAGAAATCCGGATGATGAAACCACTCCATGGCCGCCTCCTTCACGTCCCGAAGTGTAACATTAATGGATGCGGTCGCATCCGATAATGTTACACCTTCCGGCATCCCCGCGGGCGCGATCCGCGGATCGAGGACCGGAGGATTTGAGCGGCGGGGGCGGACGCGGTAGTCTCGCGGGCTTCACGGGGAGACGACGATGCGCCGAACGAGGTTCGCGTGGGTGCCGGTCGCGGCGGGGCTGCTGGCGGCGGGGTGGTCGGGCTACGACGAGACGGTGGACGGGCTGCGGCTGGCGGTCGGCGAGATCGCTCCGGTCGCGGATCCCGCGGCGCCGACCCCGGTGTCGGTGACGGTCAGCAACGGCACCGCGACACCGTTCCGCGGCTCGGTCGCGCTGCGCGATTTCGTCGACGACTGGAAGGCGGTCGGACCGGACACGGCCGCCGTCGCGCTCGCGCCGGCCACGGCCACGAACCTCTCGTTCCGGATCGCCAGCGGACCGTTCGTCTTCGACGCGCTCTACCCGGTCCACGCCCATCTCTCCCGCGACGGCGCGCCCGGGGCCGCCGTCCATGCCGTCCGCATCTTCGAGGTGAAGCGTCCCGCCGCGCCGCGCACCGCGGTCGCCGCCGCACCGGAGGCGCTCCGGCCCGAGGCGGATGCCTCGTTACCGCTGTGGCTCTCCCGCACGCACCGGTTCGGCTGGGCACTGGACGGGGGCGCGACCGGCGGGCAGCCGTCGGGATGGACCGGCAGCGACCCGGACACGAGCTCCGGGCTCTCGATCGATGCCGTGAACGTCGGCGGCTCGCGCGAGGCGATGGGCATGCACGTGCCCTACCGCAACGGCACCGGTCGCTGCTGGGTCGAGTGGACCGTCGACCTCCCGCCCGCATCCCCGGCGGTCCTGACCTTCGCGACCGCCCTGCACCACTCCGGCGAGACGGAGAAGCAGCGCAGCGACGGCATCCGCTACCGCGTGCTGGTCGCCGACACCGCCGCGTCGAACGACTGGAAGACGCTCCACGAGGACTTCACCGACACACGCACGTGGAAGGACGGCCGCGCCGACCTCGCCGCGTTTGCCGGCCGCCGGATCCTGATCCGCCTCGAGAGCGATCCGGGGCCGAAGCGCAACACCGCCTTCGACCATTCGTGGTGGGCCGAACCGACGCTCGTCACCGGTCGCGGCGGCCCGACCTCCCGGAAGGCCGGCGCGCCGACGCCGGAGAGCACGCAGGCCGCCGTCGCCCGGGCGCGCTCGCTTCTCGGCGGCACGGCGAAGCCGGACGGCCGCACCGCGTTCCTCCTCGAAGCCTCCGCCGCGTCGAAGAAGGCGGCGGTCGTCGTCGAACCGGGGCCGCAGGGCCTGCTCGACGGCCTCGTCGCGTTTGCGGTCGAGGGCGGCGGGGCGGCGGCGTTCCGCGGCTTCGAGATCGACGTCGACGACGCGCCCGTCGGCCGCTTCCCCTCCCCCTTCGCGTTCCGCGGGGTGGAGACCTCCGCCCGGTTCGGCCGCGTGCGGACGGTCCTCTCCTACGCGCGCGGCGGCGAGGCGTTCGACGTGACGCTGACGGTGCGCGCCGAGGGCCCGGCGCTGCGCGTCTCCGCCTCCTGCCCGCGCATGATCACGCGGTTCCGGGTCGGGCCGTGGGACCGCACCGCGCCGCGCATCTACTGGGGCCACGGCTTCTGCGTCAGCGACCCGAAGCCCTTCCAGCAGGGCTTCGGCGGACACAACCTCGCCTCGAGCCACATCGCCGCCGAGTTCGACGGCCTCGCCGTGCTGCAGGCGTTCGACAATCCGCCCGACCATCTGCGCGTCGATCCGCCCGCGCGGGTCTACGCGCTGCAGTCGCACCACGACGCGACGCTGACGCTGCTGCCCGGCCGCGCCGCGATGGACTGCGCGATCGCCTACCGCCCGCTCGACCCGCGCAAGCCCGCCGCAGGCCATGCCGACCTCGCCGGCCGCATGTGCTTCGACATCTGGGGCGGCCGCTACGCCGACATCGCGACGAACATGACCCGCATGCTCCGGTACGGGCTCTCCGACTCGTTCCTGACCCTGCACGTCTGGCAGCGCTGGGGCTACGACTACCGCCTGCCCGACATCTGGCCGCCGAACCCGCAGTACGGGACGCTGGACGACCTGCGGCAGGTCGGGGCGGTCTGCCGCGCCGCCGGCGTGCCGTGGGGGCTCCACGACAACTACATCGACTTCTACCCCGACGCCGCGGAGTACTCCTACCGGAGCATCTACTTCACGCCCGACGGCCGTCCGAACCGCGCGTGGTACAACGAGGGACGCGACGCGCTCTCCTACAAGTGGCGGCCGGACGCGATCCTGCCGTTCGTGAAGCGGAACACGAAGCTGATCCGCGACGGCGTCGGCGCCACGCACAGCTTCGTCGACGTCTTCACCTCGCAGGGCTGCGTCGACACCTGGGACCACGACGGCCGCCGCCATCCCTCCACCGGGACCCGCCGCCACTGGGGCGAGGCCTTCGCGACGATCCGCGACATCCTCGGCGGCAACGCGCCGACAACCTCCGAGGCCGGTCACGACCAGCTGATCGGCTGGCTCGACGGCGCCGACTGCCAGTGGCTGCGGCTGACGTCCGAGCGGCCCGCGCTTCATTCGATCTTCCTGGAGTGCGGCTCGTGGACGCGCGTGCCGTGGATGGACGCGGTCCACCACCACCGCTTCAACCTTCACGGCGCGGGCTACTCGGTCCGCTTCGAGGGCGGCCTCGGCCGCGCCGCGCACGGCATCCACAGCGACGAATACCTCGCCTGCGAGATGCTCGCCGGCCACTCCCTGATGGTCGACGCCGGATCGTGGGGCGCGCCGGCCGTGCGCAAGTACTGGCTCCTGCAGGACATCATCCGCTCGCTGGCGCGGCGCGATCTCGTCTCCCACGCCTTCGACGGCGCGCGGCGCGACCGCCAGCGGGTCGAGTGGGACAACGGCGCGGTGGTGCACGTGAACCAGGGCGCGGACGACTGGGCGGTCGCCGGGGCGGTCCTTCCGCCGAACGGCTGGCGCGCGGTGTCGGGCACGGTGACGGCGTCGGTCGAACGGATCGCGGGGCGCGTCGTCGAGCGCGCCTCGGCCCCCGGCGCCGGATACTGCAACGCGCGCACGGCGCCGCTCGAGGGCGAGCGGCGGCGCATGAGCATCCGGCCGCGCCTCGAGGCGGCCTCGGCGGCCGGCGGGAAGCTGGCCTACACGATGGTCTGGGACTGCAAGTCGAGGCCGGGGAAAAACAACGCGGTCTTCGTGCACTTCGCGAAAGAGGAAGGCCCCTCCGGCTTCGGCGAGACCGTGTGGCAGGACGACTTCAAGCCCGTGCCGCCCGCGGAGGAGTGGAAGGGCGAGGTGCGGTTCGACCGGACGGTGCCCATCCCGGCGGGCCTGGCCGGACGCTTCCGCGTGATGGTCGGCCTCTACGACAAGCACAGCCGCAAGCCGCTGCTCGGCGAGGACGACGGCGAGGGCCGCATCTGGATCGGAACGCTCCTCGTCGGCCGCGGTGCGGACGGCGCGCTGGCGTCGGTCTCGCCCGAGCCGCCCAAGGGCGCCGGCGGGCTGCCGCCGTGGATGAATCCCGAGGGAACGAAGACGGACTTCGCGTGGACCGTGACCGACGGCGCGTTCCGGATCGAACGGGCGAAGGACGGCCTGCGGCTGATCCCGCTGCCGGGGTGCGAGCCGTTCGACATCGTGCTGCGGCTCGCGCACCTGCCCGGGGCGCCGGGCGCGGTGAGCGCGGTGCTGGCCGAACCGGCCGATCCGGCCGCGAAGGCGAAGCCGGCGGAGTTCAAGACCGCCAACGGGATGCTCGCGCTGCGGCACGACGGAGAGTCGTTCGGCTACCGGATCGTCACCGGCGGCGCGAAGTAGGCTCGGGTCGCGCGGACGCGGCCCGCGCCGCGTGACGCCCGCGCAGAAGGCCGAGGCAGGTTTCGACCAGCGCGGTGTCGATGGCGCCGACCTCGCGGCGCGAGCCGATGCCGTCGGGGAAGGCGACGCACAACTCGCCGCCGAGGTGTTCGCGGAACTTGCGAAGGCCGTCGAGGAGGACGAGCGAGCCGTCGCCGCCCCGAAGGTCGAACTCCGGGTACCAGAGCGGGAGGCCGGCGGATTCCAGCGCGGCGAGGATCGACTCCAGTTCCGCCGCGTCGAGCCAGCCCAACGCCCGGGCGTAGCACGAATCAAGCGCGATGCCGGCGGCGACGGCCTGTCCGTGGCGGACGCGGTATCCCGTCATGACTTCGAGTTGGTGCGCGGCCCAGTGGCCGAAGTCGAGGGGACGCGCCGCACCGCTTTCGAACGGGTCGCCGCCGGTGCGGATGTGGTCGAGGTGGAGCCGGGCGCACTCGACGACGAGCCGCTCCATGACGCCCGGATCCCGCGCGGGGATGGCGGCGGCGTTCGCGCGAAGCCAGTGGAAGAAGGCCCGGTCCTTGAGGATCGCGACCTTGAAGGCCTCGGCGGCGCCGCCGATCCAGTCGAGATCGGAGAGCGTGGCGAGGAAGTCGAGATCGTTGAGCACGGCGAAGGGCGGCGCGAAGGTGCCCGCGGTGTTCTTGCCACCGTCGGTGTCGATCCCGGTCTTCACGCCGACGCCGGCATCGTTCTGGGCGAGAACGGTGGTGGGCACGCGGATCATGCGGAGCCCGCGGTGGACGAGGGAGGCGCAGAAACCGACGGCGTCGAGCACCGCGCCGCCGCCGACGGCGACGACGTAGGAATGGCGACAGAGGCCCCACCGGGCGATCTCGTGCATCACGTCGCGGATGCCGCCGAGGTCGGCCTTGATCGCCTCGCCGCCGGGAACGACCCTGGGCGGATGCACGAGGGCGACGCTGCCGGCGTGCGCCGCGGCGTAGGCCTCGATCCTCGCGGCCAGGCCGGGCCAGGCCTCCGCCACGCCGGAGTCGAGGAAGACCGCGACGCGGTGCCGGCGCGCGGGCTCGGGGCGGGCGATCTCGTCGCGCAGGACGACGTTCGCGGCGTCGAAGACGCCGCGCGTGAAGACCACCGGGTACGCGAACGGCACCGTGAACTGCTGCCGGAACTCCTGGATCCTGGAACTCACATGGCCTCGGTGGTTACGGCCCCCGCGCCCGGCGCGGGGGGACTCCCCGTCTTCCGCCGGGGCGGCCGGATTGGACGCGCCATCCGGGGCGTCCCGGATTTGGTCATGCCCGCCGGCCGTCGAGGTGGTCCTCCACGGCCTTCGCGAGGTGGAGAAGATCCTCCGGCTCGCGCCGCAAATCAAGGGTGGAGGCCCAGGCGACGGCCCGGGAGG
>VGWF01000001.1 GCA_016873715.1 Lentisphaerota bacterium | reverse complement strand
GCCGCCACGCAATGCACCCCGTGCATCGCCTCCCCGCGGTCCACGCCGTACCCGCGCGACCGGACGAACTCCAGTTCCCGCCGGAAGGCCGCGGCCGAGGTGATCGTGCGCTCGGTGAGCTTCCGGAACGGGGCGGCGGCGAGGATGGCCTCCCGTTCCTCCGGCGTGCAGCAGGCCAGGATGGCCTTGGTCGACGCGGAGGCATGCAGCGCCTGCCGGGTGCCCGGATCGCACACGAAACGGAACGGATGCAGGCCCGGAACCTGGTCGAGAACGATGCCCTCGCCCCCGTCGAGGATGCTGAGGACCACGGTCTCCCCGACACGGTCGCGCAGGGCGCGCATCGGACCGAGCGCCTTCTCGATCAGCCCCCCGTCGCGCGCGCTCGAGTACACCAGCGTCGCCAGCTTGCGCGTGAGCCGGTAGGTCAGTTCCGCCTCGTTGCGCGACACATAGCCTTTGGCGCAAAGGGTGTTGAGCATCCGGTACGTCGTGTTCTTCGGAATCGCGAGCGTCCGGGCGATGCCGCTCAGCGGAACCCCCTCCGGGCACCGGCTCAGGAACTCGATCAGTCCCAGCGTGCGTTCCAGGATCGGCACGCCCGCGGCCTTCCGGTTCGTTCGCGTCCTGCCCATGCCTCCCCCGCCCCTCCGTCCCCGCCGCCCGCCCGGCGGATTGTTCATCAGTTGGAACGTCGTACCTGTATTAGAACGAACGGGAGTCCGGCCGTCAAGCGACGCCCCAATCCCAGGGCAGACGCATCTTGCTTGAGGTCGTGGCGCCTTTCGGTCGGCGGAGCGCGGAGTGGCTGGTGGACGCTGGAGCCCTTGCGGTTGCGGGGGTGCGACGCGCACCAGGCCGGCCGGATCGCGCGGGATCCCGCGCACACGGCCCGGTTTCGACAGGAGCAAGATGCGTCTGCCCTAGCCCCAATCCCCTGCTGGGGTCCGGGTATCCGGCGACCCCCCAGGTGACGCACGCACGGACACGACCGCGACGGAGCGCGGCCCTCCGGGCCCGTTCCATGGAGATGCGGGAGGACGGGGATGGAGGGCCGCGCTCCGTCGCGGCCGTGCCGAGAGCCCTCGAGGCACCGTCCGTTCCTGATCGACCCGGCTTGGCCGGGGATCCGGGCGGCGCGCGGCGGGCGGGGGACCGTCCCCGGGCCGCCGTCACCCGCGTCCGGCGGCGTACCAGTCGACGTTGCGCGTGGCGTACATGACCGCGCCGAGGGCGGCGAAGAGGCCCACCGTGCCGAACAGGAGCGAGAAGTCCTGCAGCTGGAGCAACACGTAGAGGTAGCCGTAGGTCAGCGCGAGCACGCCGGCGACGAGGCCGGTCCGCCGCCCGCTCCGGAGCACCCGGGCGCAGTAGGTCGCGATCATCAGCAGCGACGCGCCGGCGGCGGCGGCGTAGGCCGCGGGAAACGCGATGAACTCCGACAGCGAGAGAAGGCCGAGGTAGAACAGGCAGAGCGCAGCGCCGACCAGGGCGTACTGGAGGGGGTGGATCCGCAGGGCGGCCAGGACCTCGAAGAGGAAGAACGCGGTGAAGACGAGCGCGACGAAGAGGATGCCGTACTTGATCGACCGCTCGACGGTCCGGTAGGTGTCGACCAGCGAGAGGAGGCTCACCCCCAGCGCGGAGCCGGAGAAGTCGCCCGCGCCGGGCTGGCCGGCGGGCTGGGCGTCACTCCACACGGACGGGAACGTGCGGCCGTACTGGGCCACCCGCCACTCGGCCTTGAATCCGCCCGCATCCACGGTGCGATCGACCGGCAGGAAGGCGCCCATGAACGACGGATCCGGCCAGGTGGACGCGAGCCGGACGGACGTCGATGCGCCCGAGGGGACGATCTCCAGGCTCCGGCTCCCGTTCAGGGTGAGCGCGACGCGGTAGGTCCACGACGTGCCCCCCGCGGCGATGTCGCCCACCCGCGCGCGGACGCCGGAGGTGAACCCCGGCAGGAGACAGCCCGGCTGGAGCGGAACCCGCTCCGTCCCGGCTTCCAGAACGAGCGACTCGCGGGTGCCCCGGAGGTCCGTCACGGCCAGGGTGACCTCGGCCTCGTCCCACTTCACGCGGTCCTCCGGGATCCGCAGGGCCTTGAGATCCGGCCGCTGGAACCCGCCCGACAGCGTCAGGGCGCCCGCGTAGACGACGGCCTCGTAGATGCCGCGGTGCAGCGTCCGGGGATCCAGGCTCCCCTCGCAGTCCATCGTGGACGGCAGGACGTACAGCCGGGCCGTCTCGACCCGCCGGCTTTCGACGCGCTCGGTGCGGCCGTTGACGGTCTGGTTGACATACTCGACCACGTCATGGGTGTAGGGAACCACCAGGACCGGCCCGACGATCGTCTGCTCGGCACCCCACGAGCGGGTGATCTCGCCGATCGCCTCCGCCTTGCGCTCGCGCCGCTCCGACAGCACGCCCCGGATCATGGCCAGCGGGATCATCAGCACCAGCGTCAGAACGCCGACCACCCCGAGCTTGACCACCGGGGCGGCCTTGGCAAAGAAGGAAGGCGGCGGCGGACCGCACGGAAGAGGCGGCGGACGGGATTCGTTCATCGGCACGATCTCCTTCGACAACCCCGCGTCGCGGCCCCGCGATCGGGAACCATGCGCCACGCGGCACTCGCGGTTGTACGTCCTTCCTTCCGACCCCGGCCGGCCGCATTCGTTCATTCACGCCGGCCCCTTCCCGCCGGAACCGGGCGGGGGGAACGGCGGCGGGGATTCAGTCCAATCCGCGGGCGACGACCTCCCGCGCGACCGGGGCGAGCCGGGCGCGGAGGGAACGCAGGCGCGACGGCGACGTGCGCGGCCAGGTCCGGCAGTCGGGGTGAAGCAACTCGCCGCGGGGCTCGAACCGTTGCAGCACCCAGCGGCGGGATCCCCGGACCAGCGCGGCGATCTCGTCCACGTGGGCGTCGTCGTGCAGGGGCTCGACGATGGTGGTCCGGAATTCGTAGTCGACGGCGCGGCGGCGGATGACGCCGATGGACCTCGCGATGCGGCCGGGGGCCGTGAACCCCACGAGGCCGGGGTAGCGGTCGAGCGCGCACTTCACGTCCATGGCGACGTAGTCGACCCCATCGATCACGGCCTCCAGCGCCTCGGGGCGCGATCCGTTGGTGTCGAGCTTCACGCGGAATCCGCGATCGCGCAGGAATCCGACGAGACGGGGCAGGTCCGGCCGAAGGGTCGGTTCCCCGCCGCTGACGACGATGGCATCGACCCAGTGCTCCCGGAACCGCCGCAGCAGGGACTCCAGGATGTCCCACGCGAGACCCCCGCGCGGCGCCGAGAGCAGCGGGGCGTTGTGGCAGAAGGGGCAGCGGAAGTTGCAGCCCGTGACCAGCAGGACGCCGGCCAGGTGTCCGGGCCAGTCGACCATCGAGGGGTGCTTGACCCATGCCGAGACCGGCGAGGTGTCGGCGGCGACGCGGGCGGAGGCCCCCCCCGCACCGGACACCGCGTCGGCCCATGCGGCATCGGCGGCGGGGCCGGCCGCGGACGGCTGGGCGGCGTCGAGAACCACGTCATCCGGCAACGCAACGGCCGCCCCGCCCGCTGCCCGGTCCGGGCTCACGGCAGCACGGGGGCCGACTCGCGCGCGGTCTCGAGGACGGTGGTGATCATGCGCGGCGACACGACGCCGCGACCCTCGTCGCTGTAGTCCGTCTGGAGCCCGAGGATGTGGTACAGGCGCGCCTGCCCCAGGACCGGATCCGGAACGGCCGTCGGCTCGACGGGGATCGCCGCCGCCCCCGCGTCGCCGACGCGCCTCACCACCATGGCGGGCAGCCGCTGGGGATTGAGGCACTCGGCCTTGCAGAACTCCACGAGCCCGTCGACCGTCTCAACGTCGAAATAGGCCTTCTCGAAGTCCGCCCACTCGGGTTTCGCGAGAAGGTCGTCCACCCGCTTCTGCAGGATCTTGCACTTGTCGCATCCGACCTTCCCGAAGACGACCACCTGGTACGGCCTGGCCATCGCTCAGCCCTCCCCCTGCGGCGCCGCGGAAACCCCGGCGGGCTCGGACGACGGACCGACCGCATCCGGCGCCGTCGCGCATTCCGCCCGTTCGACCGCGTAGTCGCCGCGATGACGCGCGGGCAGTTCCCCGTGCCGCTTGGACTTGTTCCAGTTGTGAATCTTGCTGAAGTAGCCGACCACCCGGGTCTCCTGCTCGATGTTCGTCGATCCGCACTCGTCGCAGGAATCCAGCAGTCCGCGCATCACCCGGCTGCAGTCGTTGCAGTAGGTGAACTCGGGCGAGATCGTGATCTGCGCGGACTGGGTCCGGTAGAACGCCTCGCGGATCAGCCGGGCGATCGCGCCCGGGGACGGCCGCTCCTCGCCGACGAACGCGTGGGTGATCGCGCCCGACTCGATCATCGGGTGGAAGAGCGACTGCTTCCGGATGCGCTCGACCATCGAGACCGGCGCGTCCGGCGCGAGATGCACGGAATTGGTGTAGTAGCAGGCATCCTCGCCGCCCTTCACGACCTGCAGCGCCTCGGGCCGGTAGTAGATCAGGTCGCTCTTCGCCAGGCGCCGGGCCGCGCTTTCGGCGGGCGACTCCTCCAGCGTCAGCTTCATGCCGTGCTTCTTCGCGAGCCGCCGCGCCTTGAGGTTCATGTGGGCGACGATCCGCAGGCCGAGATCGATGGCCTCGTCGCTCTCATGGAACTGGAGCCCGGTGAGGAACTGCACCGCATCGTTGACGCCGATCAGGCCCAGGATGTAGGTGCAGCCGTCGAGATCGACGTAAGGGCGGCCGTCGCAGGCGGGCCGGCCGATCTGCCACAGCGGCCGCCCCGGACCGCTCATCATCTCGCGCACGCGCTCCCGCTTCTGGACGTGGGCCTCGACGGCCGTCTCCATCGTGCGGTCGACCTCCTCGAGGAGGCCCTCCAGCGTCTTCCGCCCCGCGCGCGCGGCGCGGTACGCCGCCTGCGGGATGTTGATCGTGACGTTCTGGAAGCCGCAGAACCGGAGCGACTCCGGGTGCCGCAGCATGTGGGTGTCCGTCACGGTCGTCCGCAGCCGGCAGCAGGCGGCCAGCGTCACCTCGTCGCGGTCGAAGATGAAGTAGGTCGACCCGTTGCGCCCGGCGAGCTCGCAGGCGTGGAGGTAGATCGCGAACTGATCGGGATCCTCGAACGTCTCGGCGCTGACGTGGAAGTCGCACTTCGGAAACTCGAACACGCGGCCGTTGCGGTCGCCGGCGGCCCAGACGTCGAGCAGCGCCCTCGCGAAGGCCATCGCCTCGCGCCGGAAGTCGCCGTAGGTCAGGATGGCCTCGCCGCGCGCCTTCAGGTCCTCCCCGGCGGACTCGTCGTACCCGATGGAGCCGTCGGCCCGGGCGGTTTCCCGGAGGACCAGCCTGCGCGAGCCGTCGGCCTCGGCGAGGTGGAGGTCCATCAGCGGATGGGCGGCGCCCGCCTCCTCGCGCATCGAATCCTCGAGCGGCGCGACCGAGCCGTCGGCCCGGCGCAGCATGTAGTGGCCGCCCGGGCCGACCGCGGGCACCGTGGCCAGGTAGCGCGGGACGCCGGAATGCACGTTGAAGTCCAGGAACAGCGTCTGGCCGCCGCGGGAGAACGCGTTCTGCGCGCCGTTGAAGACGAGTTCCTGCGCGACCTGCCGCAGGTGCTTCGCGTCCATGCCGACCAGGTAGGGGGCGTACAGGATGTTGATGTAGCCGAGCCCGAGCGCGCCGGCGTAGTTCGCCTGCATCGACGCGAGAAAGGTGTTGATGTGCCCGGTCAGGACCGACGCCGAACGCGCCGGCTTCGACTCGTTGTTGAGGTTCGCGAGTCCGCGCAACCCGAACTTCTTCACGTACTCGACCGAGTGCGACGAGCAGTAGACGCGGTGCGGATAGCCGAGATCGTGCAGGTGGATCGCCCCGGTGTCGTGCGCGCGCCGCACCTCGCCGGAGAAGATCGTGTCGAGGGCCCACTGCTTGAGGACCAGCTCCGCGATGCCGAGGTTCACGGCCTCGGGGTTGTTGTTCACGATGTTCGAGTTCTCGACCGACTTCGTGAACATCAGGCTCTCGACGTACTCCCGGGGCACGCCGTAGACGGAAAGATCGCGGAGCCGCGCCTGCTCCCGCCGCGCCAGCAGCTCGTTGTTGACCAGGTCGCGGATCAGCGCGGTCGTCACCGCCGTCATCCGGCCGTCGATCACCTGGTTCTCCACCACCTTGGCGATCTCGACCGCCCGCTCGACCGACAGCCCCGCGCGGTTCACGAGCTGGTTCACGATCCGGCGCCGGTCCCACGGCGTCACGACGCTGTCGCCGGAGGCCGACACCAGCAGGAGGCTGGCGTCCGTCACGTCCTGCGTTCCGGACGTCACCGCGTCGCGCACGCGGATCCGGCGCCGCGCCAGGTCGCGCTGCTTGCGGTAGCGCTTGTACGCCGCGACCATCGACGTGCAGCCCTGCTCGGCCAGCGTGATCTCCACGAGATCCTGCACGTCCTCGATGGCCGGAATGCGCTGCCCGTGCTCGTCCGCGAAGACGTAGTACTCGCCCCTCGCATCGTCGAGCTGCCGCAGCACGCGCTCCGCGATGCGCACCGGGAGATCCTCGCCGAACACGGCCCCCTCGCGACGGGCCACCGCCTCCGCCGCCAGCCGGATCGCCTTCTCGATCTTCTCCCGGCGGAACGGAACGACGGTTCCATCCCTCTTCCTGAATCCGTTGAAAGAATCGTTCTGACCGGTCACGTTTCCCGCCCTCCTCAAATGGACCCGCCACCTTCTGTTTGAACCCGGCTAGCCCCGCGTTCAGATCCCATGGACGGGGGAATAAAAGACAATCCGTGGGGCCGTGTCAAACGGAAGTCCCAACATATTGTGGACGACGAAGAGAAGCGCCTCCGATTGGCCGAAAAACGGGGACCGTGGACCGCAAGACGCTCCATGAAAGGCTGATGCGACGTCCGCATCGACAAATGGCCGCAAACCACGGCACATCCGAACCCGGTCGGGGCCCCGTGCCGGACGCACCCCGGACCTTCGGAGGCGGGAACGCCGCCCTTCCGGTCGGCGGCGGGCCCGGATCCGGCTCTGACTTCACGACGATTCCCGCCGGATTCCGCCCCCCGGACTCTCTGGGCTGCGCCCTTCATTTGAGTTTGACCCATCGCCCGCAATTCGACAGCATGCACGGGTTTTGCCCCGGCCGGCCGGGGTGGGAAGGGTTGAACCGTATGGCCATGTTGATCGGGAAGTTTCACAAGCTGATCCAGTCGCGGCTCCTCTGGGGCGCCTTCCTGGTGCTCATCGTCCTTTCCTTCGTCGTGTGGGGCACGCCGTTCCTGTTCACCTCCAAGGCGGACCGCGAGGCCGGGATGGCGGGGACGCTGAACGGCAAGGGCATCTCGCGGGCGGAACTCTGGGATGCGATGGCGCACGTGCGCGCCGCGGTCGCTTTCTCGACGGGCCGGATGCCCCCGATCACCGAGGAGACCGAGTCGATCCTGAAGAAGGCCGCGTGGCGCCGCATCGCGACGCTGCGCGAGGCCGGGCGCCTGGGATTCTCGAGCGGCGCGGCGGAGGTCCAGGACGCGATCCGCAGCCAGCCCGTCTTCCAGCAGGGGGGCAAGTTCAGTCTCGAAGCCTACCGGGCGATGCTCTCGCGCGTGCTCGGCGAGTCGGGGCTGGGCGAGCGCTTCTTCGAGGAACACGTCCGGCAGGAGCTTCTTCTCCAGAGGGTCCGGATGCTCGCCGCGCAGGCGGTGCTGGCGCCGCCAGCGGACGTCGAGCGCATCTACGGCGTGCTCGAGGATGAGTTCACGGTCGAGTACGTCGAGCTCAAGCGGGCGCTCGTGGAGCCGGCGGTCACGGTGCCCGACGCCGACCTGAAGGCGTTCTTCGACAAGGACCCGTCCCGCTACGAGATCCCTCCGAAGGTGACGGTGAAGGTCGTCCACTTCGCCGGCTCCGCGTTCACCAACGGGCTGGCGGCGCCCCCGGCGGAGGACATCGAGGACTACTACGACGACCACCGCGCCAAGTTCACGATCCAGGTGCCCGCGCCGGCCGCGACGAATGCGGCGGCGGGCGCGACGAACGCCGCCCCGGAGATGGTGGCCAAGCTGCGGCCCCTCGACGAGGTGAAGGGGGAGATCGTGGCGGCCCTGCACGCGGAGACCGCCATGAACCGGGCGGAGCAGGCCTCGGTGGACTTCGTCAACCGCATCGCCCCCGAGCGGCGTGAGAAGCCGGTGACGTTCGAGGAAGCCGCGAAAGCCGCGGCGGTCGAGATCCGCAAGGCGGGCCCCCTCTCCCGCAACGAGAGCGTGAAGGGGATCGCGGCGGGGCCGGAGTTCAACCGCGCGGCGTTCGCCCTGGTCGACACGCCGGAGGAGTACTTCAGCAATCCGGTCCGCGGCGAGGGCGGCTACTACGTGCTGGCGCTCGACGCCAAGGCGCCGGCCCGCATCCCGGATCTCGCCGAGGTGAAGGCCGCGGTCGCGGCGGACGCGCGCGAGGCCGCCGTCGAGGCCGCGCTCGACGCCAAGGCCGCCAAGCTGATCGCCGACGTCAAGGCGGGCACAACGACGCTGGCCGATGCGGCGAAGGCGGCGGGGCTGGCCGTCGTCGCGCCTCCCGCCTTCACGGCGACGGGCGAGGCGAAGGAGAATCCCCACGCGGAGCGGATGCTGCCCGAACTGGCCACGTGCAACGCCGGGGAATTCACGCCGGTGATCCGGACGTTCGACGACACGCGCCTCGTGGTCCGCGTCGCCGCGCGCACGCCGGCGTCCCGCGGCAAGCTGGCGGACATGCGCCGGTCGATCTCGGACCTCATTCTCCGCGAGCGCGAGAGCGCCTTCGTCCGCGCGTACGAGGAGGAACTCCTCAAGCGCGGCGGGTTCGTGGACAAGACGGCGAAGAAGCCCGGGGACAAGGACGACGAGGGCTGACGCGCCGGATCAGCCGGGCGCGGCGGAGCCCTTCGCACCGGCGTGGCGGTAGGTCACGACGCGGACCTTCTCGAGGGTCACGAGGCCGTCGCCCACCATGGCATCGAGATCCGGCAGGAAGGCCTCGATCCGCTCGGGGTTGTCGACGATCTCCACGACGACCGGAAGATCCTCCGACAAGCGCAGGATCTTGGCGCTGTGGATCCGGCTGCTCGCGCCGAAGCCCATGACCCCGTGCAGCACGGTCGCGCCGGCCATCCCGCGACGGCGCGCCTCCATCACGATGACCTCGTGGAGGGGCCGGTTTCCGTGGCGGTCGCTTTCGCCGACGAAGATCCGCAGCAGCACCGATTCGGGAGGAAGGATCATGGCGCACCTCCGGTTCAGCCCGGCCGGACGAGCCACGCGCCGGCGAGGTAGGCGGCGAGGCCGGCGGCCAGGCTTCCGAACACATTGAGCGCGGCGCGGACCCACTCCGATCGCGCCATCAGTTGCTCGGTCTCGAACACGAGGGAGCTGAACGTCGTGAAGGCCCCCAGGAAGCCGACGAGCACGATGGTGCGGACCTCGGGGGCGATCGCGAGTCTCTGCTGGGCCAGCGCCCAGGTCAGACCGAACAGGAAACAGCCCGTGATGTTGACGGCGAGGGTGCCCCAGGGGAAACCCGGGGAGGTCACGCGCTGGACCCATCCGCCCAGCCCGTAGCGGGCGAGGGTGCCGCAGGCGCCGGCCAGGGCCAGCCACAGGAGCTTCTGTCCCACGCGGGCCCCCTTCCCTCCCGCCCCGGGCCTCACGGTCCCGGGGCATCCCGGCCCGCCGGGCGGCGGGCCGGGCTCGCGTCCCAGCGGATCAGACGGCGGCCTTGAGCGCGGCGGCGCGGTCGGTGCGCTCCCACGTGAAGGTCTTCAGGTCGCGCGCCGAGGTGCGGCCGAAGTGGCCGTAGGCCGAGGTCGCCTCGTAGATCGGCCGCAGCAGGTTGAGCTGGCGGACGATCTCGGCGGGCTTCAGTCCGAAGACCCTGCGGATGGCGCGCTCGATCTTCGCGTCGCCGGTCGTGCCCGTGCCGAAGGTGCTGACATGGACCGAGACCGGGTCCGGGTAGCCGATCGCGTAGGCCAGCTGGACCTCGCACCGCGCAGCCAGACCGGCGGCGACGACGTTCTTCGCGACGTAGCGGGCCATGTAGGCCGCGCTGCGGTCGACCTTGGTCGGGTCCTTGCCCGAGAACGCCCCGCCGCCGTGGCGTCCCATGCCGCCGTAGGTGTCGACGATGATCTTCCGGCCGGTCACACCGCAGTCGCCCTGCGGACCGCCGACGACGAACTTCCCGGTCGGATTGACCATGAAGCGGGTCGAGCGCGTCAGCATGCGCGCCGGGATGACCTTCCGGATGACCTCCTCGATGACGCCCTCGCGGATCTGCCTCGCCGAGACGTCGGGCGAGTGCTGCGTGGAGATGACGACGGTATCCATCGCAACGGGCTTGTCGTCCTCGTAGACGATCGAGACCTGGGACTTGCCGTCGGGGCGGAGGAACTTCAGCGCGCCCTCGCGGCGGGCCGCCGCGAGGCGCCGGGCGAGCTTGTGAGCGTACATGATCGGGGCGGGCATCAGTTCGCGCGTCTCGTTGCACGCATAGCCGAACATCATGCCCTGATCGCCGGCGCCCTGCTCGGCGGTCGCCTTGCCCTCGGCCTTGCGGGCGTCCACGCCCTGGGCGATGTCGGGCGACTGCCGGTCGAGCGCGACGAGCACGGCGCAGGTGTTGCCGTCGAAACCGATGGACGAGTCCGTGTAGCCGATGCGCTTGACCTTCTCGCGGGCGATGTCGGCGTAGTTGAACTGGGCCTTTTTCGTGATCTCGCCGGCGATGACGACCATGCCGGTCTTCGCGAGGGCCTCGCAGGCGACGCGGCTGCGCGGATCCTGCGCGAGGCAGGCGTCGACCACGGCGTCGGAGATGCCGTCGCACACCTTGTCCGGATGCCCCTCGGTCACCGACTCGGACGTGAACACGTACCTGCGTGAACTCATCGTTTCTTTCCTCTCTGTCTCGATTTCCCGCGCCGTTCACCGGCCGGGGGCGGCTGGGTTCAGCCCAGAAGGGTCACTATCTCCGGCGCGCGGGCTTCTGTCAATTTCCGACAGAGCGCCAGGACGTCCCCCCCGGCCTCGCACTGGAGCGCCTCGGCGGCGAGCCGCTCGCACTCGGAGAAGGTCACGGCGCGGATGACGTCCTTGACCAGCGGGGCCATGTTCGGGCTCACGCTCAGTTCGTCGACCCCCAGCCCGACCAGCAACGGGGCGAGCAGCGGGTTGCCGCCCATCTCGCCGCAGACCCCCGTCCAGATGCCCGCCGAGCGCGCGGCCTCGATCGTCTGCCGGATGAGCCGGAGGATCGCCGGGTGGGTCGGTTCGTAGAGGTAGGTGACCTGCTCGTTGACGCGGTCGACGGCGAGCGTGTACTGGATCAGGTCGTTGGTGCCGATGCTGAAGAACTTCACGCGGCGGGCAAGATCGCGGGCGACCAGCGCGGCGGAGGGCACCTCGATCATCACGCCGACCTCGACGTCGGGATCGAAGGGGACGCCCTCCCGCCCGAGCTCCTCCTTCGCTTGCTCCAGCAGGCGGCCGGCCCGGGCGACCTCGTCCACGTTGCTGATCATCGGGTACATGATCCGCACGTTGCGGTGGACGCTGGCCCGCAGGATCGCGCGGAGCTGCGTGAGGAAGACGTCCGGCTGGGCGAGACAGAACCGGATCGCGCGCCAGCCCATGTAGGGGTTCATCTCCTGCGGCATCTGCAGGGACGAGGCGAACTTGTCGCCGCCGAGATCGAGGGTTCGGATCACGACCGGCTCCGGCGCGATGCGGCCCGCGACCTCCCCGTAGGCCTTCGCCTGCTCCATCTCGTCCGGCAGGTGCGAACGGGAGAGGAAGAGGAACTCGCTGCGGAAGAGCCCGATGCCCCGGGCCCCGTGCCGGAGCACGGCGTCGACGTCCTGCGGCAGTTCGATGTTGGCGGCGAGGTCGACCTCGTAGCCGTCGCGGGTGCGCGCAGGCTCGTCGCGCAGGGTCTCCAGCCTCGACCGGATCGTCTCGCGGGCGCGGGCGATGCTGCCGTAGCGGTCCAGGGTCTCCTGCGACGGATGGACGACGACCCGGCCGGTGGTCCCGTCGACGAGCACGCGGTCGCCGGACGAGATCCGCACGCCCGCGTTGTGCAGCCCGACGACGGCGGGTATCTCGAGGGCGCGCGCCATGATCGCGGTGTGCGAGGTGGGGCTTCCCTGGTCGGTGGCGAAGCCGATGACGCGGTCGCGGCGGAGGGTCGCGGTATCCGACGGCGAGAGGTCCGCGGCGACGACGATGCAGGGTTCGGACAGGCCGCCGACCTCGTTCAGGCTCTGGCCGGCCAGGTTGTGCAGGATGCGGCGGACGACATCCTTGATGTCGGCGGCGCGCTCGCGCAGGTACTCGTCCCCCATCTGGGCGAGCGCCTCGGCGTACCGCGCCGCGACCTCCTGCAGCACGACCTCGACGTTGACCTTGCGCGCGCGGACGCCGCGGACGACCTCCTCGACGAAGGAGCGGTCGTCGACCACCAACAGGTGCGCGTCGAAGATGCTCGCGTTCCGGCGGTCGAGGGCCTTCTCCATCCGGGTCTGGATGTCGTGGAGCTGCCCGCGCGTGGCGATCAGGGCCTCCTCGAAACGCGCGATCTCCCGGGGCGCCTCGTCGGCCTCGATGGCGCGCTCGACGAAGCGGACGTCGGTCCGCGTTATGAGGAAGGCCGGGCCGATCACGACGCCCGGCGAGACGCCGGTCCCCTGAAGCACGATCTCCCTGTGTGCGTCGCCCATCGCCTGTCAGTCCTCGAAGAACTTCTTTTCGAACAGTTCGGCCAGCGCGGCCACCGCGGCGGCCGCGTCGTCGCCGCGCGCCGAGATGCGGATCTTCGCACCCTGGTGGCCCTCCATCGTCAGCAGGCCCATGATGCTCTTCGCCGAGACCTCGACGCCGTCCTTCTCGAGCATCACGTCCGCCCGGAACGCCGACGCGGTCTTCACCAGCAACGCCGCAGGCCGGGCGTGGATCCCGTACTGGTTGAGGACCTTGACGTCCCGGACGGCCGTGCCGTCCGCCCCTGGGCTGGCTTCAGTCACTGGTTCTGGGCCTTTCCGCGATGAGCTGCTGCATGAGCCGCTGGTCGAGTTCCTTCGCCGCGTCGTGGCCGAGCTGGCGCAACCGGAAGTTGAGCGTGGCGGCCTCGACGACGTTGCTGATGTCGCGCCCGGCCACGACGGCGATGCGGAAGAACGGCACGGCGACGCCGAGGACGTCCTTCGTCTGCGCGTCGAGCCCGGTCCGTTCCTCGTCGGCCGCGCTCATGGCGCGTTCGAGCCGGACGATCATATCGAGTCGCTTCTCGCGCCGGACGGAGGTGACGCCGTAGAGGCTCGGAACGTGGATGATCCCGAGACCCCGGATCTCCATGTGGAACCGGGTCGCGTCGAGGGCGGTGCCGAGGATCTCGCCCGAGCTGACGCGCCGCAGCTCGGCCAGGTCGTCCGCGACGAGGCTGTAGCCGCGGACGATCAGGCTGAGCGCCGTCTCGCTCTTCCCCACGCCCGGCGGCCCCTCGATCATCGTCCCGATGCCGTTGATGTCGATCATCGTCCCCTGGTAGCGCGTCCGCGGCGCGATCAGCTCCTCGATCAGCACCGCGGCCATCTGGACGAAGCGGCCGGTGATCTGGTGCGTGCGGAGGAGCGGCACGCCGTACGACTCCGCCAGCGCCGGCATCTCCGGCAGCGGCCGGATGCCGCGCGAAAGCACGATGCACGGGATCCCGGATTCGAAGAACGCCTTCAGCCGGGCGGCGCGCTCGTCGACGGCGAGGCCCTTGAGGTAGGTGAGCTCCGCGAGCCCGATGACCTGGATGCGCCGGTGCGCGAAGTAGCGCAGGAAGCCGGCGAGCGCGAGGCCGGGCCGGTTCAGGGCCGGCTCGCGCACCGCGCGGTCGAGGTGCGCCTCGCCCTGCAGGAGGCCGAGGTCGAGCGCGGCGCGCCCCGCATCCAGGAAGCGGCGGACGGTCAGCGTCATCCGGCCGCGGGCTCGCGCCCGTCCTTCGCGTGGACCGCCTTGTCGATCCGCCCGAGCTTCTCCGCCTTGTGCTCGTGGCGCTTCTCGGCCCACTTGCGGAGCTGGACGGCCGTCTTCTCGATCGCCGCATCGATCGAGGCGTACATGTCGTTCGACTCGTGCTTCGCCTCGACCGTTCCGTGGTGGGGCACCTGCGCGACGATCTCCGCGACGTGGCGGTGCTTCTCGACCATCAGGATCACGTGGACGCTCTCGATCCTCGGAAACCCGGCGAACTCCGCCTGGAGGCGGGCCTCGACGTGCTCCCGGAGCGAATCGTTGATCTCCACATGACGGCCCGTGACGTTCACGATCATGACGGTGTCTCCTGGTTGGTTCGTGTCCTACATGCTGAATCGAGGCCCGAGATACAGCTCCCGGCTGACCGGGTCGTTGATGAGAAACCCGCTGGTTCCTTCGCGCAGCACCTTCCCTTCGCAGATGAGATAGGCGCGGTCGACCACCGCGAGGGTCTCGCGGACGTTGTGGTCCGTGATCAGGATCCCGAGCCCCCGCCCCTTCAGATCGATGACGATCTGCTGCACGTCGTACACCGCCAGCGGATCGACCCCGCTGAACGGTTCGTCGAGCATGATCAGCGACGGATTCGTCACCAGCGCCCGCGTGATCTCGAGCCGCCGGCGCTCGCCGCCGCTGAGCGTGTAGGCCTTCTGGTTCGCGAGGTGCCCGATCTTGAGCTCGCCGAGCAGGTGCTGCAGCCGCAGCGTCCGCTCGCGGGCCGGGATCGGCAGCGTCTCCAGGATGGCCATCACGTTCTCCGCCACCGTCAGCTGCCGGAAGACCGACGGCTCCTGCGCGAGGTAGCCCATGCCCATCCGCGCCCGCCGGAACATCGGCATCCGCGTGACGTCCTGCCCCTCAAAGTACACCCGGCCGGCCGTCGGCGCGACCAGCCCGATGATCATGTAGAAGCTGGTCGTCTTCCCGGCTCCGTTGGGCCCGAGCAGGCCGACGATCTCGCCGGGACGCACCCGGATGTCGACGCCGTCGACGACGCGCCGGCGCCGGTACTCCTTGACGAGCCCCTGCGTCTGCACGAGCGGGATGTCGCGGGAGTCCACTCAGCGCCCCCCCCCGAACACGCTCTTCCCGCCGGTCGAGCCGGGCTGGATGATCAGCCGGGCGTCCTTGTCGCACTCGATCCGTTCCTCGCCGCGCCAGAACGTGATCGTCGACCCCATCATCATGTCGCGCCCGCGCATCACGCGCGGGGAGTCCTCGAGCACGTACGATCCGGCGCGGACGTCGTAGGTCGCGCGGCCCGCCCAGGCGGTCTTGTCGTCCTGCGAGATCACGACGTGGCCCGCGGCCTTCACCATCCGGACCTCGTTCGTCCCCTCGAGGTCGATCCGGAGGACGTCGGCCTTCATCTTCATGCCCGGGTCGCTGACGACGACCCGCCCCTGCATCTCGATGAACTGCCGCTGGCCCTCGTAGACCATGCGGTCGGCGGTGATGACGGTCAGGTCGCCGAACCCCGGGACGTCGTCCGTCGTACCCTCCGGCCTCGCCGGCAGGGTGGCCGCCACCTGCGCGGCGACGGCCTGCGCGGCCGCCGCGGCCTGCGGCAGGGCCCTCTCCGCCGCTCGCACCGCCCCGGCCGCCCGCGGCGCCGCCTGCGTGATCGTGGCCGCCACCGAGCGGGCCGCCGCGGGCGGCACCGGGGCCGCCGACTGGGCCCCCGCCGCCAGCGCCGCGCCGAACACCGCCACCACCGTCCATCCGCCCGTCGTCATGGTTGAACTCCCGTCTCCGCCGGCGCCGCGTTCGTCGGGACCGCGGCCGCCGGCGGGCCCTTCCGGCCCGACAGGCCGCGCACGTCGCGAAGCACGACGCGGGCGTTGGTGTGGATCTCGAACCGCTGCCGCCGGGGCGAGTACAGGTAGTCGTCCCCGGTGATCACGACGTCGCCGCGCGTGATCCGGACCGACGACGTCGACCCGGCCGACTGCCGCTCGCGGTCGTAGAGGCAGTGCGGCGACGTCACCCGCGTCTCGACCTGGCCGTCCTTGTACATCTCGATGCGCAGGCCGCGGATCTCGATCAGGCCGTTGGACAGCGCCAGCGCGTGCTCCCCGAAGAGCTGCGTCTGCAGCGTGCCGTCCTCCGCGTAGTCCGGCAGGCGGAACCCGCCGACCTCCATCCCCGGCCGGAGCCCCGACTGCGGTCCCGCGCCGAGGCCCGGGGCCTCCGGCGCCGGCTCCAGTTGCGCCCACGCGCACGCCGCCGCCAGACCGAGGCCCAGCCCCGCCAGGTGCCGGCCGCACCCGGTCATGCCCGCGCCCTCCGGACCGGCCGGTCCGCGACGCGGTCGATCGCCGTCAGCTGCGTCCAGAGCCCCGGGAGGTAGGCCAGCGCGATCGCGTTGTCCCGGTCGGACATCGCCTTCGCGGGGTTGAGGTGCGTCTCCATGAACACGCCGTCGCATCCCGTCGCCACCGCCGCGCGGGCGAGGGCCGGCGCCCAGCGCCCGTCCCCGCCGGAGCGGTCCCCCTCGCCGCCGGGCCGCTGCACGCTGTGCGTCGCGTCGAAGATCACCGGGTAACCCGTCTCGCGCATCACCAGCAGGCTGCGCATGTCCGCGACCAGGTTGTTGTAGCCGAAGGAGACCCCGCGCTCGGTGAGGAGGATCCGCCGGCAGCCCGCCGCCTCGATCTTGTCGACCACGTGACGGATGTCCCACGGGGCGAGGAACTGCCCCTTCTTCACGTTCACCACCCGCCCCGTCCGCGCGGCGGCGACGAGCAGGTCCGTCTGCCGGCACAGGAAGGCCGGGATCTGCAGCACGTCCGCCACCTCCGCCGCCGGCCCGACCTCGGCCACCGAGTGGATGTCCGTCAGGACCGGCACCCGGTGCCGCCGCTTCACCTCCGCCAGGACCTCGAGCCCCGCCTCGAGCCCGGGGCCGCGGAAGGACTCGATCGACGTCCGGTTCGCCTTGTCGTAGGACGCCTTGAAGATCAGCGGCACCTTCCCCGAGCGCGCAAACCGCACGAGACGCGCCGCCAGGTCCAGGCAGCCCGCCGGGCTCTCGATGACGCAGGGGCCCGCGATGAGCGCCAGCGGATGCCCGCCGCCCAACGTCACGGAGCCGATCTTGACCGGATGATTCACCATGGCGGCGCAAGTCTACGGTCCGTCCGGGAAAAACTCCAGTCGAACACGGCCGGTTGCGTCGCGGCCCTTTTCGCTTGTGTTCCCGGCCGCTTTCGGGCATATGCCTCGCCTGCCCCGCGGGTTCCGGACGGCGCGGCACCATCACATGAAACCGAAGGCCTGGATCGCACTGGAAGACGGCACCTGGTTCGAGGGCGAAGCGTTCGCCGGCTCGGGCGAGGTGTACGGCGAACTCGTGTTCAACACGTCGATGACCGGCTACCAGGAGATCCTCACCGATCCCTCCTATCACGGCCAGATCGTCACGCTGACCTACCCGCTGATCGGCAACTACGGGATCAGCGCCGAGGATATGGAGTCCTGGCGGCCCCACGCCGCGGCCCTCGTCGTCGGCGAATGCAGCCGCGTCGCCAGCAACTGGCGCTCGGCCATGCCGCTTCCGGCCTTCCTCGAGTCGAAGGGCCTGATCGGGGTCGACCGCATCGACACGCGGGCCGTCACCCTGCACATCCGGTCGCGCGGCGCGATGAAGTGCGTGCTGTCGACGACCGACCCCGATCCGGCGAGCCTCGTCGCCAAGGCCCGCGCCTCGGCCGGCCTCGTCGGCCTCGACCTCGCCACCGAGGTCACCTGCCCCGCCCGCTACTCGTGGCCCGGTCCGCACGCCGCCCTGGAGGGGTTCTCCACGATCGCGCCGGACCGCGAGGCGTGGGACGGCCTTCTCGGCACCGAGCCCGCGCCCCGGCGTTTCCGCGTCGCCGTGCTCGATTGCGGCATCAAGCTCAACCAGCTCCGCCTCCTCGCGCGGCTCGGCTGCGATCTCGAGGTGTTCCCGAATCGCTCCGCCGCCGCCGAGATCCTCGAGTGGAAGCCGGACGGGATCTTCATCTCCAACGGCCCCGGGGATCCCGAGGGCGTCCCGCAGACCGTCGCGGCGATCCGCACGCTGATCGAGACCGGCACGCCCACCTTCGGCATCTGCTTCGGCCACCAGCTCCTCGGCCTCGCGTTCGGCGGCCGCACCTACAAGCTCAAGTTCGGCCATCGCGGCGCGAACCAGCCCGTGCTGAACCGGCGCACCGGGCAGGTCGAAATCACCTCGCAGAACCACGGGTTCGCGGTGGACATCCAGTCGCTCGACCCCGACCTCGTCGAGACCACGCACATCAACCTGAACGACCAGACCTCCGAGGGCATGGCGCACCGGAAGCTGCCCGTGTTCTCCGTCCAGTACCACCCCGAGGCGGCCCCCGGCCCCCACGACTCGACCTATCTCTTCCAGGAGTTCATGCGCGCCATCGCGAAGAAGGGATGAGGGCCGGCGGATCGAGGAGGCGGCAGGCCCTCACCGCAGCCGCGCCCGCAAGGCGGCAAGGGCGGAGGGCGCGTCGGTGTAGTGGATGCTCTCGATCCCGCAGGCCCGCGCGGCCTCGCAGTTCGCCGCCTGGTCGTCGATGAAGAGACAGTCCTCCGCAGCCAGCCCCAACCGGCCGAGCCCGAGCCGGAAGAACGAGGGATCGGGCTTCATGACGCCCAGTTCGTAGGACAGGGCCTGCCCCCGGTGGACCGCCATCCGCGGGAAGGCCTCGTAGACCCACGGCACGTGCATCTCGCCGGTGTTCGAGAAGAACCAGACATCCGCACGGCGGCCGGCCACCGACCGCCAGAAGTCGATCATCGGCTCGTTCTCCGAGAACACCGAGCGCCAGATCGCGACGAACTCGTCGTCGCCCCCGCGAAACCCGACCTTCTCCCGGAAATGGCCGACGAACTCCGCGCGGCCGCGGCGCCCGCATTCGTACTCGGCCAGCATCGGATCCCCGTAGAACGCCTTCATCAGCGCCGCCGGCCCGCGGACCGCGGCCTTCCCGCAGGCGGCCGCCATGCGGACCGCCGCCCCCGCGAAGTTCATGCGCAGCGTCACGACGCCGATGTCGGCGAGGATGTGGCGGTAGGGAGGCACAGGGGCGGGTGCGCGGGTTCAGCGGTTCACAGGTCCAGAGGTTCGGAAGCGGCGCGCCGTGCCCTTGTCCGGGGTCCGAGCATGGGGCCGGGCTCCGTCACCGGCGTCTGGCGGCTGTTCGCGTTCGGCGTTCGATGTCCGGTGTTCGGTGTTCGATGTTCGGTGTTCGGTGTTCGATGTTCGGTGTTCGATGTTCGATGTTCGGCGTTCGATGTTCGGCGCGCAGCGCCGCTACGGGTTCATCCCGGGCTTCATCAGCCCGGCGGTCTGCGGCAGCCCGAACATGACGTTCATGTTCTGCAGCGCGTTCCCGGCCTGGCCCTTCACGAGATTGTCGATGTGCGAGATCACGCGAAGCGTCCGCGTGCGCTCGTCCACGTCGACGGTCAGGTTGCAGAAGTTCGAGCCGCGGACGTGGATCGTGCCGACCGTCGCCTTCCGGTCGAAGATCCGCACGAACGGGTGCTTCCCGTGGTAGGACCGGTAGGCCTCGAGGACCTGCTCCGTCGTGACGCCGTCGAGCAGATCGCCGTAGAGGCACGACAGGATGCCGCGGCACATCGGAACGACCTGCGCCGTGAAGACGATCCGGTGGTCGCGGCCGGAGATGCGCTTCAGTTCCGTCTCGACCTCGCACACGTGCTGGTGCCCGGCCAGCTTGTAGGCGTTCATGTTCTCGTAGCGCGCGGGGTAGTGATACGTCGCGCTGGGCTTCTTGCCCGCGCCGGAGATCGCCGTCTTGCAGTCCGCGATGACGCGGTCCGGCCGGATCAGCCCGTGCTTCGCCGCGGGGGCGAGGCCGAGCAGGACGCTGACCGCGAAGCAGCCCGCGTTCGCGACGAGCTTCGCCTCGGCGTTGAGCCGGGGGTTCTCCAACTCCGCGAGGCCGTAGACCGACTGGGGGAGCAGGTGCGGGGCGGCGTGCTGGATCGGCTTGCCCGCGCGCTTCGCGTAGTCGTCGTAGGTCGCGACGTCGTTGAACCGGAAGTCGCCGCTGAAATCGATGATCTTCGCGCCGCGCTTCATCTCCTCCTCGGCGAATCTCATGCCGACGCCGTCGGGAGTGGCGAAGAAGACAACGTCCGCCGGCTCGCGCGCCCGGGGATCGTCGTAGGCGAGGATCGTGTCGTCGCAGAAGCCCTTCAGATGCGGCCAGAGGTCGCTCATGGCGATTCCAACGTCCGCGGCCGCGGCCAGCGTCGTCACTCTCGCCTCCGGATGGCCCAGCAGGAACTCGACGATGCCGACCCCGCCATAGCCCCCGGCCCCGACGACTTTCGCCCGAATCATGGTCCCGTCTCCTCCCGCGCGCGCGGCGCGGCCCGACGAATCTACGGCGACAAGGGTTGAAACACAATCGTTTCAACGTATTCTCCCCCCGGACACAGCGGCCGGACGACCGGCCGGGGGGATCGATCCATGGCTACCGTAACGTTCAAGGGCACTCCGGTTCGCCTTTCGGGCGAGCTGCCGGCCGCCGGACAGGCGGCCCGTCCGTTTCACCTGACCGCGGCGGACCTTTCCGAGAAAGGTCTCGAGTCCTTCACCGGCAAGGTCAAGGTGCTGAGCATCGTGCCCAGCCTCGACACCTCCGTGTGCGCGACGTCGGCGCGGAAGTTCAACGAGGCCGTGGGGCGCCTGCGGGATGTCGTGCTGATCAACGTCTCCGCCGACCTCCCGTTCGCGCAGAAGCGCTTCTGCGATGCGGACGGCCTCACGCACGTCGTGACCCTCTCCTGCTTCCGGAATCCCGCGTTCGGCCAGGCCTACGGGGTCCGGATCGAGGAGGGTCCGCTCACCGGGCTTCTTGCACGCGCCGTGCTGGTCCTCGACCACGCCAACCGGATCGTCCACTCGGAACTCGTGCCCGAGATCGCGAAGGAGCCCGACTACGCGAAGGCCCTTCACGCCGCCGAGAAGGCGGCCGGCTGATCCCGTTCCGCTGCCGGACGCCGGTCATCCGTTCGACGAGGCCCGGGTGGCGATGCCGCGTCCGGCGCTGCGGAGGGAGCTTCGCCTGGAGTCCGGGCGGCTGGCCCGTGGATCGGCTCCGAAGGGCCCGCCCGGCACATCCTGCGGAGGGCGCGCACCGGCGACGAGGTCGCCCGCCATCGGATGGCGCGAACCGCCCCTCCCGCGGGCGCCCCCGCCAAGGTCCGTTGCCGGAACCGACTCCACGCCGCACGGGAGCACGCCGCACCCGGACGATCTACGGCTCGACGCGAACGCGAAAGACGCGAAGCGGCCCGGGTTGCGGGACGGACTGCACCGTGCCGGCGCCGGATCCGGGCACGCCGGACGCCTCGACGTCAAACGGACCGCCGCCCGCCAGGTTCGTCGTGCTTTCGATGGCGTAGCGCTTGCCGCTGACGCCCGGCCATCCCACTTCGACTCCACCGCCGGCCGTCGGGCGAACCGACGTCAGCACCAGGCGCGAACGGGGATCTCCTGCGTCCGTGCCGGCGCGCCGTTCGGCCCAGTCCGGCGATCCATCCCCGTCCCCATCCGCAGCGAGATCCGCCGCGAGTCCGACGGATGGCCGGGCCGCAAACCAGTTGATGGAATCGTCGGCGTAGGCCCCTTCTGCAATTCTCTGCAAGGAGGCGCCACCGCCGTCTGCGGCCGCAGGCCAGGGTTCCCCGTCCCCGTAGGCGACGCGTTCGATCAGGATCCAGGGCACACCGCCCGGGTTCGGGGAATCGGGCATGTAGAGCTCCACCGCTTCACCGGAATTGGCGAGACGTCCGGACCAAGGCCCGACCATGACGGCATTGGAGGCGCTTGGATAGGCCGTGCGGAAGAAGGATGAATCACCAGGAACCGCCGGATCAAAGCCGACCATGATCAGCGACGAGCCGGCGGCGATCTGCGTCCCCGGCGGCAGGTCAAACTCAACGGCCCCCGCGAGCCGCCACCGGTTGGTGGGCGCAGCGGGGTCATGGAGCGCCACCGCGGAATCCCCGATGTTCCGCACCTCGATGAACTCCAGCCGGGCATCCTCGTTCGTGCCGCCCTCCTGCGGATGGTACATGATCTCGCTGATCACGATCGGCCCGACCCTCGGACCGGCGTTCCCCTGGCCCAACGTTCGAGAGGACTGCGCGACGAAGTGCTCCTCCCCCTCGCTCGTCACATGCCTTCCGAAGGACACGCCGTTCGGCGACGCCCCGAATCCGAATCCGTGAACATACCCGGTCAGGTTGCTCGACGCATCGGCGGAGAAGAGCCATACCGCATCGCCGGTCGACGACAGTTGGAAGGCGGACGGCGAGTTCGAGTCGGCATTGAATTGACTGGCATCGAACAGGACCCGGCCGCCCGGAGCGATCTCCGTCCCTGCCGGTATCCTGAACTTCCTGGGGACGTAGAAGTCGTCCGTGAGATACCAGCCCCCCACGTTCGCCGCCGTTCCGGACGGATTGAGGAGTTCGATGGCATCGAGCAGCGGGGGATCGGTGTGCGCCAGGGCTTCGTCGATGACGACCGCCGGCACGACGGGCGGACCGGGGTCAGGCAGGCCGGGAGAACCGTTCAGCAGACCGGAGGTCCGCCACGACGTCTTCTCGTCCCACGTGGTCCAGTCGCCCGACTCGTCGTCGATCACCAGCGCGAAGCCAAGCCCGTCCGTGATCGGTGCCCACCCGTCCTTGTAGGTGAACTCCAGGATCTCCTCGCCGCGGGAATCGAGGAGTTGCAGCGTTTCCCCTCCGTTGTCCAGAGAACCGGCATAGGCGCCCGCCACCGAGGCATGGGTTCCATAGCGGAGGGCGAAGGCCGCGGCATTGGCCACCACGACCAGCCGCGCGCCGGCGGCGAGCACCGTGTTCGAAGCGAAGATGAAGTCGACCCCCTGCACGAACCGCGCACCGCCCAGATCGAGCGAGTTCGTCCCGGTGTTGACCAGTTCGATGAACTCGAAGTCGGTGTCGAGCAGGAACGGAATCGCCGCGTTCTCCCCGGCCGTCGGCCCGGGCGGATTGTACATCAGCTTGCTGATGCGCAAGGAGACCTGGCACGGCGTCGGCGCGGCGGGAACCGCCGTCGCGGCCACCAGCCGGCCGGTCGGGTCGAGCAGGTGCAGCGGTTCGCCGCGCATCGAAAGCCGGCCTTGGTAGCCCTGCTGCACGAAGCAGAACTGGTTCGATGCCGGTCCCGAGGGACGGCCGCGGAAGGCGGCTGAACGCCGCGCCACGTAGAGGGCGCCGATGTTCTCCGTCCCGCCGCCGCCCGGAGGAATCACGGTCCCCGGCCGGAAGACGTGGCGCACGCCGCCCGTGACCGACCACCCGCTGATGTCGACGGCGATGGCGTTCGTGTTGACCAGCGTGAAGTACTCCCCGTCCGGATCGCCGCCGGCGGGCATCGCATCGAGCACGCCGAACCCGACCGTGACGTCGCCCGGCTGCGCGTCGGGCATCCGTTCGCCCCCGATGTTCGCCGTGGGGCTGCTGTAGATGAACTCGCGTCGACCCGGAAGGTGGATCGCCTTGGTCCTGCCGATCTCGGCCCGCATCTGCGTGTTGGTACCCCAGGACCCCCATCGGAGGTAGTCGGCGTAGGCGTCGCTGTTGGTGCCCACCCCGGGCGGATCGATCAGGTCGGCAAGTTCGTCGAATCGTCTCTCCAGCCGCAGGTCCTGCGCGGGCGTGCCCGGCGGCTGCAGCACCTCGTCCGCCGCCGACCGCAACCGCCTCAGGTACATCGCCCGGAACTCCGGCACCTCCCAGAAGAGCTGGTACAGCCGGTTCGTCGTCTTGGACTGGATCGCGGACCCCGGGTAGAAGCTCAACGGATTGGTCTGCCACAGCAGGTCGTGCAGGTACCCGTTCGACTGGGTCCAGTTGCGGCCGTAGCTCAGATCCGTGTCCCACTGGAGGATCGACCATTCGCCCGTGTCGAGCGTGTCGCGATACAGGTAGTAGTTCTTGTGACCGTGATCCTGGTCGCTGTTGAGATTCCGCCCGACGAAGTAGCTGACGCATGCCGCCAGGTCGAGGTTGTCGTAGGCATACCGGCGGCGAGCAGCCAGGGCCGCGGAGGGGCTGAGACCGGTGACGACCGCCTGCAGGTCCGCGGTCCCCTCGGTCGCGCGTGTCTTCTTCTCGTTGCCCGAGGCCGCATTGAGCGCGTTGTACATCTTGTAGAGCGCGCCCTCGGGATCGAGGCCCAGCCGGTCGAGCCAGCGGTCGTCCGCATCCTCGACCATGTCCGCCACGCTGTAGAATCCCCCGTTGGTCTGCAGCCGGATGGGCGTCGCGAAATGGTGCCCGGCCCCGATCGCCCCGGCGATCTCGTGAGCGAGCGTGTTGTGCGTCTTGGTCTTGTCGCCCCAGTTCGTCAGCCACTTGACGTCCTTGACCTTCCCCTCCCCCTCGCGCCAGAGGAAGCGGTTGCCGTCGTTGTAGTCGAGATTGAAGCTCTTCTTGCTGAACCCCGCGGTGGACTGCCCGTGCCGGCTGACGAGCACGTTGTCGTAGAACCGGTCGAGGTGGAACATCGACGTCCGCCCGCCGGCCACCGCCGTCACCTGGGTGTAGACCGGGACGAACCAGTGGATCACCGGCAGCCTCGAGTTCGTCACCGCGGGATCCAGCGCAACCGTGCCGCAGTACTGGTCCGCGTCGAGCGGATCGAGGTACGGCGGTGCGGTGTTCGTCGCGCCGGCGTTGTCGACCGCGATCACGCGCCACCGCAGCATGTGGCCCGGCGGAAGGGCGGCGGTCGGGATCTCCGCGCGCCACGTCGAACCGGAAACGACCGTCATCGCAACCAGGGTCTCCGCGCCGAACATCGTCCGGTGCGCCAGCGTCACGGACCCGACCGGCCTCAGGCTGGGCGTGACCTCGGCCGTCACGAGGACCGGCGGGCTGGCCGGCGTCCCCAGCGGACGCGGCGGCCGATCGGTGACGCCGCGGATCACCGGACCCATCGCCCCGCGCGCCGCCGAGTTCGGCGCGCCGGGCGTCGGCGAGGCCAGGTAGGCCGGTGGCGCGCCGGACGGTCCCGCGACCCGGACCAGGTCGACCTCCGGCAGCACGAGCATGTCGCTGCTGTTCGTGTTGACATTGAACCCGTGGATCGCGAGCACGTTCGTGCCCTCGACCAGAAGCGCCGGACCGTTCGTGACGGCGAACCACGTCCACGACTCGTTGGCCTGCTCGTCGCGGTTGCCCGTCGCGACCGCATTCCACGTCTCGCCCGCGGGCGCGTCGGCTTCGGCCACCGCCGTTCCGTTCAGGTAGGCCCGGAAGCCGTCGTCCCACTTCGCCCGCAGCCACACGGAGGCGACCTGTGCGACATTGGAGGCCACGAAGCCCTGCCGGAGGAACACGCTGGCGTTGAGACCCCGCATCGGTCCCTGCACGTCGAGCCCGATCAGCCCCGAGTACTCGCCACCCGTGTCGTACCCCACGCCCGAGGTGCCGGAGGTCCACGCCGACGCCTGGAAGGCGGGCGTCTCCCATCCGGCGAAAGACGTGGCGAAATGCGTGGACGATGTCGGCACCGCCGCCCGCACGGCCGCGCCGGAGGCCAGGACCGTGTTCGTGCCCGAGGCGTCGGAGTAGCCATACGCGACGTCCTGCGCCTGCGGCGGGAACGCGGGAAGGAGCCCGTGCTCCACGGTGACTCCGTCGGGGCGGACCAGCAGGAGCGGCTCGCCGCCGGCATCGAGCTTGAAGTTCGTGTGCAGCGGCGCGAGCGGGTTGCGGCGGTCCTCGTTCGAGGCGAACACGACCATCCGCGCCCCGGACGTCAGGGAGACCGCTGGAAACCGCCACTTGGTCAGGTTGTTCGTCGAATCCGTGAGGAACCAGCCGGACAGGGTGACGGTCGTGTTCGACGCGTTATGGATCTCGATCCAGTCGCTGTACACGCCGTCGTTGTCGGGCAGCGTCGACTCGTTGGACGCCATGAACTCGGAGATGTACACGGAGGCGGCGATCGCTCCGGGGCCGGCGGCCCAGAACGCGACCGCCAGCATGAGGGCCTGGACCCGCCGTTCCATCATCAGCGTGTCGAGACTACAGCGACTCCATTCGCAGGGCCAGCCGGGACTGCACGAGCGTCCGGCCCGCCGGCCCGGGTTGACGCCGCGGGGGCCGGTGCCTAGTGTACGCGGCATGAATCGAGCCTTGGTCCTGTCCCTCGCCTCGGCGGCGGTCCTCGCCGCGGCCGGCTGCTACCGCGAGGTCATCCGTACGTTCGACATCCGGGTGCCGCAGATGAAGACGCAGGCGGCGGCGGACGTTGTCGAGCGGACGATCCGCATCTTCGACACCAACATCGTCGTCGCGGTGAAGACGGACCCGGCCCGCCAGGTCGTCAGCGTCACCTACAACAGCGAGCGCGCCGCGCGACGGAACTTCGAGCAGGCCCTCGTCCTCGCCGGTTTCGATGCGAACGACCTGTCCGCCGACCCCGCCCGAAAGGCCCAACTGCCGCCCGAGATGCAGTAGCAAGGATCCCCCCATGAAGTGGAAGATATCCGGCGCGTCCCCGTGGCGGACGAAGGCCGATGCCCTCCTGGTTCCCGTCGTGTACGCCGGTGGAAAGGCCCGCCCCGCCGCCGGACCGGACGGGCCGATCGCGGCCCGCATGGTGGAGGCAACCCTGAAGCGGCACGACTGGGCGGGGGAGTCCGCCGGCCCGGTCTGCGTCCCGACGTGGGGGCAACTCCCCGCGGCCCACCTGATTCTCGCGCGCATCGACGGCGCCGGGGGCTCGCCCGGCTTCCGATTCGAGCGGGCCGTCGCGACGGCCGCCCGGCTGGGCCGCAGCCTGAAGCTGCGGTCGCTGGTCGTCGGCGTGCCGGATGCCTTCGACGGCGGCAACGCCGGAGCGGTCCGCCGGATCGTCCGCGGCGCCTCGGCCGGCGCCGAGCGCTTCGATGTCTTCACGTCCGCCCCCGCCGGCGCCGGCGCGCCGGACCTCACCATCGCGGGCGTTCGTCCGACCGCCGCCCTCCGCCGCGCCGCCGGCGACGCCGCGCGGGAGGCGGAGATCCTCCGCGACGTTCGCCGCCTCGCCAACCTGCCGGGCCGCGAGGCAACGCCCGAGGCCATCGCCCGCGAGTGCCGCCGGATGGCCCGGCGCCACGGGTTCTCCTGCCGCGTGCACGACCGCGCCGCGCTGGAGCGGATGGGCTGCCGCGCCCTTCTGGCGGTCGGCCAGGGCAGTCGCAACGAGCCGCGGATGATCGTGCTGGAGTACCGCAACGGCGGCCGCGCGAAGCCCGTGGCGCTGGTGGGCAAGACGATCACCTTCGATTCCGGCGGCATCTCGCTGAAGCCGGGCAAGGGGATGGAGTGGATGCGCTACGACAAGAGCGGCGGCATGGCGGTCCTGGCGACCGTCGCGACGGCCGCGGCCCTGCGCCTCCCGATCAACGTCACCGGCATCCTCGCCGCCGCGGAGAACATGCCCGGCGGCGGCGCCACGCGGCCGGGCGACATCGTCCGCGCCCGCAACGGCACGACGATCGAGATCCAGAACACCGACGCCGAGGGCCGGCTCGTCCTCGCCGACGCGCTCTCCGTCGCCGCGGACCTCAAGCCCTCGGCCATCGTCGACCTCGCCACGCTGACCGGCGCCGTCATTGTCGCCCTCGGACACCACGCCGCGGCCGTGCTCGGAACCGATGAAGCCCTCGGTGCGCGCCTCCGCGAGGCGGGCGAGGCCGCCGGCGAGCGGCTCTGGCCCCTGCCCCTGTGGCCCGAGTACGAGCAGCAGATCCGCAGCGACTTCGCCGACCTGCGCAACATCGGCGACGGCAGCGCCGGCACCATCATCGGCGGCGCCTTCCTGAAGCGGTTCGTCCCCGGCGGCGTCCCGTGGGCCCACATCGACATCGCCGGCACCGCCTGGGACGAGAAGCCGTCCGCCCACCGTGGCGCCGGCGCGACGCTCGTCGGCGCACGGCTCCTGATCGAGTGGCTCGGGCGGGGCGCGCCCACGGGGTAGCACCGGCTGCGGCCGACGCCCGGCGTCCGCCGGAGTCCTTCATCCCGCGTCTCCCCCCCCACGGCAGACGCATCTTCCCTGCGGTAGTGGTACCGTCCGGCCGGCGGAGCGCGGAGTCGCAGGCGGACGCGGGAGCCCTTGCGGTTGCGGGGGTGCGACGCGGCATCGCCTTCGCCTTGATTCGAGGATCGTTCGGCTGGAGTCTCCCTTTCCCGGCGGATTCATCGGCCCTGGTTTCTCGCCACGCCGTGCTTGTGTCCCGACGGGCTGCGGGTCTATTCTGCCGGACATTCCGCGTCCGACACGGAGGCGCATCCGGCGCCCGGCGGACGCAGCTTCGAAAGCTCAGGAGGAGACCATGGCAGGACGGAGCGGGTTGACGCGCCGGCAGTTCCTCGGGAACTCGACGGCGACGGTGGGAAGCCTGGCGATCGCCGGCGCGGTGCCGCGCGTCGGGTGGACGGCGGCGACGGACACGATCCGCGTCGGCGTCATCGGCTGCGGCGGCCGGGGATCCGGCGCCGCGGAGAACTGCGTGGCCTCCGCGCCGGGCGTGAAGATCGTCGCGCTGGCCGATGCCTTCACGGACCGCCTGCAGGGCCTCAAGACCAAGCACCAGGTCCCGGACAACCGCTGCTTCGTCGGGCTCGATGCCTACCAGCAGCTCCTCGCGGCGGACGGCATCGACCTCGTGATCCTGGCGACGCCGCCGGGGTTCCGTCCGATCCACTTCGCGGCCGCCGTCGCGGCCGGCAAGCACATCTTCACGGAGAAGCCCGTTGCGGTCTGCGCGGCGGGCCTGCGCAAGATGCTCGAGTCGGCGAAGACCTCGGTGGAGAAGAAGCTCTCCGTCGTCGCGGGCACGCAGCGCCGCCACGAGCCGCGCTACGTCGAGACGATGAAACGCATCCACGACGGCGCCATCGGCGACCTCGTCTCCGCCCAGTGCTACTGGAACATGGGCGGCCTGTGGGTGAAGCCCCGCGAGGCCGGCCAGAGCGACGTCGAGTGGCAGCTCCGCAACTGGCTCTACTTCACGTGGCTCTCCGGCGATCACATCGTCGAGCAGCACGTACACAACCTCGACGTGATCAACTGGGCGTTCCGCGCCCTGCCCGAGCAGGTGCACTCGATCGGCGGCCGCCAGTTTCGGACCGGCCCCGAGTTCGGGCACATCTACGACCACTTCGGGACGGAGTTCTTCTACCCGAACGACGTCCGCACGATCAGCATGTGCCGCCAGATCGAGAACACGACGGGGAACGTCTCCGAGCGGATCGTCGGCACGAAGGGCACGAGCGACTGCGGCGGCTCGATCCAGGGCGAGAAGCCCTGGAAGTACGAGGGACCGAGCCCGGACCCCTACGTCCAGGAGCACACGGACCTGATCGCCAGCATCCGCGGCGGCGCCTACCTCAACGAGGCGCAGCAGGTGACCGAGAGCACGATGTGCGCGGTCATGGCGCGCGAGTCGGCCTACTCCCGACAGCAGATGAAGCGCGAGTGGTTCATCCAGCGCTGCGAGCTCGACCTCATGCCCCGGGCGGGCCTGAAAATGTCCGACGCGCTGCCGGTGCCCCCGGTCGCGGTGCCGGGAATCTACGAGCTGCCGGGCATGCCCAAGGCCGATGGCGGCAAGAGGAAGAACAAGTAGCCGCCGCGCACCCCTTCACCCAAAGGACATTTCCATGGAAACGAAGATGAATGCCCCCCAGATTCCCGGGCGCGACGCGGCCATCCTGGCCGGCGCCGCCACCCTCGCCGGCGCGGCGGTCGCGCCGGTCCACGCGGCCGGCTCGGACGAGATCCGCATCGGCCTCCTCGGCTGCGGCGGCCGCGGCAGCGGCGCGATCCGGCAGTGCCTGAACGCCGACCCCGGCATCGTGGTCGTCGCCCTCGCCGACCTGTTCCCGGACAAGGCGCGCAAGCTGCGCGACGCGCTGATGAAGGATCCGAAGTACGCCGGCCGCATCCGCGTCCCGGACGACGCGATCCTCGGCGGCTTCGACTGCCACGAGAAGCTCGTCAAGACGAACACGCACCTGCTGCTGATGGCGACCGCCCCGGGCTTCCGTCCGTGGCAGATGATGGCCGCGATCCAGGCGGGCAAGCACGTGTTCACCGAGAAGCCCGTCGCGACCGACGTCGCCGGCGTCCGCGTGTTCATGGAGGCCTCGAAGCTCGCCGAGCAGAAGGGCCTGGCGATCGTGTGCGGCACGCAGCGCCGCCACGAGTTCAGCCGCGTCGAGTTGATGAAGCGCATCCACGGCGGCGCCATCGGCGACCTGATCGGCGGCCAGTGCTACTGGTACGGCGGCGGCATCTGGTACCGCGGCATGAAGGAGGGGCTCACGGAGATGGAGTGGCAGTGCGAGAACTGGTATCACTTCACGTGGCTCTCCGGCGACCAGATCTGCGAGCAGCACATCCACAACATCGACGTGATGAACTGGTGCTTCGACGGCCCGCCGAAGAAGTTCACCGCCGTCGGCGGCCGCGCCTGCCGCGACTACAGCACGGAGGCGAAGAAGGTCGCCGCCGCGTTCAAGAACGACGCGCAGTGGCCGAAGTACAACGGCGACATCTGGGACCACGTCTTCGCCGAGTTCGAATACGCGAACGGGGCGCGGTGCCTGAGCTTCAGCGGCCACAGCCCGGGGACGGGCCGCAGCAACGAGAAGATCGTCGGAACCAAGGCGGTCAGCGATTGCGCCAACCGCATCATGGGCCACAAGGGCGAGAAGATCTGGGAGTACTCCGGCCCGAGCGTCAACGGCATGGACCAGGAGCACGTCGACCTGATCAAGAGCATCCGCGCCGGCAAGCCGCTCAACGAGGGCATGCGCATCGCGGAGAGCACCCTGACCGCGATCGGCGGCCGGCTGGCGGCGACGACCGGCCGCACCTTCACGTGGGACTGGCTGTTGAAGGCGTCGAAGAACGCGCTCGTGCCCGACCGGTCGATGTGGAAGCCGGGCCCCGGCCTCTTCCACCCGATCTCGACGGGCTGCGACCCGCTCGTCTAACCGGCGCCCGCAGGCCGGTGATCCGCGGCCCGGCGGGGCACCCCCGCCGGGCCGCTTCGCGTCGTCCCCTCCCGCGCCCGGACCTCCGGGCGCATCTCCGATTCATGGACCCGATCGTGCGGGCGCCTTCGTCGTCGCGGCACAGGACCGGAGATGCGCCCCTCCGGCCATCCCCCCGCGCACGATCGGCGGTGGCTCCGCAGGGTCGTCATCACGCTCCGCGTGATGACCATCCGGGTTGCGGAGATGTCCTCACGCGGAGCGTGAGGACTACCGGCCATCCCCCCGCGCAAGATCGGCGGTGGCCCTGCATAGTAGTCATCACGCTCCGCGTGATGACAATCCGGATTACGCAGACGTCCTCACGCGGAGCGTGAGGACTACCGGCCATCCCCCCGCGCACGATCGGCCGTGGCTCCGCAGGGTAGTCATCACGCTCCGCGTGATGACAATCCGGATTACGCAGACGTCCTCACGCGGAGCGTGAGGACTACCGGCCATCCCCCCGCGCAAGATCGGCGGTGGCCCTGCATAGTAGTCATCACGCTCCGCGTGATGACAATCCGGATTACGCAGACGTCCTCACGCGGAGCGTGAGGACTACGTTGGCACCCGCCCCCGGCCGTCACCCTGCGCAGGACGGAGATGCGCCCGGACCTCCGCGATGCGGAACCCGTGCTTGATTGCGGGCTTCGCATCGTCTAGTCTGCACGCGAATTGTGCGCCGGCTGGAAGCGGCGGCCCCGGGGGCCGGCCGACCGGCGGCGGGGGGCGGACCGAACCGGCCCCCGGGCGCACCGCGCTCACGGCGCGGCAGTGGATGGCAGTCAGCGGGAGCATTCATGGGTCTGTTGGACAAGATCAGCGGGTGGTTCTCCTCCGATCCGGAGGCCGGTGGCCCCGCATTCATTCTCGACGGCGTCGGCGTCCTCAACATCCGTTCCGGACGACCGTCCCCGCGGGACATGATCGGGCTGCTCTACCGGCTGGGCCGGTTCGCAGAGAAGGAGAAGGTCCGCGTCACGGTTGTCTACGAGGGCGAAGCGCTGCACAAGGCGGCCGACGGCGACGAGTTCCAGGGCGTCACGGTCTACTACGCCGACAACGCCGCGGGACGTCGCGAGCGCATCCTCGAGATTGCGAAACAGGCGGCCCGCAAGGGCCGGGTGACGGTCGTCTGCGGGGATGCCCAGATGGAGAAGGACGCCGCGGCGGCCGGCGCGCAGACCCTGCGCGCAAGCACGTTCCGCAAGGCCCTCGAGATGGGCGACGGCGGCGACGGGTTTTCCGAGGGCCGCGGCGAGGACGGCCGGGGTGACCATCGTGGCGACGGGCGCGGTGACGGTCGCGGGGACGGTCGCGGCGATGGCCGGGGCCGGCGTCGCCGCGGCGGACGCGGGCCCGGCGGCGGTGGCGGTGGTGGCGGTGGTGGCGGTGGTGGTGGCGGTCCGCGCCAGGGACCTCCCCCGCCCCGCCCTGACAACCCCGGCGCCGGCGACGGCGCAGCGGGCGGCGGCGAGGGTGCGGGCGAGGGCCGGCAGGCCCCGGCGCAGCCGAGCCCCGAGGTCCGGCGCCTGGTCGACCTGGTCGAGTAGTCGTTCGCGGATCGGCGGGCCGCAGCCGGGGGCGCAGTGCGCCGCCGGGCCTGCCGGAGCCGCGCGGAGGATGTGCGCGCGTTCGGCGCGACCGGAGCGGGCCGAAGCATGGCGGTCAAGAAGGAAACGGGCGGGACGGGGTGGCGCGAGTTCGGCGGCATCGTGCTGCTGGCGTTGTGCCTCATGCTCCTCCTGAGCATGTTCTCCTACTCGCCGGCCGACATCTCCACCCTGAAGGACCCCCCGACCCGGCCCGCCGCGAACCTGATCGGACTCGCGGGCGCGTGGACCGCCTTCGTCCTCTTCATGGGCCTGGGCGTCACGGCCTACGTGCTGCCGTTCGGCCTGCTGGTCTGGACCGGCTACATCCTCTTCCAGCGCGTCGGCCGCGTCGGCCCCCGCGTGCTCTGGCTGGTGCTGATGATCGTCTCGCTGACGATCCTCATCGAACTGCGGCCGCTCTGGTGGACGATCTGGGCGCAGAAGCTCAACGTCGGCAGCTGCGGCGGCATGGTCGGCCACACGCTGGGCACGCGCCTGCTCGCGCCGTACCTCGGCGAGTCGGGCGCCCTCATCGTCGCCTCCACCGGCCTGGCCGCGGGGTTGATCTTCTTCTTCCGCGTCAGCCCCTATGCCATCGCCCAATGGCTGGTCGCGCAGGGCCGCAGGCTCCACGAGCGATGGAAGGAGGGCCGCGTCTCGAAGATGGACCGCATCGACCAGCTGAAGGAGGCGCAGACCGAGGTCGCGAAGAAGCGCCGCACGCTGGAAGAGGCCCTGAAGCAGCACCAGGCGATCCCGTCCACCGACCGTCTGGCCGCGGCGCCCGCGGTCCCCGCCGCCGCGACGCGATCCGGCCGCGCGCGCGAGCCTGCGGCCGAACGGCCCGCGGCGGAGAAGCCCGTTCCCGCCCGGTCCGAGCGCCCCGCGCCCGAGCCGCCGGTCGCACGCGCCGTGCCGCCACCCGAGCCGGAACCGGAGCCTCCTCCCGCGCCGCCCGCGCCCGAGCCGGCGCCGCCCCGGCCCCGGCCGCCGCGGCCGGAGAAGCCTCCCAAGCCGGAGCCGCCGCCCGAACCGTCCGTCACCGCGGCCACGCCGCCCGGTCCGCCGGGCGCCGGCGGAGGCGGAACCTACGCCCTGCCGCCGTTCTCGCTGCTGGACCCGCTGCCGCCCGCCGAGCAGAGGACGATCCACGACGACCTCCAGCACTCGCAGCAGACGCTGATCGACACCCTCGCCGACTTCGGCATCGAGGCGCGCGTCACCAACGTCGAGACCGGCCCGGTCGTGACCCGCTACGAACTCCTGCCGGCGCCCGGCGTGCGCGTCGAGAAGATCACGGGGCTGAGCAACAACATCGGCCTGTCGCTCAAGGCGGAGAGCGTCCGCGTGCAGGCGCCGATCCCCGGCAAGGGCGTCGTCGGCATCGAGGTGCCGAACCCGAAGACCTCGGTCGTCTACCTCCGCGAGATCCTCGAGAGCGACACGTGGCGCGGGAGCCGCGCGGCCCTGCCGCTGGCCGTCGGGCAGGACGTCGGCGGACGCGTTCTCGTCGCCGACCTGGCCGACATGCCCCACATGCTGATCGCCGGGGCGACGGGCTCCGGGAAGACCGTCTGCATGAACGCCCTTCTCTCGGGCCTCCTGATGGCCCGGACGCCCGCGGAACTCCGCCTGATGCTGGTCGACCCGAAGATCGTCGAGTTCTCCGCCTACCGCGAGCTGCCGCACCTCGTCGTGCCGGTCATCACCGACGCGAAGAAGGTGATGCACGGCCTGCGGTGGGCGATCCAGGAGATGGAGGCGCGTTACAAGCTCTTCGCGCGCGCCGGGGTGCGGAACATCAAGTCGTTCAACGCCCGGCCGATCGTCAAGCAGCAGGACCTCTTCGGCGGCGACGCCCCGCCGGCCGACGGCCCCGCGATCCCCGACCGGGTGCCCTACATCGTCATCGTCGTCGACGAGCTGGCGGACCTCATGCTCGTCGCGCAGGCCGAGATCGAGAACCAGATCGCCCGCCTCGCGCAGCTCTCCCGCGCCGTGGGCATCCACATGATCCTGGCCACGCAGCGGCCCTCCGTCGACGTCATCACCGGGACCATCAAGGCGAATTTCCCGGCGCGCATCGCGTTCCAGGTCGCCCAGAAGAACGACAGCCGGACGATTCTCGACGCGAACGGCGCGGACAAGCTTCTCGGCCGCGGCGACATGCTCTTCCTGCCGCCCGGCATCGGCCGGCTCGTGCGCGCGCAGGGCTGCATGGTCAGCGACCACGACGTGCACTCCATCGCCGATCACTGGCGCGCCCAGGCCGCGCCGCAGTACGAGGCCTCCATCCGGGAGAAGATCGAGAAGAAGTCGGCCGACGTCCCCGACATGGAGGAGGACGAGGAGATCCTCGAGCAGTCCATCGAGATCATCAAGCAGACCCGGCGGGCCTCGACGTCGTCCCTGCAGCGGCGGCTCCGCATCGGCTACACCCGGGCCGCGCGCGTGATGGACCTCCTCGAGGAGCGCGGCATCGTCGGCCCCGCCCAGGGCTCCGACCCGCGGGAGATTCTCATCGACCTCGAAGGCGACATCCCGCAGAATCCCCACGCGCCCCCCGCCGAACTCGGCGGGGCGGACGAGGAGAACACCTGAGCCGCCGCCACCGGTTCCCATTCTTCCCATGCAGACCATCGGACAGAAGCTCCGGGCGACCCGGGAGGCGCGGAAAGCGACGATCTCGCAGGCCGCCGAGGCGACGCGCATCAAGTCGACCCAGATCGAGATGATGGAAGCCGACCGGTTCGACCAGCTCGGCGCCGTCATCTACGCGAAGGGCTTCCTCCGCCTCTACGGCGAGTTCCTGGGAGTCGACCCCGAGGCGCTCGTCCGCGCCTACCTCGAGGTCCACGGCCCCCAGCGCCCCACGATTCCCCACGAGACGGCGCCCAAGCTCGTCGGTCGCCGCACGCCCCTGTCCCGCGAGCTGGCCCCCGAGACCGATCTCGGCGGCGAACCCGCGGGCCACGGCCCGCAGGGCGCCGCGGCCCGCGGAGGCGCTGCGACCCCGCGCGAGAAACCCCCGCGCGTGACGTTGCGCGAGTGGCTTGACCGCCGGCAGGTGCGGTCCGCCCTCCGGGCCGCCGGCCTCGCTCTCGCCGCGATCCTGATCCTCTGGCTTGCCGTCGAGGGCATCCGCGCGCTGGCACGGCACATCGCCGCGAAGCCGCCCGCGGCGCCGGCGCCGACGGGACTGACCGCCCCCGTGGAGCCGCCTCCGGAGCCCTACCTCGACCCGCAGTCCGTCCGCCCGGCCACCCTGCCCGCGCGCCGCCCATGAACCTCCCGAATGCGCTGACGCTGAGCCGGTTCGTCATGGCGGGCATCATGATCGCCCTGCTCTTCTCCCCCTTCGCGTTCAGCGCCACGGGCGCCCTGCTGGTGTTCGGCATCGCCGCGCTGACGGACTGGCTCGACGGACGCCTCGCGCGCGGGTCGTACGGCGTCACCGCCCTCGGGCAGCTGCTCGATCCGCTGGCGGACAAGGTCCTCGTCTGCGCCGCCCTCGTCAGCTTCGTCGAGATCCGCCTGCCCGGCGCGCGCCATCCGCTGATCCCCGCGTGGATCGTCGTTCTCATCCTCGCCCGCGAGTTCATGGTCACGGGGCTCCGCGTCCTCGCCGTCCGCGGCGGGCGCGACATTTCCGCAGGCCGGTGGGGCAAGCAGAAGACGATCTGGCAGCTGGTCGCGATCATCGCCATGCTGCTGGGCCTCGCGATCCAGCGGGACCTGCTTCCGTACTTCGCGCCGGGCTGGGTCGAACCGTTCGATCTCTGGTTCGCCCCCGCCGCCTACATCATGGCCCTGGCCGTCGCCGCCATCACCGTGGTCTCCGGTCTCGTCTACTTCCACCAGCACCGCGATCTCCTGCGCGGCTAGCGAAGGCCGGAGTCGCCGGCCCGAAAGGAGCCCCATGCCCCCGCACGCACCCGGGTCCGTCCTCGCAACCGTGCTGCTCGCCCGCGTGGCCTGCGCGGCCGATCCCGCGCCCGTGACGGCCTTCGTCCTGGCCGGGCAGTCGAACATGGAGGGACAGGGCTTCATCGCGGCCGACCCGAAGCGCAACGGCGGCAAGGGAAGCCTGGAGGCGCTGGCGCGGAACCCGGCCTCGCCGGAGGCGCTCCGGCAATGGCTCCGGGCGGACGGCGCCTGGGCCGAACGCGACGACGTGTGGGTCTCGTACCTCGGGCGCAACGGCGCCCTGCGGCCGGGATTCGGCGCGCGCGACGACCGCATCGGCCCGGAACTCGGCTTCGGCCAGGTTGTCGGCGGCGCGCTCGAGGAGCCCGTGCTGCTGATCAAGCTCGCATGGGGAGGCAAGAGCCTGGCGAAGGACTTCCGGCCTCCGTCCGCCGGCGGCGAGACCGGTCCGTCCTATCTCGAACTCGTCCGGACCGTGAAGGCGACCCTCGCCGATCCCGGCCGCGTGTGGCCCGCCGTCGCGGGGCGCCCCATCCGCCTGGCCGGCTTCGGCTGGCACCAGGGATGGAACGACCGCGTGAACCAGGCCTTCAACGACGCCTATGCGACGAACATGATCTGCTTCGTCCGGGACATCCGCCGGGAATTCAACGCGCCCGGCCTTCCGTTCGTCATCGCCGCCACGGGACAGGGCGGCAGCAACGACGTCCACCCGCGCGCCGTCTCGCTCGTGCGCGCCCAGGAGGAGGCGGCGGCGTACTTCGGCCCGACCGGAAACGTCGCCTTCATCGACACCCGCCCCTTCTGGCGGCCGAAGGAGGAATCCCCCAACGGACAGGGCTACCACTGGAACGGCAACGCCGGGACCTTCCACCTCATCGGCACCTCGATGGGCGGGGCCATGCTCCGGATCCTGAAGGAGCGCCGATCCTCCAATCCCTGATTCCCGCGCCGCCGGGGCTTCCAAGATCTGGAAACCCCGGGCATCCCGTCCCCGCCCGGTCCTCCCCCTCGTGCGCCTCCGGCCCGGGCCGGATCCCCCGGGAGGCAGGGCAGACGCATCTTCCTCGAGGTCGTGGCACCTTTCGGGCGGCGGGGCGCGGAGTCGCGGGTGGACGCTGGAGCCCTTGCGGTTGCGGGGGTGCGACGCGGCTACGCCTTTGCCTTGATTCAAGGATCGTTCGGCTGGGATCTCCCTTTCCCGGCGATGGAAGGGGAATCCTGAGGATCCCGCGCACACGGCTCGGTTTCGACAGGAACAAGATGCGTCTGCCCTGCCCCGGAAGGCGCCGGACATTGCCCGCGGCGGCGGGGCATGGTATAAGCGCCGGCTCGCGCGGGGAGCCCCCGGCGGGCAGACGAGGTACATCATGGCTACGAACACCAAGCAACGGACGCTGAAGAACAAGAACCGGAGCCGGCCGAAGAAGAAGGCGGCCGACAAGCTTCGCCGCCAGCGCGTGCAGCGCAAGCGGCTGGTCGGGCTGGGCATGCCCGAGACGGTCGTCGCCGGCCTGAAGCCCGATGCGGTCCGTGCGCTGCTCCGGCGCCCCGTGAAGCTGAAGAAGAAACTGGCCGCCAAGGCCTGACGTTCGCGGACCGGGTCCGGCCGAGGGCCGGACCCGGCTCCTGACTCACCCCGCAGGCTGGCGCGCGCGGGCGCGATCCTGGAGGCGCCGGGCGCGGCGGGCGCGGTGGCGACGGACGATCGCCACGGTGGCGACGTAGGACACGGCCGCCAGGAGCCCCCCGACCAGGATCCCCCCGATCCACATCGCCAGCCACAGGTCGCCGCCGATCGTCATCAGATCGCGCCAGTCCCGGTGCAGCGACAGGATCCCGGTCTCCGCCACGATGTGCTGGACCTTCTCCCATCGGGCCAGCATCTCCGCCGACTTCGCGTCCGGAAGGAACTGTGCCCCCAGCCAGCACTCGAAACCGTAGACCGGCCCCGCCGTGAGGACATTCGTGATGAACAACGGCGGGATGGCCGCAATGCGGTTGACGCGCAGGATCGACGCCAGAATCAGAACCAGGACGATCTGGACCCCGAGCGTCGGCGTGAAGGCGACGAACATCCCGACGGCGACGCCCCACGCGATGCTCTCCGGCGACCCCCGCTGCACAAGCGTCAGCCGCAGGTAGTCGCGCCATGTCCGACGGTCTTTGGTTCGTTCGACGGGCATGCGTTTGGCAATCGATCCGCGAAGTTAGTGTATCGAATCGGGGGCCGGAATCAAATCCGCCGGTTGCGGATGCAACGCGCGGCGGTATGCTGGGCGCATGAACCTCCGCGTTTTCGAAACGGCCGGGGCTCTCGCCTCGGAACTGGCCGCCCGCATCCGGACCGCGCTCACGGACGCCGGGAACTCCGGCGCCGTCATGCTGGCCGGAGGCCGCACACCGCTCGCGGCGTACGGCCTCCTCGCAACGAACCCCCTCCCCGCGGGATGCCGCGCGCGCGCCTTTCTGAGCGACGAACGGATGGTCCCCGCCGACTCGCCCGACTTCAACGCCTTCCAGGTCGGACCGCTGCTGCGTGCGGCGGGGCTCGCGGACGACCGCTTCCTCCGCGTCGACACGTCCGGATCGATCGAGTCGGCGGCGGACGGCTTCCACCGCGCCCTGGCCGGCCTCCTGGAGGCGGGCGTCCGGATCCCGTTCGGCCTCCTCGGCGTCGGAGCGGACGGCCACACGGCATCGCTCTTCAGCCGGTCGGACGTGGAGGCCGCCCGCGCGGGCGACCGGCTCGCGATCCCCGTCCGCAAACCGCAGCCGCCGGACCGGATCAGCGCGACGCCGCGCCTTCTGCGTCGCGTGGAGGACCTGGTCTTCGTCGTGACGGGGGCCGACAAGGCGGCGATCGTCCGCACCCTGCTCACCGTCCCCGGGACGATCCCGGCCGGGCTGGCCGTGGAGGGGCACCCTCGCGTCGCGCTGTGGATCGACCGGGCCGCATCGCCCGGCGGAGCCTGACCGCTACGGCGGCCCCCCGCGGCCGGCCGCCAGTTCCTCGAGGACGATCCCGGCGGCGCGGTCCGCCGCACCGCCTCCGCCGAGCTTCGCGCGGACCTCCGCGTAGCCGCCGAGCATCGCGGCGCGCTGCGGCGAGTCGGCCAGCAGCGGATCGATCGCCTCGGCCAGCCACCCGGGCGTCGCCTCGTGCTGGATGAGCTCGGGGCAGATACCGCGGCCCGCAACGAGGTTGACCATGCCGATGTGCGGAACCCGGATGAGCCGCTTCGCAACGTGGTAGCTGAGCGGATGCGTCCGGTAGACGACCACCTGCGGGCAGCCCATGAGGCACGCCTCCATCGTCGCCGTCCCGGAGGCGACCCACGCGGCCCGGGCCTGGCGCAGGACCTCGCGGGTCGCGCCGGTGACGATCGGCAGGCGTTCCGCGCCGGGCACGCCCCGCAGGACCTCCCGCGAGAGGCCGGCGACGGGTTCCGAGGGCGCGGCGAGCAGGAACGAAGCGTCCGGATGCCGGCGGGCGATCTCGGCGGCGGCGACGGCCAGCACCGGGAGGATCCGGCGGATCTCCTGGCGCCGGCTGCCGGGCAGCAGCGCGATGCGCGGTCCGTCCCCGCGCCACGGCAGGGCGGCGGGCGGCGCGCGCAGGGCGGCGGCGGTCGCGTCGACCAGCGGATGGCCCACGTAGTCCACGCGCAGGCCCGACCCCGCGAACGCCTCGACCTCGAACGGGAAGATCACGGCGAGGCGGTCGATCGTGCGGGCCATCGATCCGATGCGCGAGCGGTGCCACGCCCAGACCTGGGGGCACACGTAGTAGACGACGCGCACGCCGCGCTTCCGGAGCTCCGGGGCGAGGCGCAGGTTGAAGCCGGGGTAGTCGACGAGCACCGCGACCGCGGGCCGGCGGCGGTCGACCTCGTCGAGGACGTGCCGGAAGACGCGGCGGAAGAACCGGAGATGGCGGATGACCTCGACGAAGCCCATGACGGCCGTCTGGCCCACGTCGTAGAGCAGGTCTGCCCCCTCCGCGCGCAACCGGTCGCCCCCGATGCCCCAGAGCGCGAGGTCCGTCCCGCGCGCCCGGAGCGCGGCCGCCAGGGCGCCGGCGTGGAGATCGCCGGAGACCTCGCCGGCGACAACGAGGACGGAGCGGCTCATGAGGGGCCGGACATCAGCCGCTGGTGGATCGCGATGGCCAGCCGGAGCGCCTCGGCCGCCTGCCGGCCGCCGACGCGCGGCTCGCTCCGGCGGGCGACGCACTCGACGAAGGACGCCAGCTCGTTGCGGAGCGGCTCGCCCTTCTCGATCGGCACCGCCTCGCGGACGATGCCGGCCGGGCCCTTGCGGTAGACCTCGCCGGCCTGGTTCATGTAGTCGAGCGACAGGTAGGCGTCCGCCGTGAACACGCGGATCTTGCGCATCCGCTCCGGGCTGATGCGGCTGGCGGTGACGTTCGCCACGGCGCCGTTGGCGAAGGCGAGGCGGACGTTGGCGATATCCTCCGTCGGGCTCAGAACCGGCACGCCGACGGCGCGGATGTCGACGACCTCCGAGCGAACGAGGTGCAGGATCACCTCGAGGTCGTGGATCATCAGGTCGAGGATCACGCTCACCTCGGTCCCGCGCGGCGCGGCGCCCGGCCGCAGCGGGGGATACGGGGCCAGCCGGTGGGCCTCGATGAAGCGCGGCGTGCCGGCCGCCGCCTCGAGGAACGGCAGGACGGGATTGAACCGCTCGACGTGGCCGACCTGGAGGATCAGGCCGCGCGCGCCGGCCATCGCGACGAGTTCCCCGGCCTCCTGCGTGGTCGTCGTGATCGGCTTCTCCACCAGCAGGTGCAGCCCGCGCTCCAGCAGCGCGCCGGCGACCTCGCGGTGGCGGTCCGTCGGCACCACGATGCTGGCCGCCTCGACGCATTCGGCGAACGCCTCCAGCGTCGGCACGGCGCGCGTGCCGTACTTCGCGGCGATCTCCTCCGCGCGGGCCGGGTTCGTGTCGTGGACGGCCTCGAGCTTCACCGAGGGAAGCGAGGCGTAGAGCCTCGCGTGGTGCTCGCCCAACGCCCCGACGCCGACGACGCCCACCCGGATGATCCCGCTCATGCCGACTCCCCCTTCACGCCGCCCTCCGGCTCGAACGCCACGAAGGCCAGCCCCATGCGGTCCGCCTCGGCCACCAGCGCCTCGCGCTCCAGCAGGATCGTCCGACGCGCCTCGACGGCCAGCGTCGTGGCGCCGGCCTTGCGGAGCGCCTTCATCGTCCGGAGGCCGATCACCGGGATGTCGAACCGCATGTCGTGGCCGGCCTTCGCGGTCTTCACGACGACGCAGCCCGGCCCGCCCAGCTTGCCGCCGCGCAGGATGGCCTCGTCGGTGCCCTCGAAGGCCTCGACGGCGAGCACCGTGCCTTCCTTGACGACGACGGTCTGCCCGATCTCGAGACCGCTGGTCGCCTTGGCGACGCGGCGGCCGAGATCGATGTCCGCCGCCTCCCGCGCGTCCGGCGTGCGGCGCGCGATCGGACCGGGCTCCGGCATGGTCCGCTCCATGAAGCGGCTGGCCGGGTGCATGCGGACGCCCTCCCGCGCGAGTACGGCGACCACGGCGCCGAAGATGGTCTCGGCGTTCCGTTCGCGGAGCGACGCGAGCAGGTCGAACATGGCCCGGTCCGGCCGCAGCCGGAACAGGCTGGACGGGGAGATCTGCCCGGCCATCACGGCGTCGGGAATGGCCGAGGCGCGGACGGCGTCGAGAAAGGCGGTCATCTGCCCCACCGCGACCCAGCGCGCCGCGTCGGCGAGCCGCGCGACGGCGGGATCGGTCTCGCCGCGGAACGCGATGACCGCGAGGTGGCCGACGCCCTGGGCGCGCGCGGACTCCGCGAGAAGCCGGGGATAGGCGCCGCCGCCGGCGATCAGCAGGAGCCGACCGGGCACGCCGGGCGCGGGGCGGTTTGCGGCCCCGGGATCACCAGGAGAACTCATCGCCCTGGCCGCCGATGCGGCGCTTCATGGTCCGCCCGAGCAACCGGACCGACTGGCGCTTCGCGTCCACGATGCCGTAGACCACGCGGATGGGGTTCTCCCCGCCGTAGCTCTGCGACACCGAATTCCGGAACCACCGGTAGCCCTCCTGCGAGAACTCGACGGCGATGGTCGAGCTGTCGAGCCCCACGTCCGTCCGGTACACGCCGGGGCCCGCCTCGGAGATCGACATGCGGTAGCGGAAGCGCAGACGGACGACCCTGCCGTCGAGCTGGCGCATGCGTCCGAGCAACTCGCCGACGTTGAACTGTTCGATGTTGGCCGCATCCCCGGCATCGCCGGGGTCGGGCGCCGCCGGCCCGGGCTTCACCGCCGGCTTCTCGGGTTCCGGCGTGGCCGGCACGTCCTCGCCGGTCTCATTGCGGATCAGGACGCCGAGCCGTGCGATCTCGGTCTTCCGCGCCCACCGGAAGATGTCCGAGTCCCCATACGATTGGACGGCCGTCGCCAGCAGTTCGCCCGCCGCGCGGAACTGGCTGTCGACCACCTTGGCCTTGATCTCGTCGACCGCGCGGTCGGCCCGGACGTTGAGGACGACCTGCTGCCATTCCTTGAGCCATTGGACGAGGTCCTCGCACTCGAGGCCGGCGGACCGCGCCTGCAGGAGGTGCGAATCGACGGAGCCGAACTGCGCCTCGCCGAGCAGGAACCGCGCGGCGTGGAGGGGGAAGGCGCCGGCGTCCGCCGCCTGGAGAAGGCCGAGGATGTCCTGCGAGCCGAGGCGGTAGAGGTCGTGGTCGACCTGGGCGGTGCCCTCGCCCAGCCGCCGCGAGAGCGTGATCTTCGATCCGCGGATCGCGAGGACGTCGCCCGAGACGCCCGGCGTATTGAGGATCGGGCGCCCCGAGAGCTCCCGGCTGTTGGCCTCGAGCAGCGGAAAGAGCGCCGCGACCGAGCGGACGCGCGCGAGCTCCGCCTCGACCTGGGCACGGTTCGGATGGCCGGTGTTCGCGTTGAGCCAGTCCGTGAGCTGCGAGACGGCGCCGGTGTAGTTCCGCCGGATGCACTCGGTCATGACGCCCTGCAGAAGGCGGAGATGCGCGCGCAGGCCCTCGGCGCGGGCCGCCTCCTCCGCCGCCTGCGCGTCCTCCACGGGCGGAACCGCGGGCGCATTGGTCGGGGCGGGAGGCGGCACGGGTGCGGCCGGAACGTCCGGCGCGGCGTTCGTGCCCGCCTCCGGAGCGGCCGGGACGGCATTCGTCGGCGGCCTCGGCCGGGGTTTCGGGCGCGGAACCAGCGCGGCGTTCGTGGCGGACGCCCCGGGCGCCGCGGTCGCTCCGGGCGGGACGGCCGGCGGGGCGATCGGATCGACCGTCTCGACGTCGTTCGTCGAGGCGGGCGCGCGCTTCCGCAGCGGCGAGAGGGGGGACACCAGGAAGAGCAGCACGTCGGCCACGACAAGGACCGCCGCCGCCGTCACCAGGATCGCCATCTTCCGCGACTTCGGCTTCGGTACCGTCGTCGGCAGCGGCGCGGGCGCGGCGGCCGGCGCGGGCGGCGCGAACACCGGCGGCACCTTCGGCCGGGCCGGCGGCGGGGGCGGCGGCGCCTGCACCGTGCGCAGGATCGTGCTCGACCCGGGATAGGGCAACGGGGGCAGCGGCGTCTGGCCGGCGCGGACGCGCCCAATGTCGGCCACGACCGACTCCCAGCTCGCCGACCGCTGGTCGCGGTCCTTGACCATCATCTTCTCGACCATCATCGAGAAGTTCACCGATACGGCCGGGTTCAGCTCCGCGGGGTCCGTCAGCTTCCCCTCGACCTGCTGCTGCATCGCCTCCTCTTCCGTGCAGTGCTCGAACGGGAGCACGCCCGTGACGAGGTGGTAGAGCAGCGCGCCCAGCGCGTAGATGTCCACGCGGTAATCGATCGCGTCGAAGCCGCGCACCTGCTCCGGCGACATGTAGTTCGGCGTGCCGATCGTCACGTCGCGCAGGAGCTGGGCCTCCTCGCTCATGTTCGTGCGGCTGATGCCGGAGAAGTCCGCCACCTTGATGACGCCGTCCTCGTCGACGAGGATGTTGCCCGGCTTGATGTCGCAGTGGATCAGCCCGGCCTTGTCCCAGGCGTACTGAAGGGCCCGCGCCACGGAGTCGGCGATCGTCAGCGCGTCGCCCTCGGACAACACGCCCTTCCGCGCCAGCCAGCTCGCCACGCTGTAGGCGGCGACGTACTCCATGATGAAGTAGTGGAGCCCGTTCGCCTGCCCCGCCTCGTGAAGCAGGAGGATGTTCTGGTGCTTCAGCGTGGCAACCGAATTCGCCTCGAGACGGAACTGCGCCATCGCCGTGGGATCGCCCGCGAGCTCGGGCCGGAGCACCTTGACGGCCACGACACGATCAAGCGAACGCTGGCGGGCCTTGAAGACGAACCCCATGGCCCCGTCGCCGATCTTCTCAAGTATTTCGTATCCCGGGATTTCTACATTAAGCATCGCGATCCCCGAGCCCATCCGGAACTCCCGGCCGAAGACCGGGATTTCCAACGACTATAGGGGGGCGCGCGGGCCGGGGCAACCGCAAAAAGCCCGACCGCCCATTTCGCGGCGCCGGCCGCCGGGGCGTTCCGCGGCGCCGCGCGTCAGCGGCGGACGCGGACACGGAAACCGCCGTCAACGGGCTTCTCGGAAACGACATAGAGGTACCCCCCGCCGCATCCGGAGTACATCGCGCCGGCGTGGCGGTCCTGGTAGGCGAGCAGGATGGCGGGGAGGTCGGCGGCCAGGGTCGGATGGCGGACGGTGCCCGGGAGAAGCGCCTCCCAGCACCGCATGCACTCGTTCATCGACGCGCCGAGGGCGGCCGCGTCGCGGGCGACGATCGCATCGAAGCAGTCGCGGCCGCTGCGGCCGAGGCGGCGGATCCACTCCGGGTCGAGGTTCTTCCGGTCGAGCGGGCTGTAGCCGGGCGGACGGGGCGCGACCGGCACCATGTGGATCACCCGCTCGATCCAGTCGGCGACCGCCGGGTCGCGGTTGCTCTCGATGTGCCGGGGGAAGACGCCACCCTCGTGGGCGGCATCGTAGTCGAGACGGTTCACGCCGGGCAGGATCAGGCCGATCATGTCCTGCGAGCCCGACGGATCCGCCAGCCCGCGGTTCTCCTCGCGGTAGAGCTCGCGCACGCGCGCGGCGGGGTCGCCGTCCGGAATGCCCCCACCCCACAGCCGGAGGGCGACCTTGCGCGTGCCCGTCGCCATCCCGCAGCGGTCCATGAACCGCGTGAACGGTTCGAGGCCGACGACGACCATCGAGCCCGGCGGCTCCGGATTCAGGCGCGAGACGAAGGGCTGGTCGATCCACCCGCCGGCGAAGGCCATGCGGTACGGGAAGTCCCCCGTGATGGAGGTGAGGTTCATCCGCCCGTCAGGCCTCGTCCTTGACGGTATGCCGTCCGGCGCGGCGGTCGCGCACCTGCCCCTCGATCCACCGGTAGGTCTTCGCGAGGCCGGCGCGCAGCGGGGTCCCGGGCTCCCAGCCGAGGATCGACCGGATCATGGTGTTGTCGCTGTTCCGTCCGGCGACGCCCCGCGGGGCCCCGGGGTCGTAGGATCGCTTCAGCCTCACGCCGCCGATGGACTCGGCGAGGGAGACGAGGTCGTTGATCGAGACCAGTTCGTCCGATCCGAGGTTGATCGGCGTTGCGACGAGGCGCTCGCAGTGCATGATCCGGTCGATCCCGAGGACGCAGTCATCGATGTACATGAAGGACCGCGTCTGCGTGCCGTCGCCCCAGATCGTGATCCGGTGGTCGCCGCTCCCCTTCGCCTCGATCACCTTGCGGCAGATCGCCGCCGGCGCCTTCTCGCGGCCGCCGTCCCACGTGCCCCACGGGCCGTAGACGTTGTGGAACCGGGCGATGGCCGTCTTCATGCCGCGCTCGGCGGTGTACTCCTGGCAGACCATCTCGGACATCAGCTTCTCCCACCCGTAGCCGCGCTCGGCCATGGCGGGGTAGGCATCGCTCTCCTTCAGCGCGCGGACGTCCGGATCCTGCTGCAGGAGGGTGTTGTAGGCGCACGCGGACGAGGCGAAGAAGTAGCGGTCCACCCCGGCGCGGTACGCGGCCTCGATCAGGTTCGTGTTGATGAGGATGCTGCGGAGGCACTCGATGCGGAAACGCTCGATGAACCCCATGCCGCCCATGTCCGCCGCCAGGTTGTAGACCTCGACGGCGCCCTCGCAGGCCCGCTCGCAGGCGCCGGGATCGCTCAGGTCGAGGCAGAGGCTCTCGACGCCCGGCACGCGCTGGTACCACCGGGGCAGCGGCTTCTTGTCGACCGCCCGGATCCGCGCGAACCCCTGGTCGTGGAAGCGGCGGGTGAGCGCGCCCCCGATGAAGCCGCCCGCGCCCCCGATCACGATCAGGTCGTCCTTGTTCCGCATCGTCGCCGCCGTCGCCGGCTTCCTCGTCGCCATGTCCGTCCGTCCTTTCCCGGGCCGCGCGGGCCCCGTCGCATCCACGCGCGCATCCTAGACCGGGCGCGGTCCCGGGGGAATGCCGTCCGCTGGCGCCCGCATGCCGATTTTTGACTTCCCCCGGAGGCGGTCCGGCGGCAGGATCACGGCCGATGAAGGGCGCCCCGGGATTCTTCTCCGCGCAGGTGTCGGAGGCGCGGCGGTTCTACCTCGACCCCGCGCCGCCCGCGGCGGCCCGTCTCGCGGTGGTCTCCGGCGGGTGCGAGCACTGCGCGCCGGACTACCGGATCACCCGGCCCGGCTTCCGCTACGCCTCGATCGAGTTCGTCGCCGGCGGGTGCGGTTCGCTCACGCTCCGGGGCGCCGGCCACCGGCTGACGCCCGGTCTCTTCTTCACGTACGGCCCGCGCGTCGCGCAGGACATCGCGACGGACCCCCGGCGGCCGCTCGTGAAGTACTTCGTCGACTTCGCCGGCCCCGACGCCGTCGCGCTGCTGGCCCGCCACGGCCTGTCGCCGGGGACGGTGGCGCAGACCTCGGCGCCGGCCGAGGTCCTCGCGGCCTTCGAGGATCTCATCCGCTGCGGCCTCCGCACCACGCGGCACACCCGGCGGCTCTGCCGGCTCGTGCTCGAGGCCCTGGTGCTGCGGCTGGCCGAGTCGGCCGTCCCCTGCCGCGACGCGGAGTCGGCCGCCTTTGCGACCTACGAGCGCTGCCGGCGGCACATCGACGCCCGCTGGCGCGAGCTCGACTCGCTCGACCGCATCGCGCGCGACTGCCACATCGACCCCGCCTACCTGTGCCGCCTGTTCCGCCGCTTCGCCCGCGAAAGCCCCTGCCGGCACCTCGCCCGGCTGCGGATGAACCACGCCGCCGACCTGCTCCGCCGCCCCGGCGCCATGGTGCGGACCGTCGCCGCCGACCTGGACTTCGCGGATCCGTTCCACTTCTCGCGGACGTTCAAGCGCGTCTTCGGCGTCTCGCCGGCCCGCTTCATCGGCCTCGGCCGGGACGCGCCGCCTTCCCGGGCATCAGGGAATCCCTGATGCCCCGTTCCTCCGCGCCGCCCATGGCCCCCCGGAGGGGCTCTTGTACAATCGCGCCCGGGCGCAGCGACATCGTGAGCGACATCTACAAGAGGCCGGAGACGCCCGGGAGCCGCTTCCGCAACCGCCCGGGGCTTCACGCGTCGCGAGCCGCGGGCCTGCGGCAGACGGATCTGCAGGCCGGGCTCTGGACGGGCATCGGGCTCCTCGCCGCGGCGATCCTCGTCGTGATCGCCTTCACGGCCTGGCTGCTTCGCCATCAGTCGCCCTGACCGGGGGGATCGCCCTCCGCCGGGGCCTTCGCGCCCCTCGTCCGCGACCTCTCCGCGACCTCCTGTTCCCAGAGCTTCGCGAACTTCACCATCACGCCGAACGCGCTGATCGAGGCGATCAGCAGGCCGCGGCGTCCGTCGAGGAACCCGCGCTTGAAGACGTAGGCCTTCAGGAACCGCCAGAGGGGCCGGAACAGGATGTCGGTCCAGTGGAACCGCCGGCCTTCGCGGAACTGCTCCCGAGCGGTGATCGAGGAGAAGCGGTTCATCGTCTCGACGTGGTCGCGCAGGTCGTCGTAGGTGTAGTGGTGGATCGGGTGCTCCAGCCGGCGGATCCGGCCGCGGACGACGATGTGGTCGTGCGGCTCGCGGCCCTCGGCGCGGCCGAGTTCGCGGCGGAAGAGCCGGAGCTTCACGTCCGGGTACCACTCGCCGTGGCGGATCCACCGGCCGAGGTAGTGCACCTGCCGCGGGAACAGGTAGCCGCCGTAGTCGTTGCCGTCGGCCTCGAGCGCCGCGAGGATCTCGTCGCGCAGTCCGGGCGAAACCTCCTCGTCGGCATCGAGCACCAGGACCCACGAGTGGGAGGCGAGGCCGATGGCGTGGTTCTTCTGCCCGATGTAGCCGAGCCACTCGTGCTGGACGACGCGGTCGGTGTAGCGCCGGCAGATCTCGACGGTGCCGTCCCGGCTGAAGCTGTCGACGACGACGATCTCGTCGCACCAGCGAAGGCTCTCGAGGCATCGCGCGATGTTGCGCTCCTCGTTGCCGGCCGTCACGCAGGCGGAGATCAGCGGACGCACGGGGCGCCTCCCGCCGCGGGGCGCGCGCCGGCCGCCAGCCGCGATTCGCAGCGCGCCAGCACGGCCTCCACGGTGACGGCCCCGAGCCTCCGGACCGCGTCGGCGTCGTCGCGCGCGACGTCGCGCGAACGGGCGCCCGGCGCCTGCACGACGTCGCAGGCCGGCCCCAGCGGGCCGGTGCGCTCCGGGTCTGTGAGGCCGAAGACGGCGACGACCGGCGTCCCCGCCGCCGCCGCGAGGTGCATCCCGCCGCTGTCGTTGGAGACGGCCAGCGCGCACGACGCGAGCACGGCGGCCCACTGCGGGATGTCGGTGCGGCCCGCGAGGCTCCGCCCGCGTCCGCCCGCGGCGGCGGCGACCGCCGCGCAATCCTCCGCCTCCGCCGCCGCGCCGAGGGCGACCACGGCGACGCCGCCGGCCGCCAGCCGCCGCGCGACCTCCACGAACCGTTCGGCGGGCCATCGCTTCGACGGGCCGCGCGCGGCGCCCGGCATGACGGCGACGAGCGGACCCGGCGGCAGCCCCGCGGTCAGCCGCGCGGCCGCCTCCGCGGCCTCCGGCGGGATCCGCAGCGCCGGCGGCTCCGGGACCGCGCCGGCGCCCGGGCCGAGCAGGAGGTCGAGGTACTCGTACTGCTGGTGGCGCCGTCCGGGCTCCGCGTGCGGGCGCACGACGCGGATGCCGAGGAGGCCGCGGGCGGGGCCGGCGAGCCCGACCCGCTCCCGGGCGCCGGCCCACGCGGCGATCCACGCGGAGCGGAAGGAGTGGGGAAGGACGTACGCGATGTCGAACCGGCGCGCCCGCAGCGCGAGGCCGGTGCGCACCGCCCCGGCGGACCCGGGGGCGATCGCGACGACCTCGTCCGGCGCCGCGTGCATGCGCCAGAGCGGGACCAGCCCGGGCTTCACCAGCATCGTCAGCCGGGCGGACGGACGGCGGGCGCGCCACGCCTGCAGGGCGGGCATCGACATGACCGCGTCGCCGATCCAGTTGACGCCGACGGCGAGGACGGCCTCCGCTCCGGCCGCGGGATCAGCGGAAGCAGATCCGGGCGATCCAGTCACGAAAGGCCTCCGATCCCGACAGCATCTCGATCTCGACGCGCAGGAAGTACACCGGCAGGTCGCGCCGCTCGATGTGGGGCAACCGGACGGCGTCCTTCTCCGTCGTGATCAGCGCCTTCGCCCCGCGCGCGAGGCCGCGGTTGATCGCCTCGATGAGTTCCTGCTGCGTGTAGCGGTGATGGTCGGCGAACCGCTTGTGGTGCAGCACCCGCGCGCCGAGGGAGACGAGACTGTCCTCGAACCCCTTCGGCGAGGCGATGGCCGAGATCGCGGCGACGTCGAGCCCCTTCAGGAACTCGAGGGGCTTGCGCTCCCGCGTGAAGACGTCCTGGAGGTGGCGCGGGCAGTGGCGGCACTCCGAGATCTCGGCGTCCGGGTTCAGGCGCCGGAGCATGGCCTTGAGGTCGTCGGCGCCGTCGCCGTGGGACTTCGTGATGAAGATGAACCCCGCGCGCCGGATGTTCCGAGCCGGCTCGCGCAGCAGGCCGCGAGGCAGCAGGCGCCCGTGCCCGAAGGGATTGGTGCGGTCGACGAGCGCGATGTCGAGGCGGTGCTTGAGGCGAAGGTACTGGAAGCCGTCGTCCAGGATCAGCGTGTCGCAGCCGAGCTTCTGGATCGCGTAGCGCCCGCTCTTGACGCGGTCGCGCCCGACGATCACGGCGACGTCGGGCAGGTTCGAGGCGAGCATGAAGGGCTCGTCGCCCCCGGTCGCCGAGTCGAGCAGCAGCCGCCGCCCGTCGGAGACCACCAGCGGCTCCTGCGTGCGCCGGCGGCCGGTGAGCAGGCCGGACACGCGCCGCCCGAGCGTCGGCTGGGTCTTCTTGTAGCCGCGGCTCAGCACCGCCACCTTGCGGCCGCGGCGCTGGAGTTCGCGGGCCAGGCTCTCCACGACCGGCGTCTTGCCGGTGCCGCCGACGGTCAGGTTGCCGACGCTCAGCACCTGGCAGCCGAGCAGGTGGTTGCGGAGGATGCCCTGCCGGTAGAGCCACAGGCGCGACTGGACGGCGGCGCGGAAGACCAGCGACAGGGCGCCCAGGAATCCCCGCAGCACCGTCGGCCCCGGCCCCGTCCGGCGGCCCTCGATGACCGCCAGCACGTGGTTCTCAAGTTTTTCCAGTCTGTTCTGCGCCACCGTCCCGCTCCTCCGCCCCGCGCGCGGCGCGGATGGTGCCAGCCCCCGATCCGGCGGGCAAGCCCGAATCCCGCGCCGCCTAAAGGTCCAGGATCTCCTTCACATCGTCCCACGACATGCGGTGGATCGACGCCCCGCCGGCCTCGACCGCCGCGTCGATGAGCTGCTGCTTGCGCCGCTGCATCGCAACGACGCGCTCCTCGACCGTGTCGCGCGCGATCAGCTTCACGCTGTACACCGTCCGCTTCTGCCCGATCCGGTAGGCGCGGTCCGTCGCCTGGTTCTCGACGGCCGGGTTCCACCACGGGTCGAAGTGGACCACCATGTCGGCGCCGACGAGGTTGAGCCCCGTGCCGCCGGCCTTGAGGCTGATCAGGAAGACCGGGATGCCGCGGTCGCCGTTGAACTGCTTGACCACCGAGAGGCGGTCCTGCGTCGCGCCGTCGAGGTAGCAGTAGCGCCACTGCCGCCGTTCCATCTCGGCGCGGAGGATCGTCAGCATCGAGACGAACTGGCTGAAGACCAGCACGCGGTGGCCGCCGTCGAGGGCCTCGTCGAGCAGTTCGAAGAGGAGGTCCATCTTGGCCGACGGGAACTCGCTCCGGAGCCCCTCCACCCGCAGCAGGTCGAGGTGGCAGCACGTCTGCCGCAGCCGCAGCAGCGTCCGGAGGATCTCCATGCGCGAGGCGTCGAACCCGCGCTCCGCGACCATGTCGGCGATGCGGCGGCGCGAGGACTCGAGCAGCTCCTTGTAGACCCGCTGCTGGTCGCCGGTCAGCGTGCAGTGCGCGACGCGCTCGATCTTCGGCGGAAGCTCGCGGGCGACGTCGCGCTTCATGCGGCGCATCAGGAACGGCCGCAGCTTGCGCCGCAGCCGCACGAGCGCGGCCTCGCCCGCCTCGGCGCCCTGGGCGATCGGCTGCTCGTAGCGGCGGCGGAAGCCGTCGCCGGAGCCGAGATAGCCCGGCATCAGGAAGTCCATGATGGACCAGAGGTCCGCGACGCTGTTCTCCATCGGCGTGCCGGTGAGGACCAGCTTGTGGAAGGCCTTGAGCTGCTTCGCGGCGATCGCGTTGCGCGTGGCGCGGTTCTTGATGTGCTGCGCCTCGTCGAGCACGACGACCGCGAACTGGTGCTGCAGGTGGCGGTCGAGGTCGCGGCGCAGCAGCGCGTAGGACGTGATCAGGAGGTCCGCCTTTCCGAGCGAGTCCCACCGCTCGTGCCGGTCGAGGCCGGCGATGACCTGCACGCGCAGCGACGGCGTGAACCGCGCCGCCTCCTCCGCCCAGTTCTCGATCAGGCTCGTCGGGCAGACGATCAGAGCGGGCCGCCCGCGCGCCTCGGGGTTGAGCCGATCCAGGCGCAGCCACGCGAGGGTCTGCACCGTCTTGCCCAGGCCCATCTCGTCGGCCAGGATCCCGGCGAAGCCGCACTGCTCGAGCGAGCGAAGCCAGCCGACGCCCTCGCGCTGGTACGGGCGCAGGAAGGCCTGCAGGGCGGGATCGAGCGTCACCGGCACGTCGCCGACGCGGCCGGACTGCTTCTCCACCGCGGCGCGCCACGCGGCGTCGGCCTCGATATCGACGCCGTCGAGCGCGTGGAGCGACTCGCGCACGTAGGCGGCGTAGACGCCCGCCAGCCGGAACGCGCCCGGCTTCGAGCCGTCGGCCGAGGCGCAGTCCTCGAAGACCTCCTGCATCGCCTCGACGGCGCTCGCGTCGAACAGCACCGGCCGGCCGCCGCAGTCGACGAACGACTCGCCCTTCAGCAGCGCGCGGCGGATGTCCGACGGCGAGAGGCTCACGCCCGTCGTGTCCTCGAAGTGGAACTCGACCTCGAACCAGCCGCCGCCGCCGGTCGGCGTGATCCTCACGACCGGCGTCGCCCACGACGACTGCTCGAGGAAGCCGCCCGCGCGGCCCTGGATGTCGACCTTCCATCCGCGGCGCCGCAGCGCGGGCAGGTTGCGGCCGAGGAAATTGAGGACCGCGCGCTCGCCCATCAGCGGCGCGAGACGGTCGCCCGGGTCGCCGGTGAGGCCGAGACCGGCGAGCAGACGCAGGGCGTCGGTCTCGGCGCCGGGGTTGCGGACGAGGTAGCGCAGGATGTCCGACGGATCGGGGATGGCGAACTGGCCCGCCGGATCCGCCTTGCCGGCGACCAGCGAGGTGCCGTCGTACTCCGCGTAGAGCGTCGCGGTCAGCGAGGCCAGGCTCCCGCGCCCCGCCAGCTTGAAGCCCGGCTTCGCCGGCTCGATGGCGAACAGCTCCGGCGAGATCGTCGTCTCGATCGGCAGCCACTGCGCCAGCGCCGGCCACTCGCTGCCGAGGAAGCGCGGCACCGCGAGGCGCGGGATCCGGATGCCGTGGGCGTAGGCGCCGTGCAGGGGCTCGGGCAGGGTCTTCGCGAGGCGCCACAGCGCCGACGTCGTGCCGGCCCACCCCTTGTGGCGGTGCACGAGGTGCACCGTCGCGTCCGCGCCGGGGGGCGCCGGCAGCGCGGTGTGCAGCGTCATCTCGATCTCGCCCGTCTGCGCGTCGAGCGCCAGGCGGATGCGCGATTCGACCCGCGCCTCCGTGTGGACGGTGAGGGCCGGCGCGCCGCCGGCCACCGGGATCGGCCGGCCGGCGCACACCTCGAGAAGATTGAGGAAGTCCGCCCGCCCGAGGTCCAGCCGTCCGCGCGGCCCGCCGCCGATGTCCTCGAGAACGAACAGCAGGGCTTCGTCCTTCGCCGGCAGCGCCAGCGCCAGGTCGCGCGGGACCTGGTCGAGCGACACGCGCCGGCCGTTCGCCACCGCGAAGCACTCGACGCCCACGCGCCCGGCCGCCCACGCCGCGGGCCAGTCGGCGGGCAGCACCGCCTCGATCCGCGCGACCACCCCGCCGCCGTTGCCCCCCTTCGCGCGGCGCAGGTAGGCTCCCTCCGGGACGGCGGCCATCTGCGCGGCGCGCCGGCGCTCGGCCTCCCTCCGCTCCGCCTCGCCGGGGTCGGCCGCGCGGCGCCGCACCTCGATCGCCAGCGCGACGACGTGCGAGCAGATGATGCCGCGCTCGCGGTTGTCGTAGCACGGGCAGAGGCTCTCGACGCAGGTCGGGCTCACGACGCGGAAGCCGGTGCGAAGCGAGCGCGCGCCGTTGTTCAGCGTGCCGCGCACGAGCGGCGGGTCGATCTCGAGATCGCTGACCGTCTCGCGGTCGAGCAGCTGGCGGCCCTCCAGGTACTTCTTCTGGCCGGCCCACTCCAGCAGCATCTTCTCGGTCAGGTGGATCATGCCGCGCCCGTCACGGGGCCTCCGGGAAGCGGATGCGGACGTCGCTGCGGTGGATCTCCCGTCCGCCGGCCGAGGCCCGCACCTCGATGCGCCCGCTGCGGCCCGGCTCCCCGGCGACGGGCAGCGTCATCGTCTTGGACTCCTCGGGCTCAAGGACGGTCTCCAGCCGGTCGCCGCGGAAGTCGCCGTCCCACGCGAGGTGCACCGTCTGCCGCTGCCGCGAGTGGTTGCGCAACCCGACCTCCACCTCGGCCACCGTTCCCGCCGGCGCGAGCTCGGCGCGGGCGGGCATCACCTCGACCGGCGCGACGAAGGCCGCGCGGAGCCGGCGGGTCGAGATCCACTCGCGGTCGCCGCGCTGCAGCCGCCACGACAGCGTCACCCACGGCGTCGCGCCGGGCAGGTCGTCGGTCAGTTCGCCCGTGAACCCCGCGGCCTCGCCCGCGCCGAGGATGCGCGGCTCGGCGAGCATCGCCGCGGCGCCGCCCGCGCCCGTCAGCCGCGCCTCGGCGATGACCAGCGGCGAGTCGCCGCGGTTGAGGATGCGCACCGCGACGGCGTTGCGGCTCCCGCGGATCAGCGGCGCCGCGCACGACACCCATGTCCCGACGCCCGCCTCCATCTCCCTGCGGAGCGCCCGGAGATTCGCCGCCGCCGCCTCGCCCTCCCCCGCCGACGGGTTCCAGCCGTCGAGGAACCCGAGTTCGGCCTCGACCGCCGGGGCCGGCACCAGGTCCAGCACCGCCACCTCGCCCGGCCCGAGGTGCAGGCTCGAACGGATCGCGCCCTCGCGGGGCTCGAGGTAGTCGCACGCGGCGGTCAGGGGCTGCACCACGTACACCGGCCCGCCGACCTCGCTCCAGGCCAGCTCGACCTCGCGCGACGCCCGTCCGCCGTTGCGAACGGTCGCCATGCGCAGCTCGCCGGAGCCGAAGGACTCGACATCGATCCCCTCGCCCGCCGCCGAGGCCGTCCCCTCGACGCGCCACCCCGCCGCGGCGAGACGCCGCGCGAGGGGCACCAGCGTCCGCAACGCCACGGCGTCGCGCGCGACCCAGGCCGGCTGCGACCAGTAGTCGCGCCCCGCCGCGTCGCGCCCGGCCGACGGGATCATGCCGAGGAAGAGCGAGTCGGCGAGGGCCGCGCGGAACGTCGCGGGATCCATCCACTCGAAATCGCCCGAGATCACCCGCACGCAGGGGCGGGCGCCGGCCAGCAGCCGGTGGCGGAAGGCCCGCGCCCCGCCGTCCGCCGGACGCGCCGCATCGGTGAACACGGTGACGTCGGCGAACGGCGCGAACATCGCGTGCTCCTCGAACGGGTCGGCCAGCGCGATCGCGCGCCGCCCGGGGCCGATGGCGCGGCGGAAGGCGTCGAGGAACTCGAAGGCATCGAGGGCGCGGGGCACGCCGGGCAGCCGCGAGCCGGCCGCGTGCGCGGCGGCCCGGTCGGCCGCGGCGAGCGTCGCGCGGTTGTGATCCAGCCCGCCGAGCCCGTCGAGGCCGTCGAACAGCACCGCCGCCATCCCGGGCGAGTCGTGGAACTGCGTCGCGTAGGCCCACTCGAGCATCGAGCGGTTCCACGGCGCGCCGGGGGTCGTCAGGAAGTGCGGGTCGGTCGAGACCGCCACGCGCAGCACCGTCCCGCCGGGCGTCGCGACCGCCCGCATCGCAACCGAATCGTCCGCGCCGCGCGCCGCGCCGAGGATCGCCGACTGCGCGTACCAGGCCAGCGGCCCGCCGGCCGCCGCATGGAACCGCAGCAGCCGCATCGCCTCGGCCGCGTCGGCCTTCACGCCGCGGGGCACCGGCATCTCGCACCACCACGGCCGCAGGCGCACGTACCGCCACGCCTCGGCCACCGCGCCGGACTCGCCGGACCGCAGCGCCTCGACCGCGACGGGGCCCCCGACGATCTTCCGCGCCGCCGCCGCATCGGCCCCGGTGTCGAGCCACTGCGTCGGCACCGGGGGCGTCGCGCCGGGCGCCAGCAACCCGTGCCACCACGCCGCCGCGGACCGCAACGGATCGGCCGACGGCGCGGCGCCGCGCACGAGGAAGGCCACGCAGGCGCGGCCGGGGGATCGCGTCGTCATCGGCGTCACCGCCATCGGGTGGACGATCGCGACGGTCGGCGGCTGCGCGCCGCCCTCGTAGAAGACCGGCCGCGGCTCGTCCGGATCGGCCACCAGCGCAACCGTGCCCGAGGGCGACGACGCGACCGCGAACGGCCACAACGCCTGGCTGCGGGCCTCGCCGACCGGCGACGTCGTCCCGAGCCCGCCGCCGCGCCACGCCTGCGCATCGAGCGGACGCCCCGCCCGCGTGCCGTCCGCCACCGTCCACGACCACGCCGGCAGGCCGATCGAGGCGGCGAAATCAAAGGCGGCTTCGCGCCCGCCCTGGAACTCGGCCGCGACCCACAGGTCCCCCGCCGCGCCGGGCACCGCCAGCATCGTCCACGAGAGCCCGGCGTTGGTGCCGCTCCATTTCACGCGCTCGCCGTCGCGCCACGCCGACGCCGGCGTCATCGCCTCCGCCGCGCCGCCGACCGGGCGGACCTCGAAGCGGACCGGCGCCGCCGCGCCGCCGTGGAGCGGGAAGGTCATCGCCTTCGCCGCCGCGTCCTCCGCCCACGCCCCCTGCGCGAGGGCCGGGAAGCGCGCGACCAGCGGCGGGGCCGCCGTGATCAGGAGGCCGGAGGCCGGAGGCGGGCCCGCGGAGGGCCCCATCTCCGGAAGCTGCTCGAGGCGGGACTCGACCATGCCCTGCGCGGGGAGGCGGTCGACCGTTTTCCACTCGCGGTCCAGCGTCTCCACCGCCCACCGCATCCGCGGGGCCGGAACCCCCGCAGGAAGCAGCATGCTGCGCGTGCCGAACTCCGAGGCGACCGAGGCCACGCCGGAGACCTCGTTCCATTCCCAGCCCTTCGCGAAGCGCGGGTAGCGGAAGAGGACATCGCCCTCGATCATCAGGTCCGCCCCCGTCCCGGCAAGACCGTTGGTCGGCTCGTCGACGTCGAGCAGGATGCGAACGCTCTCGGGCGCCGGCACCGCGCCGCACCGCACGCGTACCACGAGGCTGCCGTCCGCGAGCCGGAACAGGCCCGCCTCGCGGAGATCCAGCGCCGCGTTCGCCACGCGGACCGTATCGACGTCGACCTGCCACCCGGCCTCCGGCGCCTGCGCGCCCGCGCCCGCCGCGAGCACCAGCGCCGACGCCGCCCACGTCCACCCACGGATCCACGCGTTCATGGCTTCCTCCCGGAGAACCCCTCGCGGACGAATGAATGGGTGGATGATGGGGTGGATGCCGGACCCCGCCCCATCCCCTCATCCCATCATCCGTCCACCCGTCCGTTCGTCCCGTCATCCACGCTTCCGCCCGCCGTTCCCCCGTCTCACCCCACGTCCACCACGCTCGGGGTGTAGCCCTCGGGCGGCTCGAAGCCCATCAGCTTCAGGCACGTCGCCGCGAGGCTGCTGATGCCGAGATCCTTCGCGCCCGAGAGGCGCGCCTTCGCCGCGCCGGACGGGTCGTACACGAAGACCGGCACCGGGTTGAGCGAGTGCGCCGTCTTCGGCTTCGGCTCGCCCGTCGCCGGGTCGATCGCCGCCTTGCCGGTCTTCTTGTCCCGCTCGGCCATGTCGTCCGCGTTTCCGTGGTCGGCCGAGGCGACGAGGATCCCCTTGGCCGCCTTCACCGCCTTCATCACGCGGCCCAGGCTGAGGTCGACCGCCTCGACGGCGATGCGCACCGCCTGGAACACGCCCGTGTGGCCGACCATGTCGCCGTTGGCGTAGTTGAGCCGGATGAAGCGGTGCCGGTTCTCGCGGATCGCCCGGAGGACGGCGTCGGTGATCTCCGCCGCCTTCATCCACGGCCGCTCCTCGAACGGGACGAGGTCCGAGGGCACCTCGACGTAGTCCTCGAGCGCGGCGTTGAACTTGCCCGAGCGGTTGCCGTTGAAGAAGTAGGTCACGTGCCCGAACTTCTGCGTCTCGCTGCACGCGAACTGGCGCACGCCGGAGGCGGCGAGGAACTGGCCCATCGTGCGGTCGATGGCCGGCGGTTCGACCAGGAAGCGCTTCGGGAGCTTCAGGTCGCCGTCGTACTGCATCATGCCCGCGAAGACGACGTCCGGCCGCGGCCCGCGCGCGAATTTCGTGAACTCCGCATCCTCGAACGCGCGGGAGATCTCGATCGAGCGATCGCCGCGGAAGTTGAAGAAGACGACGCTGTCGCCGTCGACCACCGGCCCGAGCGGCTTCCCGCCGCGGTGGATCACGAAGGCGGGGAGGTCCTGGTCCAGGATGCCCGGCTTCCGCGCCCGCAGCGCCTCGATCGCCTCCCGCGCGCTCGCGAAGCCGTCGCCCTCGCCCTTCACGTGGGTCGCCCAGCCGGTCGCCACCATGCGCCAGTCGGCCTCGTAGCGGTCCATCGTCACCTTCATGCGGCCGCCGCCGGAGGCGATCGCGAAGTCGACCGTGCCGCCCGCGTTGATCGCCTTCAGGAACGCCTCGAAGCGGTCGACGTAGGTCATCGCGCTCGTCGGCGGCACGTCGCGGCCGTCGAGCAGGATGTGCACGCGCGCGCGCTTCACGCCCTGCGCCTTCGCCTCCGTCAGCATCGCCTCGAGGTGGTCGAGGTGGCTGTGGACGTTGCCGTCGGAGAAGAGGCCGATGAAGTGGAGTTGCGAGGACTTCGCCACGACGTTGCCGACAACCTCGCGCCACGCCTGGCCGGCGAAGAGGGCGCGCGAGGCGATCGCCTCGCTGACCAGCCGGGCGCCCTGCGCGAAGACGCGGCCGCAGCCGATCGCGTTGTGGCCGACCTCGCTATTCCCCATGTCGTCGTCGCTCGGCATGCCGACGGCGGTTCCGTGGGCCTTCAGGCTGCTGGCGATCGCATTCCCGGCCAGCCAGTCGAGATGCGGCGTGTGCGCGGCGCGAACCATGTCGCCGTCCTCGTGCTTCCCGATCCCGACGCCGTCCATGATCAGCAGCACCACCGGCCCCTCCGGCCCCGCGTAGCCCGCCATCCGCCGCAAGGTCTCCATGTCGTTCGCTCCCGCCCGGTTATTGCCCGCCCGGCCCCGCCCGCCCCGGATCCCGAAGTGAACCCGTGACGGTCGCCGGACAGCATGGTTGCAGTCTTTCCATTATGCCCGTTTTCCGACCACCTTCAAGCCCGGCGGCGAACAACCCGTCAGCGGGCGGGAGATCACCGGATGAGAGGCACGGAACAGGAGGCAAGCTGCGCATCGCCCGGGACGACCGCCACACGCTTGACCTGCGCCTGAACGCCCGAATCCGGCCGGACGGATCGTGGCGGCGGAAGGGCAAACCGCGGGAGCCCCGGGGAGTGCTCCGGCTCAAGCCCCAGCCATCGGATCCGCTCTCCGCCATCAGCCCGTCAAGCCCGGCCTCCCGCCGATCGCGAAGTCGAAGCATTCCAAGCGAGATCCTGACGCCCCACTCCCGTCCCGCCGGTCTTACATCTGATGGTGCGATCGCATCACCAGATGTAAGACCCATCCGGGTCCTTCGGGCGGAAAGCAAGCCCCGACTCCGACGATCCGGCGGGGACAGACAACATGGACCGGGACGGGGACAGAGATGGTCCGGAGATCGGGAGATGCCGCAACGGGCAATTTCCAACCCTTGGAAGAGGAAAGGTTTGCGACTTCCAAGGGTTGGACGCCGGGAGGTCAGACCGATGGCGGCAGGGGCGGCGGTGGCACCCTTCCCTGGGTCCTTAGGAACCAGCGCCTGCGCGTCCAGGCCGGGTCGGCCACCTGTGCAGCGTAGAACCAGAATCCGGCAAACGGCAGCGCGGTCAGGGCAACGAAGAGGGCCATTCCCAACAGGGTCTCGGCTTCAACTGCCACGGGACCACCTGCGCCCACGAGCCGCGCGACCGGTCCGAACACGATCGCTGCGGCCAGCCAAGCCCACGAATGGTGAAGGCTGGCCCTGCGGGCCCGGATCCAGAACAACAGGGTGATCGAGTAGGAAAGGCTCCCGGCGACGGCCTGGCCGGCCAGCGGGTCGAGAGCGTGATGCCCGAAAGGCTCCATGCGACTCCACTCGTAGGGACGCACGCACTCCCATGCGATGATGCCCTCGGCCGCCATGGCGCCCGCAAGAACGGCCACAACGAAGACGCGGACGAGCCCGGGCATCGTCGCGCGACCCTTCCACGGATTCAGCACGGCCGCTCCAAGGGCAATGCTGGCGCCGAGAATGGCACCCCGAACTCCGCCCGCGCCAGGCATCAGGATGCCGCTCGCGAATCCGGCCGCTCCACCGGCAAGAACGAATCCCAGTTGATGCAGGAACACCTTCATTCCGCCCCGTGCCCGGCGACGGCCCCGTCGTCCGAAGCCGCCCGGAGCCACCGGACGTGTGACCACCCGGGGTCGGTGAGGCGGGCGGCGAGGAGCCACAGGAGGACGAACGGGGTCGAGCCGAGAAGCAGGGAGAACGGGAACGCCTCGATGCCTCCGACGGACCACGACCGCAAGGCCGCGGTCGCAAAAGGCGTCAGGACGAACCACGCCCACGCGCGGCGGATCCCGGCCCGGCGCGCGCGATAGCCGAGCAGGATCCCGGCGGCCGTGACCACGCACCCGAGTCCGGCCGCCACCGCGTTCATCCGGTTCAGATCGATGTCGTGGTGCGGCGGCGGAACCATCTCGTGCCACGCGAGGATCAGTCCGAAGGCCGCGACGGCCACACCCGCCGCCACGCCCAGGGTTCGCGCGAGGCCCGGCGTCCGGCCGTCCGGATCCCGCCGCCATGGATTCAGCATCGCCGCCCCGACGGAGATCGCCATGCCGAGGATCAGCCCGCGGACACCGAACACGTGCGGCACCATCGCGCCGCTGAGGAATCCGGCGACGGCGCCGGCCACGATGAACCATACCCTTCGCGCAACGAGGCTCATGACGGTTCCTTTCCGCCGGCCTTGCCGCCGGACGTGACGAGGGCAAAGTAGGCCGGCAGCGGCTCCGGACCGGCCTCGCGACAGATCGCCTCGCTGACGTCGCGCGGCAGCGGGTAGCCGTCGGCGGCCCGGGCGCGGACACGGTCCCGGTTCCGCTGGATGAAGCAGTGCGTGCGCGGGTTGTCCCCCATCGCGAGGTTCATCCGGCGCCACAAGTCGGCCAGCGGCGTCTCCAGCACGCTGCCGAAGCCGAGCGGCGTGAAATCGCACGGGCACACGACGCCGGAGGGCTCGATGAAGAGGTGCTGCGTTCCGGCGCCGCAGCCGAAGATCTCCGGGCTCTCGACGTGGTTGAAGGCGCAGACCTTCGGCCCGCGCCCGGAACGGTTCGTCTCGACGTGGAACCGCCGCAGCGCCGCGACGTGGTCCGGCGTGAGCAACGCGTCCGTCGCACACCCCGTCATGCGCCCGCAGGGCATCGCCTCGACGACCCTCAACTCCTGCGCGCCAAGTCCGGCGAGGAGTCCGTGGATGCGCGCGGGCATGCCGGACTCGACGAACGCGGGCGACGCGACCGCGCCGGCCATCGTGTAGAAGCCGAGCGAGCGCGCGAGCCGGAGCGCGGCGACCGCCGTCGCGAACGAGCCGGCCCCGCGCGCGGCGTCGTGAGCGGCGGCGGTGTCCGCATCGAGGCTCACGCACACGGACCACAGGCCCGCGCCGCGCAGCCGCCGCGCGAGCGCTTCGTCGAACCCGCGGCCGGACGTGAAGAGGATCGTCGCCGCGCCGCCGCCCGCTGCGGCGCGGACAAGGACCGCAAGGTCGTCTCGCACGCACGGCTCGCCGCCGGTGAAGCCGAGGATGCTCGTGCCCAGCCCGTGCAACTGGCGGATGACGCCGGTCCACTGCGCGGTCGTCAGCTCCGCCCCGTCGCGCCGGCCGCCGCGGCTGCAGTGCGGACAGTCCGCCGGACAGCGCGCGGTGACGGCGAGGAACGCGGAGACGGGGCTCAGGTGGCGGCCCGAGAACAGGTTGTCGAACATCCGCCGGTAGGCGGGTCCCGGGAACGGCGGCAGGAACGAGTTGAGGACCCACTGTCCGCGGTGGCGCGTCAGCCGCTCGCCGGCGAGCCAGTCGCGGAGGAACCGGCGCATCTGCGCCGGGCGCAGCCGTCCGCTGGCCGGGTCGTAGACGCGATCCGGCAGCCGCCGGATGCCGCGCGCGCGCATCGTCCGCAGCGCGCGCAGCGGCGGACCCGACACGCGCGGGTCGAGCAGCAGCGCGGCGTACTGGAGGAGGGAGAGGCTCACGGGCGCTCCGCGACGGCGAGGGCGTAGTGATGGCGGATCGGCTCCGGGTCCGCGGCGAGCCGCGCCTCGAAGGTGTCGGCGACGGGGCCGGGCCGGTCGAGCGGGAGCATCGCGTCGAAGCCCGCCAGCGTGCCGGTCCGCAGCAGCCAGGGCAGGCGGCGTCCGTCGGCGGACGGCGGCGGTTCGATCGCGCAGGCGCCCTCCTCGAAGTGCTCTGCGCGAAGCCCCGCCGCGTGCAGCGCGGCGCGGACCGCGGCGGCGTCGCGCGGGAACGGGAAGCGGGCGAGGCACTGCAGATCGGCGGCCCGGGCCTGCATCGTGTGGCGGAAGGCCCGCCGCAGAGGCGCGAGCGTGTCGGCGAGGTTGACGACGAGGGCGAAGCGGCCGCCGGGCCGCAGCACGCGGGCGCAGTCCCTCGCGATGTGGCGCAGATCCGCGTAGCCGGCCGACCACGCGGCGACCGCCAGCGCGGCGGAGCCCGCGGGGCGCCCGGCGAGGAAGGCGGCCATGTCGGCGACGGACCATGCGACGGCCTCCGCGCCGGGCCGACGGCGGGCCTCGGCGATCATGCCGGCGGAGAGATCGCAGGCCTCGACGGCGCGTCCCGGGAATCGCAGGGCGAGCCGGAGGGCGGCGAAGCCGGTTCCGCAGCCGAGGTCGAGGATCGGCCCCTCCGGCAGCGCCCCCGGGATCCGGTCCAGCAGCCGCGCGGTGGTGTCCTGGAGGTGGACGAGCCACGCGCGGTCGTAGTCCGGCGCGAGGGCGTCGTAGCTGCGGGCGATGTCGGAGGACCGCATCCAGCGGCCCCGGGCCAGCAGCCCCACGACGCGCCCGTTGAGCCGGGCGCAGTCCGCGTAGCGCCGCCACGTCATGGCCGTCAGACCGGGCCGCATCCGGCGGCCAGCATCGCGACCGCCGCCGCCAGCGCCAACCACACGACTCGAAGCATGCCGCGCATGGGTAGGTCTCCGTTCACCCCAAGTACGCGCCCCGGGGTGGCAAGTTTCAAGTTCCAAGTTCCAGGCTTCACGTTCCGAGGTCACCCCGCGCCCCCCGTTGGATGGTGGGTGTCGGACGTTGGCTGTCGGGTGTTGTTCGCGCCCCACCTCCCCCGGGCTTTCCTTCCGAGTCCCTTTCGTGTTGAATCTGCGGGCCGATCGAAGGGCAATAATCAGGGGATCGCTCCGTTTAATGGTCCGGAATGGAGCGGTCCCGATGAACGGACATCGATGGACGCTCAGGAACGCGCGTGGCTGGACGAGTACCGGAAGGGCAGCCGGGAGGCCCTCGGGAAGCTTGTCGAGCACTACCGCCGGCCGCTCTATTCGTTCATTCTCAAGATGACCGAGGGGCGGACGGACGCCGACGAGGTCTTTCAGGAAGTCTGGATTCGCGCGATCCGGAAGCTGGACGCCTTCCGGGAGGAGAACCTCCTGGGATGGCTCTTCCGCATCGCCCACAACCTGATCATCGACCTCGCCCGGCGGTGCAAGCCGTTCGTCCAGCCGAGTTCGGCGGGCACGCAGACGCAGAGCAGTTGGATCAACCGCGTCCCGGCCGCCGGGATCGGGCCGGCGTCGGAGACCGCGGGACGCGATCTCGGCCGGCGCATCCGGGAGGAGCTGGTCAAGCTCCCGCCGGAGCAGCGGGAGGTGTTCCTGCTGCGCACGGAGGGCGAGGTTCCGTTCAAGGAAATCGCCGTGATCCAGGGCGTCAGCATCAACACCGCGCTGGCCCGCATGCATTACGCGGTGTTGAAGTTGAGGGAGGCCCTGAAGGACGAGTACAGGGCCTGCGGAGGGCAGTCGTCATGAAGTGCGAACATTCCACGCAGTACATCCTGCTCGAGTCGAGCGGGGAGTTGAAGCCCGCCGACCGGGCGCGCCTCGACGCGCACCTGGCCGGCTGCCCGTCGTGCCGCTCCTACCGTGCCGCCCTGCTGCATCTCGGCGACGAGGCGCGCGCGGACGCGGCCCTGCCCCCGCCCACCCGTTTCACGGTGACCTCGCTCGTCGTCGAGGCCCGCCGCCGCGAGGAGGAGGAGACGATCCGCCGCCACGCGTGGTTCGGCCTCGGCCACCGCCCGGTTCTCGCCCTCGCCGCCGCGGCGGTCGCCGCCTTCGCGATCGGGTTCGGCATCGTTGTCGCCGCCTCGCGCCCGGGCGGTCCGGCCGTCGCCCGCACCGCCGTCCCCGCCCACGCGTGGGCGATGGACGAGTGGGTCGACGTGCGGATGGACCTGCTGAGCGACGACCTCGCGACGGTGGCCGAGGACATGAAGCGCGCCCTGCCGTTCGATCCGCAGGAGTCCGGCGAGTCGCTCGACGAGATCGCGACGCGAATGCTCCAGGTGGAGGCCTGACGTGAGCCCGGCCCTGCCGGTCCGCATCGCGGCCGCGTCGGCCCTGCTTGCCGGCGCCGCGTATTCCGTCGCCGCCGACTCCGTGGAGGCGTCGGACCGTGACGCCGGGGCCAAGATTGTCGTCCGCCGCGATGCCGACGAGCCCGCGACCCCGGCGACGGACGCCGCCGCCGAGAAAGCCGAACCCGCGGCCCGCTCCGACCGCGTTCGCGACCCCGCCGCCCCGGGCGGTCCCGGCCGACCGCAGGGGTCGGGAACGTGGACCGAGGGCGCGCGCCCCGTCGACCGCCTGCTCGAGTACGTGAAGCGCAACCACCCCGACGAGTACGAACGGCTCGTCACGCTGCGCAGGGAGGACCCCGAGGCCTTCCAGCAGGCGCTCCGCCGCCGGTTCGAGGAGGCGTCCACCCGGTTCCGGGAACCCGGCGGCGACCCCCGCCGCACCAACGTCTGGCGCAAGACCGAGGGCGGCGACGCGCCCCGGCCGCCGTTCGCCGGTCCGGCCGAGGTCCGCCCTCCGATGACCACCGACCGCGCCGACGGCGCGAAGCGCCCCGGCCCGGCAGGGGAGAAGTCCGACCGCCCCGCCGCGCCGAAGGCCCCCGGCAAGGCCGCCGGCACCGAGGCCGCGTTGTCGGAACACATGGCCAGCGTCAAGGGACTGGTCGACCAGTACCATCACGCGAAGGGCGAGCCCAAGGAACAGCTCCGCCGCCGCATCCGCGAACAGGTCGGCCAGACCTACGAACTCCGCGAACGCGACCGTGCCGCGCGCATCCGCCAGATGGAGGAGGAGCTCGCGCGGCTCAAGAAGGAGATCGAGTCGCGCCGGGAGTTCCGCGACCAGATCATCGACCGCAAGGTCGCGGAGGTCCTCGGCGAGGATCCGACCGTCTGGTGAGGGCCGCGCCCTCCGGCGCACCGGTCACGAAGACGGGGACGCCCCGCGCCCGGCCCCTTTCGCGGTTTCCGTCGTGCTGAAGAGATGCCAGCGCGCCCCGCGACCCCGGGGCCGGCGCTCGAAGTAGAGCTTCATCGTTCGCCCGTCGGCATCCCTGATCTCGAACCAGTGCTTGCGCGCGTAGCGTTCCCCGCTGCCGTGCGTGCAGGCGCCGGTCTCGCGCCATTCCCGGAGGACCGAGGCCACGCGGACCGTCCCGCCGCGCCAGGTGAACGAGATCGGCAATCCCGGCCCGCCCGCGGCCATGCGGCGCGGATCGGCGGTGCCGGATACGGGCGTCAACGCCTCGCCGACGAAGCGCCCGATCATCCCGGTACCGCTCGCGGCCGGCACGGAGGCCGGCCCTCCATCGACGCGGACCGGGGCCCGGGCCGGCCCGGAGACCGCCTCGCCGACGAAGCGCCCGCGCCGTTCCGCCTGGCATTTGGAATCCGACACCTCGCCCCCCTACCGCCTCTGTTCCAGCACCGGCGGACGCAGGAAGCCGAACGGGATGCAATGCGTGTCGTCCCGCCAGAGTTTCGGCTCGCGCGAAAGGCGCACGTCGTACCAGTCCTCCTCCCCGTCCGCATTCGTCGGCCAGCCGACGCCGCCGGTGAAGGACACCGGCCCGACGGAGGTCAGTTCGCCCAACGCGTGATGGTGCGGTCCGAGCAGGTTCCGCATCGAGTTGACCAGCGTCACCTTGAGCGTGTTCGTCCCCTCGCGCAGCGCCTCGGTGACGTCCACCTCCCACGGGCTCCACACGGCGGGCGGCAGGCGCTTCCCGTTGAGTTCGACCACCGCCACGATGGCCTCCATCTCCGGGAACGTCAGCACGTGACGCGCCCCCGCGGCCGGTGCCGGCGCCGTGAAGGTCCGTTCCAACTCGAACGCGCCCGCGTAGAACGGGTAGCCCTGCGGCGCGAGGTCGCCCTCGAACGCGCCCTTCTCCGTCCCGATCCGGAACGAGCGGAACCGGTGCACCGGCCGCTTCGGGAGCTCGCCCCGGTCGTTGCGCTCGGACTTCGCCGGCTCCGGCGAGGCCTCCGCATGCACCGCGAAGTCGCCGACGAGGTAGACGCTTTCGATCTCCGTTCCGTAGCGCTCGCGCGCGTCGCGGCTCGGGGGCACCGGCGCCACGTAGTCGAGGTCGAGCGTCACCGTGTTCGTCCCCTTCCGCAGCGCGCCGATCTCCGCCATCCGGAACGAGGCGTCGCGGTAGAAGCCGGAGCCGGCGAAGCCGACCGTCCGCCCGTTGACCGCGATCGAGCGGTACATCGCCGGCTGCTCCATCACGAGCGAGCAGCGCCTCGGCGGCGTGTCGACCACCACGTCGAACGCCAGGCGCAGCGGTCCGCGGTACGGCCGGTGCGTGAAGCGTTCGTGGATGCCGATCACCGGCTCCGCGGCCTGGAACGAGGCCCCGCCGTTCGTCGACCAGCGCGCGAAATCGAGCGTGATCGCGTTCGCATCCAGCCGGCGGCCCGTCCACGAGCCGTCGAGCGTCTGCACCGCGGCGCCGGGGCGCGCGGCGGCATACGCGCCGGACGGCCGGGCCGGGCCGGAGGCGCCGCCGGTGGAGAGGAAGAGCGTGCGCGCCGGATCGAGACGCAGCGCGAAGGTCCCGTCGGCCCCCGGGTTCACGGACATCGTCCGGCCGGACGTCGGGTCCCACACCACCGGGTGGTCCGCGCCCGCGGCCAGCGTCACGCGCACGTCGGCCGCCGCGAGACGCGACCGGTTGAAGAGCATCACCATCTGCCCGCCCGGCAGCGCGCGGCGGTGCGTCCACACGGCCTCCGCGCCGTCGCCCTCGACGCGCACCGCGGCCGGCCGCAGCGCTTCGAGCGCCGGCCCCGCGCCCTCCGCCGGCAGCGTTCTGGCGACGCCCGCCAGCGCCGCCAGCGGCGCCGCGTTGGGGAGGCCGTCGACCAGGTCCGGCATGCCGTCCGCCACGAGCACCGTGCCGCCCGCCGCGGCGAAGCGGTCCAGCAGCGCCAGCGTGCTTGCGCGCACCGTGCGCAGGCACGGCAGCAGCACCGCCGGGTAGACCATCTTCCCGACGCGCAGCGAGGCGCCCTCCACCACCCCGAGGTCGGCCAGGATCTGCTCGTCCCCAAGGTCGTAGTCGCGGTGCGACGCCTGCAGCGACTCCAGGACCTTCATGAACCGCCCGAACCGGGCGTTGCCCACGGGCGAGGCGCCGCTGCCGGGGTCGTCGATGGTCGCGCTCTCGAGCGGATGGATCACGAGCAGCTCCGGCGCGTAGGCGCCGACCGACGAGAGGTAGCACACCCGCGCCATGCAGTCCTCGACCGCGCCGTTCCAACCCCAGTAGGGCTGCTGCGGCGAGATCGTCGGCGGGTAGTCGCGCTTCCGGCAGCCCTTCATGCTGTAGAGCGTCAGGTGCGGGCAGACGTGATTGATGCCCAGCACCGCGTGGCCGGCGCAGATCCACGCGCGATCCTCGAAGTTCATGTTCTGGCCGCTGATGCCGAACATCTCGGAGAGGCGGCGCGTGCGGCCGTACTGGTTCGCGACGCTCGAGAGGCTGCGCATCATGTGGACGACCAGCATCGGCAGCCGCAGGCCGAGGTGGTCGATGCCCGGCCGCTGCATGTGGCGGTACTGGATCATCAGGTTGCCGACGTTCATCTGCACCGAGCGGAACGTTTCCTCTCCGTTGTAGTGGCCGGTCCACGTCATGCCCGTCCGCTCGCAGTGCTCGCCGATCTGTTTCGAGAAGCTCTCCTCCAGCGCGCGGCCGACCGTCTGGAAGTAGTGCAGACGCACCGTCGCCGATCCCGGGGCATTCTCGAACAGGCCGGCGATGCGCTCGACGAAGTCGTAGCCGTGCTCGCGGCGGAAGCGCTCGCGCAGCACCGGCGAGTAGGCCACCGCCCCCTTGTGAACGACGCCGGAGGTCCGCGGCGAGACCTGCGGCTCGTCGGTGAAGATGCCGTGGACGGCCCCGCCCATCTGCTTCGCGTAGCGCTCGGCGTAGGGGCGGTAGCTGCAGTCGATGAAGGCCTTCACGGTCGCGGGGTTCATCAGGTCGACCCAGCACGTGCCGTTGAACCACGCGTCGCCCATCGGCACCTTCCAGCCGACGTAGCGGTGGGCGGCGTCCTCCGCGAGCACCTCGCACCGCTCGGGCAGCGGCGCGGACTTGTCGAGCCGCAGCAGCGCGCGCGCGTGGAAGTCCTCGCTCGCCAGCGGCACGATGCCGCCCGCGAAGCCGCTGGGCCACTTGTCCTCGTCGTAGAACCACGCCTCGATGCCGAGCCGCTCCGCGGCGCGGACGCCCGCATCCATCGCGGCCCACCAGTCGGGGCCGAGGTACTCCGTCAGCAGGCCGATCCGGCTGTGCAGGTAGGCGCCGCCGAAACCGCCGGCCTTGAACGCCTCCATCTGGCGCTCGATCTCGGCCGGCTCGAGCTCGTCGTTCAGCGACCAGAACGGCACCGACCGCCACGCCGGCGGCGGCTGCGCGAACGCCTCGTGGCTCAGCAAGGGAGCCTCGTCCGGCGCCCGCGCCGCCGCCCCGGCCACCGTCGCCAACGCCGGCCACGCGGCCGCTGCGATCCCCACCGCCCGCGCCATCCGCCTCATGGGTCCATCCTCTCCGCCGCGCACGGGTCCCGACGCCCCCGGCGCGGACGCGATCCCAGTCACGCACGAGTCCGGATGACAGTCAAGCGTACGCAGGAACGCAGGGGCCGGGAACGGCGCGGCGCGGACCTGCGGGCGGCTGCAGGCCGTTGGATGTTGATGTCCCGCCCGCGCTGCGGCATCGTGCCGGCGATGAACGACGGACGGTCGATCCGCGCCGGGCACCGCCGCGCGCTCGCCGGCGCTGCCGCCCTGGCGGCGCACACGACCTGCGGAGCCGAGGACGTGGCGTCCGCCCTGCAGTCCCGCATGGATGCCGTCGTCGGAGCCGAGATCGCCAGGGGCAGCGTCCCGGGCGCCGTGGTGGCCGTCGGCCGCCGTGAAGGCGTCGTCTTCACCTTCGCCCGCGGGATGGCCTCGACCACGAACGTTCCGGCCCCCATGCAGTCCGATACGGTCTTCGACATCGCCTCGCTCACCAAGGCGGTGGCGACCGCGCCCTCGGTGCTGCTCCTGGTCGAACAGGGGAAACTCGGACTCGACGACCCCGTGGCGCGGCACCTTCCGGACTTCGCCACCCGGGGAAAGCAGGATGTGCGGATCCGCCACCTGCTCGCGCACGACTCCGGCCTCCCGCCCTACACCGACGCCGCCGCGCTCGCCGCCGCGCACGGCAACGTCTGCCCCGACGCGGTCCTGCGCGCGATCTGCGGTCTCCGGCCGCTCCAGCCGCCCGGCGGGACCTCCCGCTACAGCTGCCTCGGCTACATCATCCTCGGCCGGATCGTCGAGATCGCATCGGGCATGCCGCTCGACCGCTTCGCGGGCACGCACCTGTTCGGGCCGCTGGGCATGACCAACACGATCTACGCGCCGCCGCCCGGCTGGCGGCCGAGGATCGCGGGAACGCAGCTGCGCGACGGCCGCCACCCCGTGGGCGAGGTGCACGATCCGCTGGCCCGCCTCATGGGCGGCGTCTCGGGCAATGCCGGCGTCTTCTCCACCGCCGGCGACCTCGCCCGCTACTGCCGCATGCTCCTCAACAACGGGATGTCGGACGGACGCCGCGTGCTCTCGCCCGAATCCGTGGCCCGGCTGACCACGCCGCAGTCGCACGGACGCGCCTTCGGGTTCGACGTGAGCAGTTCCCATGCATGGATCAAGGGCGACGCGATGGACGCCACCGCCTTCTGCCACAGCGGCTACACGGGCACGTCCATCGTCTGCGACCCGCGCCGGAACCTCTTCCTCGTCATCCTCACCAACCGCGTCCATCCCGACGACCGCGGATCCGTCCGCGCGATCCGCACCGCCCTCGCCAACCTGATGGGGGACGGGTAGAGACCGCGCCGCCGATCACGGCTTGAAGTCCCGCCACATCCACCGCATCGCGTCCGGGAAAAGCTGCGTGCCGTGGTGGCTGCTGTGGACGCCCTCGCCGAACACGAACCGGTGGTCGTATCCCTTCTCGCCGAGCGCGGCCGCCATCGCCCGGTTCGCCTCCGGCCAGCTTCCGAACTCGTTGACGAGATCGTTCGCGCCGTCCTGCTGGAAGATCCGGATCGGCTTCCGCGGCGCGGCCCGCACAAGCTCCGGATACGCGCCGCCCCCTCGGATGTTCGTGAAGCTGCCGACGGTGGTGAAGCACTTGCGGAAGGCGTCGGGCCGCTCCCAGCACACGGTCCACGCGCAGATGCCGCCGCTGCTGCTGCCGGCGATGCACCGGCCCTCGGGATTCGTCGTCAGGGAGTGCGTCCGGCCGACCTCCGGGAGGATCTCCTCGATCAGGAACCGGGCGTAGTCGCCACTCAGCGTGTCGTACTCCCGGCTGCGGTTGGCCCGCGGGGCCGGGCGGCCGTCCGGACGCCGGCGCGGCGCCTCGCCGGGCTTGAGGGGGAAGTCGCCGGGCTGGATGAAGATCCCGATCGTCACGGGCATCTCCCGTTTCGCGATCAGGTTGTCGAAGACCGTCGGGGCCTTGTACAGGACGCCGTCCTGGCAGACGAACACGCACGCCGGTTTCGCCGCGTCGTACTGCTTCGGCACGTAGACCCAGTACTTCCGCACGGTGCCGGGGAAGACCTTGCTCGCGTTCCACTCGTGCTCCGTGATCCCGCCCTTCGGCACGCCGGCCTGCTCCTCCGAGTCCGGGGTCAGCTTCTTGTACGGCTCGTCGGGCGAGACGCCCCCCTTCTCGGCGGCCCGCACCGCGCCGCAGCCGAATGGAAGGACCGGCGCGAGGCCAAGCGCCAGCGTCACCAGGAGGATCGGGACAGGTCTGCGGTTCACTCCATGCCTCCCATCGTCTGGAGCCAGCTGTCGGGATCGAACCGACGACCTGCTGATTACAAATCAGCTGCTCTACCGGCTGAGCTAAGCTGGCCCGCGCGGAGGCGGAGTCTCAAGGTTCAGGTTCCAAGTTTCAAGTTTCAAGTCGGAGCGCCGCCCCATCGCTTCTCACTCCCCGGACGCCAGCGGGTCCGCGGGCAGTGTTGTCGCGGCGCCGTCGGCCTTCATGACCTCGATCAGCCTCCGGTGCATCGACCGCACGAGGTCCGCGTGCTCGGGGGCCGCGGCGAGGTTGCGGTTCTCATCGGGATCGGCCTTCAGGTCGTAGAGCGCCGCCATCCGCGGCTTCGGACCGAAGACGTACTTGTGCGTCGCGGTGCGCAGCATGAACTGGTGGTTCGCGCGCTGGCAGAAGGCGTGGTCGCGCCACGGCACGTCCCGCCCCTGCATCAGCGGACGAAGGGAGCGGCCGTGGATCCCCTCCGGCGCCTGCCGCCCGGTGAGATCGAGGATCGTCGGCATGAGGTCGACCTGGCTGACCGGCCGGTCCACCACCGTTCCCGGACGGATCGCGCCGGGCAGCCTCATCAGGAACGGGATGTGCACGAGGTCGTCGTAGAAGCCCGTGATGGACTTCCCGATGCAGCCGTGCGCGCCGACCATGTCGCCGTGGTCGGTCGTGAAGACCACCAGCGTCCGCTCCGCAAGGCCGAGGTCGTCGAGCGTCCCGAGCACGCGTCCGACCTGGTCGTCGATGTACTTCACCATGCCGTGGTAGATGGCGGCGTACTCGCGAACACCCTCGTCCCCCGCCAGGTCGCCGAGGCGCTTGCTGGCGCCGCGCTGGTCCCACTCCGGCATGTCGCGGCTGCCGCGCAGCTCGATCTTCCTGCGGTCGACCATGCCGTAGTAGGGCTCCGGAATCACCCACAGGTCGTGTGGCGGACTCCACGACACGGTGATCATGAACGGTTCGTTCGCATGCTTCCGGATCCGCTCGATCGCGGCATCCGTGATGCGCGTCTCCGGCAGCAACTCGGGCGGGATCAGGCTCCGCCCGATGATCGAGATATAGGACACGCGGTCGCTCGGCGGCTTCGTGAACTCGCGGTAGGCCTTCTCGATCGCGGGGATCATCTCGACGGGGCGGTCCAGGTAGCGCCCGGGGCCCGCGAAGTCCGCGAACTTCGACTTCGGCAGCCGCTCGTCGAGGAAGCGCTTGTACTCCTGGTTGTCCGCGCCGGCGTAGACGCGCGACTCGTAGCAGTCGAAGTCGCCCGTGTCCCCGAGGTGCCACTTGCCGAAGTGCGCCGTCGCGTAGCCGGCCTTGTGCAGGATCGTCTCGGTGTTGGGAAACGCATGCTGCGGGAGCGGCGCCTGCCGCGCACCCTTGCCGTCCACGTTGACGAGGATCCCGTGGCGGTGCGGGTAGAGGCCGGTGATGAACGAGGCGCGGGACGGCGAGCAGAACGGCGTCACGCACGTCGCGTTGACGAACTGCGCCCCCTCGCGGCCGATGCGGTCGATGTTCGGCGTCGTGATGTACGGGTTTCCGGTCAGCGAAAGGGACCTGTAGTGCTGCTCATCCGTCATCAGGAAGAGGACGTTCAGCGGCCGCTCCGGCGCCGCGAGCAGCGGACCGGAGGCGGCGAGCGCACCGGCGAGGGCGGCGGCGATTCGATGGTTCATCGCGAACTCCATGGTTGGCGGTCGTGACAGCGCCCAGGGCAAGGGCCCCCGTCTCTCCGATTCCCGGAAGCCCGTGAAGGCCGGCCGCGCGGTCGACTGTAGCCGCGACCGGCGGTCGCGGCAATGCGTCCACGGGCGCGGGGCCTGCCGCGACCCTCGGTCGCGGCTGCAGCCGTCATGGCTTCCAGCGTCATCGCTGAAGCACCGGCACCGGCCCGGTGATGACGTGCTGGCGGGTCGCCTTGAAGTCCTCGCCGACGAAGGCGGCGAAGCTGACGGCGGTGTCGACGCCGGCGGGAATCTTCAGCGACGCCTCGGCGACGCCCGTCCCCCGCGCCTTGACGGTGGTCCGGTCGAGCCGCTCCCCCGCCTGCCCCTCCTTGGCGGTCACCGTCAGCACCTGCTCGCCCAGGTCCGCGGGCAGCTCGTGGCGGATGCGCACGACGACCGTCGTGCCGGCCGCCACCACGTCCGGCGGCTCGATGGCGATGAGGGCCTTCGCGCCGGCGCTCTTCCCCGCGGCGCGGGGCCTGGCGGCATCCGCCTTCTCCGCCGCCGCGGCGCGCTTCGCGCCCTTCTTCGGCTTGTCCGCCTTGCGGTCCTGCGCCGCGGCGACCTGGCCGGACATGAACGCCTCGCGCGCCGCCGCGTCGCCCCGCTGCCGGAAGGTGGCGAGCATGGGATCGTCGGTCTCGGCCATCCAGGTCTCCATCGTCGAGCGGCTGCGGTCGAGACGGCCCCGGGACGACGCGTCGGCGACGAGGTTCGTGAGGCAGTCCGGATCGCGCCCGACCGCGTAGAGCTCCTCGGGGACGCGGTGGACGAACAGCTCGTGCCGCGCCGCGATGGCCGCGTCGCTCCCCGCCATCGCGGCCATGCGGCGGTAGGTCGGCGTGCCCATCGTGGCCGTCGCCATCGTCCGCTCGCCGTTGGCCCAGGGGCTGAAGATGTAGAGGTCGTCGAGGCTCTCGATCGCGCGCATCGGATTGCGGTTTCCGCCGGAGTTCTCGTTGTACTCCTTGATCACCCACTCGCGACCGCCATCCCCCCCGCCCCGGAGCAACGAGGCGAAGGACCGGCCGTCCATCGTGCCCGGATGCACGATGCCGAGCAGATCGAGCAGCGTCGGAAGCAGGTCAACGGTCGAGACCATGTGCCGGTCGTCCACACGGCCCTCCGGCAGCCGGCCGGGCCAGACGAAGAAGAGCGGCGTTCGGGTGCTGTCGTGATAGACCTGCGTCTTCGAGAACGGCAGCGGCATGCCGTGGTCGGACAGGAACACGATCAGCGTGTTCGTCTCCGCGCCCGCCGCCTTCAGCGCGGCGAGGATCTCCGCGGCGCAATCGTCCGCGCGCCGCACGCTCGAGTAGTAGTGCGAGAGCTCCTTGCGGACGACCGGGTCGTCGAACAGGAAGCCCGGCACCGGGACCTCGTCCGGCGTGAAGACGCGCGACGGAACGTTCGCATCGGGCACCGTCTCGCCGTTCTTCCCCTCGGCGTAGAAGGGCTTGTGCGGATCCGAGATGTTCATCAGCAGGCAGAACGGCTTCCCGGCGGCCTTCGCGAGCCGGATGCCCTCGGCCGTCGAGTGGCCGTACGATTTCGCGTTCTTCGGGTGGACCTTCGATCCGTCGGGCATCGTCTCCAACTCGGCATCCCAGGCGTACGGCGTGTAGGGCGTCGAGTGCGAGATCTTGCCGCGGATCGCGGTGAAGTAGCCGGCGCCCTTCATCAGGTCGACGAGGTGCGGGTACTTCGCCGTCGGCACCTGGTAGAACCCCTCGACCCCGCTCCGGTGCGGGTAGAGACCCGACCACATGACGTTTCGCGACGGCATGCAGTTGGCGACCACGACGTGCGCGTGGCTGAACCGGACGCCGCGCTGCGCGAGGCGATCGATCGTCGGCGTCGTGTCCTTCAGCCGGCAGCCGAAGGCGCCGATCGACTCCGCGCTCATGTCGTCCACCGTGATCAGCAGGACGTTCGGGCCCGGCTCCGCGGCCCCCAGCCGGAGCGCCGTCAGTCCGGCGGCAACGAACAACGCAAGGTCGGGTCTCATGAATCCCTCGTCCGCCGGATGCCGGCGGTCCTTGGATAACGCCCCGGGCCGGCCGTTATTGCCCGGACACGGCGCGTGAACGGCTTTCGGGCTGGCGTTCCGAGTCCGCCGTGATACCCTGCGCCCGTGCAAGCGCGACCTCCGCCCGGCCATGCCGGCACGGTGCCGCACCGGATGGAGGCCGCTTCTCAATGGAGTGCCCATGAAGACGCTGCTTGCCTGGTGTGGAATGGCCTGTCTTGCGGCCGCGATGACGGGGGTGGTGGGCTGCGACAGCGACGACGGTAACGGCGGCACCACGGTCGTCACGAACAACGTCACCAACGCAACCTCCGCAACGCTGAGCGGGGCGTGGACCGGTACCATCGCCCAGAACGGGAATCCCCCGGCGAACATCGGCATGGGGATCGTGCAGTCCGGCAACACGCTGAGCGGAACCTACCAGGGCACCGGCGGCGTGAACGGCACGATGACCGGCGAGATCAACGGCGACACGGTCACGATGACCGTCCAGAGCGGCGCGGCCGTCTCGGAATGGACCGGCACCGCCAACGACGACCGCGACGTCATGACCGGCACCTTCACGATCATCGCCGGCGGGGGCGGAAGCGGGATCTGGACGCTGACCAAGCCCTGACCGGCCCGCGGGCCGGCGGATCGGATCCACCCGGCGGCGCCGGGCGCGGCTCACTTCGCCAGGAAGAGCCAGACGTTGCCGCCGGCCTTCTTCGCGTCGCTGTAGATGTTGCCGACGAGCAGGTCGGGTTTGCCGTCGTTGTTCCAGTCGGCAACCCACGGGCGGCACCGGTAGCTCTTCTCGAAGCCCGGGCCCTCCAGCTTCAGGTCCACCCCTTCGGCGAACGTCGGCGCCCGACCGTCGCCGGTGCGCCGGAAGAAGACGATCCGCGCGTTCTCCGTGCCGCAGAGCACGTCCGTCTTCCCGTCGCCGTCCCAGTCGAACAGCAGCATCGACGGACGGGACATCTGCGGCCCCGGCAGCGCAAGGGGCACGGGCGCCTCCAACTCCATGCGGTCCGCGGCGCCCGCGTTGCGATAGACAACGAGATCCTGACCGGCGGGTCCGTCCTGGCCGACGAGCAGATCGCGCAGTCCGTCCCCATCCCAGTCGGCCAGGTGGAGCTTCGAATAGACGCCGCTCACGGCGTTGGTTTCGGAAATCACCCGGAAGCGGCCGTCGGCCCCCTTCTCGTAGCGCCGACGCGTCCCCTCGATGGGCACGCCTCCGGCCTTCACGCGCTCGCCGACGGCCAGATTCGGCTGCGTCCGCGTCCCCGCGTTCCGGAACAGCCACACCGCGCCACTCGCATCACCGCTGACGATGTCCGGCAGCCCGTCGTTGTTGGTATCCACAACCTGTGGATACGAGCCCACGCATCACCCCGCGTCCAGGCGGATGGGTGTTCCGCCGGCGGAGAGAAGCTCGAAGGACTTGAACTCCGGCTGCGCGTCGGTGCCGGTGTTCGGATAGAAGCGGATGCGGCCTTCCCTGAACTGGCCGAGGAGGAGGTCCTTTCGCCCGTCGCCGTTCCAATCGGCAACGCAGGGCACGAGGTGACCGATCTCGACGTCGATGTCCTTGCCGTCGGCCTGCAGCCGCACGCCCGGCGCCAGCACGGGCTCCCCCGCCCCGCAGGCCGCCGCCGCCATCCCGATCGCCACGCCGTACCGGATCGCGTTCATGACGAAACCATGCCCGAGTGGTCTCGGCACTGCAAGCCCGGCCGCGCGGCTCCCGGTCGCCGTGGCGCGGGGTGGCTGGTGGACGCTGGAGCCCTCGCGGTTGCGGGGGTGCGACGCGCACCAGGCCGGCCGGATCGCGCGGGATCCCGCCCCGCCTGCGGCGTTGCCGAAGGGGGCGCGGACACGAGTCCAGCGCCCCCTTCGTCGTCTTGCATCCGGGGCGGTCTGCCGCGTTCCCGGCCGGGCCCCTCGCGGGCTCGGGGCCACCTGGTGCGCGCCGCGGCATCGCCTTCGCCTTGATTCAAGGATTGTTCGGCTCAGATCTCCCTTTCCCGGCGCTGGAAGGGGGATCCTGAGGATCCCGCGCACACGGCCCGGTTTCGACAGGAACAAGATGCGTCTGCCCTGCGCGGCTCCCGGTCGCCGTGGCGCGGGCCCTCCTGCCCGCCCCTCACAGATCCCGAAACCCGCTCCCCGGCTCGACGCGGGCCGGCAGAAGGTCCGCGGCCCGCTCGTCGAGTCCGCGGGAGCGGCGCTCGTCCTGGATCAGCTTCGCGATGCGGACCGGATCTTCGGGATCCCCGGCCTCGGCGCACAGCTCGGTCGTCCGCGCATCGAGCGCTGCGACCTGCGCGGCGTGCCCGGGGCGGTCGACGAGATTGGTCATCTGGTACGGGTCGGCCCGGTTGTCGAACAGCATCCACGGCTTCCGGGTGTCCGACCGGCGCGCGTAGGTGTGCGTCTTCGTCCGCACGCCGCGCCACGGGCCGGCGCCGTTCGCGATCCAGTTCGTGCCGATCCAGGTCGTGTTCTGGATCAGCACCGCATCGCGGTCGTCCGCGCGGCGCCCGCGCACGACGTCGGCGAGGCTGCGGCCGTCGACCGCCGGGCACGGCACGCCGGCGAGGCCGAGCACGGTCGGCATCATGTCGAGCGGGGCGAGCAGCGCGTCGGTCCTCGCGCCGGCGGGAACCGCCGGCGGATGGCGGACAAGGAACGGGACGGAGATCGATTCCTCGTAGGGCATCTGTTTCCCGTACTGCCGGTGCGACCCGAGGCTGTCGCCGTGGTCCGATGTGAACACCACCACCGTGCGGTCCAGTTCGCCGGCCTCCTTCAGTGCCGCGAGCAGCCGGCCCATGCAGTCGTCGAGCGCCTCGATCGCGGCGAAGTAGCCGCGGTACCACTCGCGGACGGCGGCGTTCGAGCGGTCGCTCAGCGAGGCGACGAGCCGCCGCCGGTTGACGGCGAAGCCGGCCGGAAGCTCCGTGTCGCACTCGGCTCGCATCCGCTCCGCCGCGGCGAAGTCGTCGACGTTCGGCCGCATCTCGATCCCCGCCGGATCGAACCGCCTCATGTACTCCGGCGGCGCGACGTAGGGATCGTGCGGCGGGCCCCACGACAGGAACAGGCAGAACGGGCGGCCCGCCTGACGGTCCCGGATGAAGCCGCACGCCGCGCCGGTCTGCGCGGCGGCGTCGTAGCCCTCCCACGTGCGCGGCGTCGCCTCGTCCTGGTGGTAGTACGGCGACTTGAAGTAGGCATGCGTGCATTCCAGCGTGCGCCAGAAATCGAAGCCGAGCCGTCGCTCCGGCGGGATGCGCGCCGAGCGGCCCGCGCCGTCGACGTGCCATTTGCCGATGTAGCCGGTGCGGTAGCCGACGGCCTTGCAGGCCTCCGCGAAGCAGGGGGTCGGGTTGCGGAGGAAGTGGTCGTTGTAGACCATGCCGTTCTTCATCGGGTGGTTTCCGGTCAGAAGCATCGCGCGGAACGGCGAGCAGACCGGCGCCGTGCTGATCGCGTTCGTGAAGAGCATGCCCTCGCGCGCCAACCGGTCGATGTGCGGCGTCCGGACCTGCCGGCTCCCGTAGCAGCCCAGATCCATCGAGCGAAGCTGGTCCGCGAAGACGAACAGGATGTTGGGACGGTCCGCCCCCGCCCCGCGCCCGGCCCACGGGACCGCCGCCGCCGCACCGCACAACCCCACGAAATCCCGACGCCGCATTCCTCGGCTCATGTCCGGTCCTCCACGCTCGACAACGGCAGCGTGGCCCAGGATGGCCGGCCGGCGCAAGCCCGGACCGCGCGGGGTTCCAACCCTTGGACCGTCGGCAGGCCGCGGCGTCCAAGGGTTGGAAGGTCAGCGGATGTCCGGCATCGGGACGGGGTCGCCGGCGACCTGGCGGGCCTGCGAGGGCGCGTCGTAGACGCCGTAGAAGATCGCGTTGAGGTCGATCCAGGCGGCGAGGCGGCGGAGGTCGTCCGGCGGCACCTTCACCCCCTGGTGGCCGGACGCGGCCGCCAGCATGCGGATCAGCCGGCTCTGCCGCGCGGCGCGCAGGTCGTCCGGCGGCGTGATCTGGATCTGGTTGCGCTGCCGGTAGCGCGGCACGAGGTCGCCCGCGTCGGCCTCGGGGCGCGTCGGACGCCCCGCCGCGTCGCCGCACAACGCCCAGTAGGACCGCGTGAACCCGCGGTCCGGCGCCCGCGTGAGATCGATCCCGCCCTTCGGCTTCTCCCCGGCGTGGCAGCGGATGCAATGGCGGTCGAGGACGGGCTGCACGACCTCGACGAAGCCGAACGGACGCCCGCCCAGCAGTCCGGGCTCGATCGTCGAGGGCGCGCGGCGCATCGCCATGGGCGCGCCGCCGGCGGCCGAGGGCAGCGTGGTCCCGTACTCGTGGCAGCCGACGCACGAGGTGACCTCGCCGGGCTGGACGTAGGTCGACGAGCGCATCGTGCGCCGCACGAAGCCGTCGCGGTCGACCGCCTGGAACAGCACCTTCGTGCGCGCGGGCAGCAGGAACCGCGCGGAGCCGTCCGCCTCGACCGGCACGGTGCCGAGGATCGCGCGGCCGTTCTCCTCGCCCGCCAGGCCCATGCGCGGCACGTTGGCGACCGGCGTGGTCTTGGGGAAGAGCTGCACGATCCGGATCTCCGCGATCGACCCGCGCGGCACGCCGTCGAGGCCGCGGTAGACGTCGTAGATCGTCAGCTCGCCGTGCGGCGGCGGATCGGCAGGCAGGACGCTGGCGACCACGGGGGGCGGGCGACGAGGGGCGAGCGGAACCGGCGTCGTGGTCCCGATCCCGCGGTCGCGGTACACGAGTTCGCGGTTGCCGCGGCGGTCGAGCAGGACGATCCGCAGCGCGTCATCCGGGTTCGGGTCGCTCTTGTGCTGCCCCTCGGACCGCAGCCGCTTCGGGCTGTAGGCGGCGAGGAACCAGTCCTCCGAGAGCGGCCACGGCGACTCGTACCACTCGGGCAGCGCCCAGCCCTCGGCCTCCGGATACGGCAGCGGCGTCACGCGCTCGACCGCCTCGGGCGCGTTGAGGCCGACCGTCGGGTCGAGCAGGCACACGGGCCCCGCCGTGATCGAGTGGTGCGCCGACGCGGTGAAGACGAGCCTGTGCGAGCCGGGCACCGGACGCGCCTGGAACGTGCAGTGCGGCTTCGGAAGGCCGTTGCCCCAGACCGCCATCGGGTTGGTGCCGTCGGGCCGGCACGACCACAGGTTCTGGTGCGTCACCGCGTCGCGGTCGATGTAGTCCCACCGCGCGAAGAGGATCTCGCCGCCGTGCCCCACCGCGGGGAACCACTCGCTGACGTCGTTCCATGAAAGCGTGCGGATGCCGCCGCCGTCGCCGTCGGCGCGGTGCAGCGTGTAGGTGTCCCACCGCGGACTGTACTGCGGCCCGAAGCAGCGCGAGTAGCCCTTCCGGCGCGTCGAACAGAAGACGAGGCCGCCGTCGGGCAGGTAGTCGGCCATCATGTCGTCGTAGGGCCCGCGCGTGAGCTGGCGCAGGCCCGTGCCGTCCGCGGCGATCTCGTACAGGTGGAAGTAGCGCTCATCCGGCCCGGCCTCGTTCACCGGCAGCGAGGTCGGCTCGGGCGTGGTCAGGTCGCACGCGACGAAGGCGAACAGGACGCGGCGTCCGTCCGGATGCACGCGCGGCTCGAGGCAGCTGCCCGGCGGCAGGCGCCCGCCCGTGAGGTCGCGCAGCGCGAGTGACTGTCCCGGCCGCGCCACGGCGTAGAGGCCCCCGCCCGCCCGCTGCCGCCAGCCGTAGTACTGGGCGACGAGGTGTGCGTAGGACGGCATGCGGCGCTTGCACACGAGTAGTTCGCCGAACCGCATCTCGGGACGGCCCATCATCAGCGAGCGCTTCAGGGCGCGGACGCGGAGGTAGTGGAGACGCCAGTCGTCGAGCGACTGCGGCCCGGCTCCGACAAGGCGGTCCGCGTCCGCCGGCGGCGCGCCGGCGCACGAGGCGAGCGCGCGCACCCGCTCCAGGTGGTTGCTTGCCGCGGCCCGGTACGTCGCGGGCGTGTCGTCGAGCCCGTCCTCCCGCCACCATTCCTCCATCGCCATGGCGAGCAGCGCGGAATCGGTCTCCGGCGCGAGTTCGCCGGCCCGCGCGGCCAGGAGGGCGGACAGCGCCGGGGACGGCGGCGCGGACGGACGCTCCGGAGCGGCCGCAGCCGGCACCGCGGGCGGCGCGGTCCCCTCGCCCTCCTGCTCGTAGGACCACCCTCCCCCGCCCTGCTTCGCGGCCGCAAACGCCTCCGACGCGCGGAACGCCGCGCCGTCCGCATACACAACCACAGGATCCCAACCGGTCGTATCGCAGCCGATGTGGCCGCGTTTGTGGACGACGAAACGGATCGCGTCGCCGGCCTTCACGTCGAACTCGACGCGGTGGACGACGCCCGTGCCGTCGGTCCCGCCGATCTCCGCGGTCCACGCATCGCGCCCGTTGTGCCGGATCGTCGCGCGGATGCCGTCGCCGCTGAGATGGAGCTTCGCCACGCGACCGGTGACGGCCACGCGCCCGTCGCGCGGGCATTCGAACCTGCGGACGCTCGGCGTGTCGTTCCCCGGGTGGTGCCAGTCCTTCCCGACCCGCGTCCAGTCCGGCCCCGTCCAGAACGCCGACCCGTACCACTCGGCATCCCCGCGCCAGGCCAGCGGACGGTACGGCTCCCCGGCCCGCGCCGCGACCGCCGACAGCAAAAAGAGAAGCACGGCCCGCGTCATGCCCGCCTCCGCCGGTCATTTGACAGGTCAACGCTCATGCGATCAGTCAAACACAAGGCCAACGCAAGGTCAATGCCCGGACACCGCCCCCGCGACCCCCGCACCGGCCGGTTCGAAACAACTGGTTGTGAAGCTGGTTGGTTCGTCGGATGATGACGGCATGAAGACCCTGGAGATTGGTGCATTCGAGGCCAGACGAGGTTCAGCGAGTTGCTGCGGCAGGTCGAGGAAGGATGTGTCGTCCGGGTCTTCCGACGGAACCGGCACGTCGCCGTTCCGGCAAGGGACTGAACTCGGATGCGATCTGCAAGCTCCGTGATCCGGGCCGGGACCGATGAGCGGCGCGTCCTGGGTCATACACGGTCGCGGCGGGCGTCCAAGCGGGTCCCACGCGGGCATGCGGCGCCCGCTAGGGGCGGGCGGCGCCGAACTGCCAGGCCCGGGCGGGCTTGGCGGCCTTGGCGGGGGTCCAGCGGATCGACTCGACCTCGACCGGGCCCTTGTCCGCCGGCAGGTAGAGCCGGAGGATGCGGGTCTCGCCCTTCATCGGGACCTCGACGGTCACGTCCTGCCAGTCCGCGCCGGCGGGCAGCGTGAACGGGACGACCTGCCCCTCTTTCGGGAAGTCCTCCTGGTCCTTCGTCACCCACTGCACCTTCCCCGCCCCGCCGGCGGCGCTGCGGGCGCGAAGCGCGAGCGTGAGCGGCCCGGAGGACTTCACCTGCGCGGTGCCGAGGAACGGCGCCTTGCCTTCGGCCTCGACGCGCAGCGCGCCGGCGACGACCGTGATCCTGCAGGACTTCGGCACGAGCCCGGCGGCGGGGTCGGCGGATGCCGGGGCCTTCGTGGCGCCGACGGCGGCGGCCGGACGCGGCTTGTAGTCCGGGTTCGGCTGCGGCAGCAGCGCGCCCGTCTCCGCGGCGAACCGGTCGATCCGCGCGTCGAGCTCCTTCACCTTCTCCGGCATCTTTGCCGCGAGGTTGGTGGTCTCCCCGGGGTCGTCCTTGAGGTTGAACAGCTCGCGCGTGCCCTCGTAGTCGCCGGGCCGCTCCTGGAACCTGCGGATCAGCTTCCAGTCGCCCTGGTGCACGCTCACGCCGGGGACGAGGTGCGGGAACCAGATGAAGTAGGCGTCGCGCGCGAGGCCGCCGGTCCCCTTCAGCACGGGCGCGAAGGAGACGCCGTCCACCGTGTGCTGCGCCGGCGTCCGCACGCCGAGGAGGTCGAGGATCGTCGGGTACATGTCGATGCACCCGACGATCGCGTCGCTGGTGCCGCCGCCCGCGATCTTCCCGGGCCACCGCACCATCAGCGGCACGCGCACGCCGCCCTCGTACATCCGGCCCTTGCCGTCGCGCAGCGGCGCGTTGCAGGTCGGCGGCCGGTCGCCGGCCCACTTCCGCCAGCCTTCGAGGAAGGCGTACTTCGGGTGGCCCGGCTTGATGTTCGCCTGCTTGCCGTCGTCCGGCGTGTTGCTGTGGATGTTCCCGCCGTTGTCGGAGTAGAAGATGACGACCGTGTCGTCCGCAAGCTTGAGTTCATCGAGCTTCGCGAGGATGCGCCCGAAACACTCGTCGACGCTGCGGAGCATCGAGCCCATGATCGGATTGCCCTGGACGCCGCGCGGATCGGTCTTCTTCGCGAATTCCCTCGTGGTCTCCTCCTTGTGGCCCCACGGCCCGTGGACGCCGTAGTTCCAGAGGTTCAGGAAGAACGGGCGGTCCTTCGACGACTCGATGAAGCGGATCGCCTCGTCCGCGAGGCGGTCGACGATGTACTCGCCCGCGGGACCGTCGGTGATCGTGCCGACGACATGCTTCTGGCGGCGGTCCGCCGGCGGCGGGCTGCCCGGCGGCACGACGCCGTACGGGGAGAAGTACTCGCCCGGCGGGCCCGGATCGGGGTGGCAGTGGAAGGCGACATCGAACCCCTGCGCCTCGGGCCAGTGCGGCCCGGTCGTGCCGAGGTGCCACTTGCCGATGTGGGCGGTGCGGTAGCCGGACTCGCGCAGCGCCTCGGCCAGCGTGACGACCGACGGGTCGAGGTAGTTCTTGCTCTCCGGCATCAGCAGCGGCTGGTTGGCCGGGGCCTTCGCGGGAAGGAACGAGTGGCCGGGCGGCTGGGGCGGCTGGTGGCCGGTGGCGCTGGTGACGCCGTGGCGCGACGAGTACTGGCCGCTGAGGATCGAGGCGCGCGTCGGCGAGCAGAGCGGCTGCGAGTAGGCCCGCGTGAAGCGCATCGCCTGCGTCGCGAACCGGTCCATGGCGGGCGTTTCGTAGTACTTGGAGCCGTACGCGCCGCTGTCCATCCAGCCCATGTCGTCGACGAGGAAGAGGACGACGTTCGGCCTCCGTTCCGCCGCATCCGCCGCCGCACCCAGCGCGGCCAGCCCCGCGCACGCGAGACCCAACCAACCGTGACGTCTCATGCTGTTCGATCTCCCGTGGTTCCGGCGGCCCGGACCGGCCGGCGCCGAGGCCATAGGAGCAAACGGCCCGGTGCGGGCTTTATTGTCGGCGCCCCGGGGGACCCCGGGCGCCAAAAGGGGGTTTGAGTGCGGAGCGTCAGAAGCCTACCATGCGCGCATGCCGATGGCGGAAGGATGAACGACGCGTGAAGGTCCTGATGGTCCATCCGGGGTTCCCGTACTCCTACTGGAGCCTCGACCGGCTGTGCCGGCAAAGCGGGTGGAAGACGCTCATCCCCCCGCTCGGCCTGCTCACCGTCGCCGCGCTGCTGCCGCGCGACTGGCAGATCCGGCTCGCGGACGAGAACGCCCGGCCCACTCCGGAGGCGGACTGGACTTGGGCGGACGTGGTGATGGTCTCGGGCATGCTCGTCCAGAAGGAGGGCCTGCTCGCGCTCATCCGCGGGGCCCGCGCGCGCGGGAAGAGGGTCGTCGCCGGCGGCCCCGCGACGAGTTCGCTGACCGACGCGATGCTTGCGGCCGGAAGCGACATCGTCCTCCGCGGCGAGGCCGAGGCGCTGGTCCCGGCGCTCCTGGAGGCCCTCGCATCGGGGCGTTCCGGGATCGTCCTCGAGGCGGCCGAGCGGCCCGACCTGGCCGACTCGCCGGTGCCGCGCTTCGATCTCGTCCGGATGGAGGACTACGGCGCGATGGCCGTCCAGACCTCCCGCGGGTGCCCCCACGACTGCGAGTTCTGCGACGTGGTGGCTCTCCTGGGCCGCAGGCCGCGGCACAAGACGCCCGACCAGGTCATCGCCGAGCTGGAGCAGCTGTACCGGCTCGGGTGGCGGCACGAGGTCTTCATCAGCGACGACAACTTCATCGGCAGCCCGCCGCGCGCGCGCGCCCTCCTCGACCGGCTCATCCCGTGGATGAAGGCGCACGGCGAACCGTTCGTGTTCTGGACGCAGGCGTCGATCCGGCTGGGCCGCGACCGGGACCTCATCGACCGCATGACCGAGGCGAACTTCTCCACCGTCTTCGTCGGCATCGAAACCCTGGACGACAACGCCCTCCAGCAGGCCGGGAAGCACCAGAACGTCCGCGGATCGATGGAGGAGTCCGTCAACGCCATGGGGGCCAACGGGCTCAACGTGGTGGGCAGCTTCGTGCTCGGGCTGGATGGCGAATCGCCGGACGCCGAGCGGCGGATCGAGGAATTCGTCGCGGCCACCGACCTTCCGCAGATCGTGCTCAACCTGCTCGTCCCGCTGCCCAACACGCGCCTGTGGCAACGGCTCGCGCGGGAGGGCCGCCTTCTGGAGACCGGAGGCACGGATCAGGGCAACACGACGATCGGCCGCCTCGCCTACCGCCCCTCGCGGCCGGCGGCCGACGTCCTGGCCGGCTACCGCGGCCTCTGGACGCGGCTGATGGAACCCTCCGATCTCCTGGCGCGGGCCTACCGGTACCACCTGCGGATGCGGCCGACCCGCGCCGCGCTGCGCGCCGCCGCGGGCGTCAAGGACGCCGACCCGCGCCGTCCGCAGGCCCGAATCCGCTGGCGCGACGTCGAGCTCTTCGCGCGCCTGTCCTGGCAGCTGGGCGTGATCGCCCCCTGCCGGTGGCGCTACTGGGCGCAGCTCGCGGGCATCCGCCGCCGGAATCCCAGCCGCCTGCGCCGGTACCTGGGGTCGCTCGCGATGGCCGAGGATCTCTTCGTGGTCCGACGCGTGGTCCTCGGGAAGATCGACGCCTCGCTGTGCGAACTCCGCGGCGAAGCGTGACCGCCCCGCCCGCGCGCCGCCGCAGCGGGTCCTACTTCCCCTCCGCCGCCCACCGCTTCATGAGCGCGATGTTCCGCTCGACGTCCGGGTTGGGCCGCTTCAGGTACTCGGCCATGTCGCTGTCGTACATCGCCTCCGACTCGGGGCCGCGGTCGCGCGACTCCGCGATCCAGCGGTCGAGCCTCGCGCGGTGATCCTCCAGCGCCGCGCGGTGGGCCGGATCCGCGGCGAGATTGGTCACCTGCCAGCGGTCTTTCCCGTACTCGTAGAGTTCCTCCGCGGGGCGCTCGGGCGCGAACAGCAGCCGCTCGGAGACCTCCGGCAGCGTCCCGGCGGCGTGCGCGGCGCGCAGGGCGACGACGATCGCCTTCTTGTCCTTGTACGCGTTCGGCTGCAGGTGCGGGCGCTTCGGGAGGAAATTGCGGATGTAGAGGTAGCGGTCGGTGCGGACGCTGCGGATGCGCTCGACGGTCTCGTCGCACCGGTCGCGCGCCGCGAAGACCGCCTCGCGCGGACGGTAGTCCTTCGCGAACACATCGCGGGCCTGCATGCCGGCGGGGATCGGGATCCCGGCGGCGGCGAGCGAGAGCGCCGCCATGTCGAGGTGCTCGACGAGATCCTCGCGGACCGCGCCGCGCGGCAGCCCGGGACCGCGCACGACGAACGGGATGTGCGCGCCCTCGTCGTAGAGGAACTGCTTCCCGCGCGCGTGGCTGATGCCGTGGTCGGTCATGAACAGGACGAGCGTCGACTCCAGCATCCCTTCCTTCTCCAGCCGCTCCAGCACGCGCCCGACGTGCGCGTCGGTCAGCCGCACGCTGTCGAGGTAGGCCGCCCAGTCCTCCAGCAGCACCGGGTCGCGCGGGTAGTACGGGGGCAGCGCGACGGCCGTCGGATCGACCGCCGACCCGAGTTCCTCCCGCGCTCGCTGCGCGAGCGCCCGGTTGCCCTCGAGGCTGTCGGCCCGCAGCTTCCCGCCGTGGAGCTGCACCTGCATGAAGAACGGCTGGTCCTTCCCGCGGCCCGCCCAGTCCGCCCCGTCGTAGATCGAGGCATCCCACTCGAAGTTGTAGTCGGTCTTGCCGAGACGCCCCTTCGGATCCGCCGCCGCCGCCTTCCCCTTCGGCGCCGGCACGGCGACGCCACGGTGGTCGAACCCCGGCAGGCCGCTGCCGATGCAGGTCCAGTACCCGGCCTTCCGGAACAGCGCGGGCACGGGCTCGATGCCGTCGGGCAGGTGGATTTTGAGCTGACCCCGCCCGCTGCGGTGGTGGTGAGCCCCGATCGTCGTCTGGTACATGCCCGTGATCATCGCGGAGCGGGACGGCGAACAGACCGGCGCCGTGATGTAGGCGCGCGTGAAGCGCACCCCCTCGCGCGCCAGGCGGTCGACGTGCGGCGTCCGGATCAGCGTCTGCCCGTAACACCCGAAGTCGGCCGACATGTCGTCGACGACGAACCACAGGATGTTCGGACGCGGCGCGGCGGCGGCGGAGACGGCGACCGCGAGGAAGAGGCACAGTACCCATGCTTTCATCGGCTCACTCTGCACCCGCACCGCGCCATCCGTCAAAGCCTATGAGTCGGCAAGGGGCCCCCCGCCCCGGTTCCCGGCGGTCACCGCGCCCGCGGGCGCGGCCCGCGTGAAGCAATCAGGACGAACCATCGACGCGCGGCAGATGCCCCTGGAGGGCGCCGCTCCGTCGGCGCCGCGCAGCCGGCCCTCGGAGCGCCCCCGTCCTTGATCTCCGATGCGGGGCCGATGATCTGCGGTCCGGACCGGCCCTTGCATTTCCAGATCATTCCCTCCATTTTGGGCGACATGAGACAGACGTTCACCCGCCGTGCACTGATCCCCCTGCTGCTGGTCGCGGCCGCCGGAACGGCGGCCGGCGAAACCAACCTCGTCCGCAACGGCTCGTTCCGGACATGGGACACCCCGGCCGCCGCACCCGCGGGGTGGCGCATCGTGGACACGGGACACAAGGTCTCGGGGGATGCCGCGGAGGGGGCGCTGCGGGTCGACATCGGCCGCGCGGCGGAGAACGACGGACAGATCGTCCAGCGCGTGAAGGTCCTCCAGCCCGGCCGCGCCTACGTGCTTGCGGGACAGATTCGCGGCACCAAGTCCGGAATCGCCCATCTCCAGGTGAAGCTCCACCGCGGCGGACGCGAGCAACGCCGCGTCACCGCGGAGCCACGATGCGGCCCCGACTGGACCGTCGTCGAGGCCGCCTTCTCCGGCGACGATGCGGACGAGATCGAGATCCTCTGCCGCTTCCGGCAGCGCGCGGACACGCTCGGCCAGACCGTTTGGTTCCGCGACGTGCAACTGGCGGAGGCGGGACCGCCGTCCATCGCCGGCGGCCAGGCCGTCCCCACCTTCGAATGCGCGGGACTGTGCGTCGACGTCCGCGGCGGGGTCTCCGGGACCGCCGCCTGCGCCGTTCGCCACCGCGCCACGGGCGCACAGGAATGGATCGAAGGCATGAACCTCGAACCCTGCGCGGCCGACCGACAGTTCCGCGGCTCCATCTTCGGCCTGCGCCCCGACACCGCCTACCAGATCGAATGCCGCCTCATCGACACATCGGCCGCTGCGAAGCCGGCTTCGTCCGTCCTGCGACTCGAGACCCGGACCTGGCGGGAGGACGTCCCCGTCGCCGAGATCCGCCCCCTGCCCTCACCCGGGCCCGACGGCGGGATCCTGATCGACGCGAAGGGCCGGCCCGATGGATGGATCGCCTACCGCCCCGCGTCCGGTGCCGCACCGGTCGACGCGGGCACGAACACCGACCACGCGGTGCGGATCGAGGGCGCCGCGTACGTCGTGGTCGAGGGCTTCACGATCCGCGGCGGCCGGCGCGACGCGGTCCGCATCGCGAAGTCCGATTCGATTCGCGTGCGCCGCTGCGACGTCGCCGGCTGGGGCGATCCCGGCACGCGGAAGGCCGGGCTTTCCGACGGACTGTACGTCGACGCACGCGGGCGCGTGATCAACTTCCAGGCGGGCATCCGCGTCTGCGACGGCAGCACCCGCATCGTGGTCGAGGACTGCTTCCTCCACGCCCCGCGAGGCACCGCGAACTCGTGGGAGTTCGGACATCCGGCCGGGCCGCAGGGCATCATCCTCGACCGCACCGGCGGCAACCACGTGCTCCGCCGGAACGACATCGTCGGCTGCGAGGCGCGCTGGTGGAACGATGCGATCGAGAGCATCGCCAACGGCGAGGTCAGCGGCGGTCCCTACCGCGACACGGACATCCACGGCAACGTGCTGGCCTTCAGCAACGACGACGGCACCGAGCTCGACGGCGGGCAGATCAACGTCCGCTACTGGCACAACTGGATCGACCGCGCCCTCTGCGGCGTGAGCTGTGCGCCGAACCGCGCCGGCCCCTCGTACGTCTTCCGCAACCTCATCGCCGGCCTGGGCGAGGAGCGCGGCAAGACGGGCTCCGCGTTCAAGATGGGCGGAGCCTCACAGTCGCCCGGGATGAACGTGATCGTCCACAACACGATCCACGGCCCCGGCGGCGGCCTGCGCAGCGTCGGCTTCGGCAACGACCGCAACCGGGGCGCCTACGTCGCCCGCTCGCGCAACAACGTCTTCGCCGGCGACGGAGGGGGCGACGTGACCAACGTGTCCACCGACCCGCGCAACGACTTCGACCACGACCTCACCGCGCGCGGCGGCGTGAAGCTGGCCGGCGGCGGCGAGCGGCATGCCGTGACGTCCGCCCCGGTCTTCGTCGCGGCCGCGCAGGGGGATCTCCGGCTGGCCCCGGGATCGCCGGGCCTCGACGCGGGCGTCCGCCTGCCGGGCCTCAACGACGCCTTCGCCGGCGCGGCCCCGGACATGGGCGCGCTCGAGAGCGGCCTCGACGGACCCGACTTCCCGCCACGTCCCCATGGCCTCAGCGTTCTGCCGCTGCGCACCGTGCTGGCGCCCCCGGCGAAGGGCGGGCGCGTTGAAGGCGAGTTGCGCGTCGTGATCCCGGCGGCGGCCGGCGCCTCGTGGAGCGCCCATCCCAACAGCCCGTGGCTGACGTGCACTCCGGACCGTGGCGCGGCGGACGGGAAGCCTGCGACCGTGCGCGTGTCGATCGCCGACGACGGCCGCGACCGCCCCCGCTACCGTGGCGCCGTCACCTTCCGCACCGACGGCGGCCTCTTGCGGACGGTCATGGTCGAGGCGGGGACGACGGCCGGCGGGCCCTGACGTAAGCCGCACCTGATCCAACCACCGGTCGCGCGGAGCGCGACCCTCCCAACGCTTTTTGGAGAGCCGCACTCCGCCTGCCACTCGACGCGCAGCGGCGCGTGGTGCGGCCGCCGCGCTGCCCCCGCGCCACCCCGGTCGCGCGGAGCGCGACCCTCCCGGGTGTTGCGCACGATCCGGTCGCGCGCCCGGCCTCACGGCGCGTGGCGGCCACGGGCACGGATCGTCCCGAGAAGCGCCTTCAGCTCGGCGGCCTTCCCGGGGTGTTCGGCGACGAGGTTTCGCGTCTGCGACAGGTCGTCCGACAGTCGGTACAGCTGGTCCGGCATCGCGTTGGTCGTGTAGCCGCGCGCCTGCATGATCTCGTCGGGCTCCGGGTTCACGCCGGCTGCGGCATTGATGTAGACCCAGTCGCCGCTTCGCACGGCCAGAGCCGTGCGCGCGCTCTGCAGGATGGCGCTGTCGCGCGTGCCCTTGCCGCCGACCAACAGCGGCAGCGCATCGAAGCTGTCCTCCCCCGCCCCCGCGGGCACCGTGGCACCGGCAGCGGCGGCGAACGTCGCCATCAAGTCCGTCAGGCACAGCAGATCGCCGCGGGTCGTCCCGGCCGGGATGCGCCCGGGCCAGCGGGCGACGAACGGCACCCGGTGGCCGCCCTCCCACGCCTCGCTCTTCACGCCGCGCAGGTCGCCCATGCTCGCGTGGCCGTACTCGCGGATGCGGTCGTAGGCGCCGATGGGCATGACGTTCCGGGTGCGCAACGCGTTCGTCCGCGTGATTTCGGGACCGTTGTCGCTGGTGACGATCAGCAGCGTGTTGCCCGCGATGCCCGCGCGGTCGATCGCATCGATCACCTGTCCGACGGTCCAATCGGTCTGCACGACGAAATCGCCATAGACGCCGGCCCCGCTCCCGCCCTGGAACTCGGACGCCGGCACGAGCGGGTGATGCGGCGATGTCAGCGCGAAGTAGAGGAAGAACGGGACGTTGGTCTTCGCCGCCTGCCCGATCGTCGCGACGGCCCGCCGGGTCAGTTCGGGAAGGATGTCGACCTGCCGCCATCCCGGGAGCTTCGGCCCGGGGAACTCGAACTCGTCGCTCGGCTCGCCGGGCAGACCGACGGTGCGGTCGTTCTCGATGAAGCAGTACGGCGGATAGTTCGGCACGCAGGTGCCGAAGTAGCTGTCGAAGCCGCGCGCGGTCGGCCCCTGCGCAATCGGCCGCGTGAAGTCGACGTTCCCGAGGTTATCCGGCTTGACGGTCGGCGGCTTCCCGTCCTTCGTCGGCCACACCCAGCCGAGGTGCCATTTGCCGATGCATGCGGTCGCGTAGCCCTGCCGCTTCAGCATCGCCGGCAGCGTCAGGCGGTCCTGCGCGATGATGGGAGCCGCCCAGGGACCCAGCGCCCCGCCCTGCGGCCGGTCGCGCCACGGGTACCGGCCGGTGAGCAGCCCGTAGCGCGTGGGCGAACATACGGACGCAGGCGCGTGCGCGTCGGTCAGGCGGATGCCCTCGCGCGCCAGCCGGTCGAGATTCGGCGTCGGGATCTTCGATTTCGGGTTGTAGCAGCCCGGGTCTCCGTAGCCGAGGTCGTCGGCGAGGATCAGCACGATGTTCGGCCGCGGCGCCGTTGCGCCGGCCGCCGCGACCGGCGGCGCTTGCGCCCACCGCGCCGCCACGTCCGAGAACCATGCGTCGTACTGGGCTCTCATCGCGTCGACGACGTCCGCGTGCGCGGCGGCAAGGTCGTTCGTCTCGCCCGGATCGGCGGCAAGGTCATAGAGTTCGAATCGCGGCGGCCCTTCGATGCTGCGCTCGCCGCGGCCCTGCAGCCGGCACATCTCGGCGTAGCGGTCGCGGATGTGCTTCTGGTTCGGCGCGTCCATGCCGCACGGCTGGACCAGCTTCCACCGGTCCGTCAGCACCGTGTACGCGTGGCCCCGGCGCGGCGCCTGACCACTGTCCCACTGGAGGAACAGAAGGCGGTCGGACCACGCGGCGGCCGGGTCGCGCAGGAGCGGCAGCAGGCTGCGACCGTCGACCGGCGGGCCGCCGGCCGCCGCGACGCCGCAGGCCTCGAGCACCGTCGGCAGGATGTCGACGTGCGCCGCCAGCCGCGTCACGGTCGCCGGGGCGGGGAAGCCTGCCGGCCAGCGCATGAAGCAGGGCACTCGGATGCCGTTCTCGTAGACCGTGCCCTTCAACCCGTGCAACCCGGCCGCGTGGCGGTCGACCGGGTTGGAGCCGGAGCACGGCCCGTTGTCGGCGAAGAGGATCTGCAGCGTGTTCTCCTCCAGGTCCAGTTCGCGCAGAACGCGCCGCACGCGCCCGAAGTTGGCATCGACGCTGCGGATCATCCCGTAGATCCGCTTCGTGCTGTCGCCAACTCCGAGCGCGTCGAACTCCGCGGCCAGTTCCGGGGCGACCTGCAGCGGCGTGTGGATCAGGTTCGCCGGAAGATAGACCAGGAACGGCCGCTCGCGATTCGCGCGGATGAAGCCGATCGCCGCTTCGGTGAAGATGTCCATGCAGTAGCCGGTGCGCGGCTCCTCGCGACCGTTGTGGAGCAGCACCGGGTCGAAGTACCGCCGCATCGCGGCGCCGCGGTGGACGAGCGCCTCGTCGAACCCCTGCGCGTTGGGCGCATGCCCGCCGGCGTCGCCGAGATGCCACTTTCCGAAGATGCCGGTCGCGTAGCCCGCGGCCTTCAGCCGCTCGGCCAGCGTGACCTCGGATGCGTCCATGACCGCGGCCGGGCCGAACACGTCGGCGACGCCCGTGCGGAAGTTCCAGCGCCCGGTCATCAGCGAGGCGCGCGTCGGCGCGCAGACGGGGCTGACGTGGAAGCTCGCGAACTCGACCGCCTCCTTCGCGAACGCGTCGATGTTCGGCGCCTTCACGTGCGGGTTGCCGTGGCACGCGAGGTCGCCGTAGCCGAGGTCGTCGACGAGGAAGATCACGACGTTCGGCGGCCGGGGCGCGGCAGCCGCGCAGGCCCCGGCCAGGAGGGCGGCGAACAGGATCGGCGTTTTCATGGTCGCGGCTCCATCCGGGTCACACGAACAGGCTGTTTCCGATTCCCCCATTCTGCCGCGGGCGTGGCGCGGGCGTCGTTCACGATCCACCCGTGGGAGAATTCGAACGCAGGTCCGCGGCTTGCTCGCGGAGGCATGCGTCGATCGCCCGCATCACGGGCTCGTGGGCGCGGATGCCCTCCCAGTTGAAGACGCACAGGTAGCGGCAGCGCCGGTCGGCCAGCGTCGCGGCGAGCGCGCCGCTCCAGGCCGCCTCGGTGCGGGGCCCCTGGAAGAGCCATTCGCAGGCCGCCCAGAACGGCGCGTCGGAGGCCGCCACGTTCCGCTGCACGCCGGCATCCCGCCGCGGATCGGCCGCGTGCTTGTAGAAGCTCCAGCCCGGGCAGGCGTGCGGATTGACGGGCACGTCGTAGATGAGCTCGCCGTCCTTCCACCCGGCGCCGTGCGCGAACAGGAGCCGGCGCGGAACGCCCGCCTTCGCCGCCTCGGCGCAGAGACCCGCCAGGTAACCGCGGGCGACGTCGCGCAGGTCCGCCTCGGTCGGCGCGCCGTTCGTCCGGACGCCGAGCGTCGCGAGCGCCGCGTAACCGAGCGGCGCCATGCCGCGCGCCGTCACGTCATCGGGGTCCAGCGGCCGCACGGGATCCTCCGCCGCCGGACGGTCGAGCCGCGCGTTGCCGCCCGGATGGTGGTAGGCGTTGACGCCGATCGAGGTCTCGTGGCCGAGCTTGATCCCGATCAGCAGGTGCTTTCGCCCCTCCGGAAGCCGCGCATGCCACGCCATCACGACGGGCACGAGGCGGCGGATCTCGTCGCGGCAGGCGGCGAGGTAGCGCGGGCTCGCGAGGTTCGGCGGCGGAAGGATGCGGATCTCCCGGCCCCAGTTTCGCCACGCGATCTTCACCGCGTCCTCCGGCGACCCGCCGGTCCATTCGACGTTCGCGCGGTTGGCGGGATCGTAGCCGGGCTTCGCCGGATCCCACCAGTTCCAGAGGTCCGGCCGCGCCTCCCACCAGTGCTCGAGGTCGATCTGTACGACCACCGGGGTCTCGGTCGACTCCGCGGCCGCGAGGAACGTCTCCAACGCCCGCGCCGTGGTCTCCGGCGCCGTGCGCAGGGGCGAGAAGACGAAGCTGATCCCGGTCTGCACCGGCGCCGACGGCCGGTTCGGAAAGCGCGCAAGGACCTCCTCGAACTGCGCCCGGCCGAGCGTCTCCGGCCGGGCCTGGTTCATCCCCTGCCCCGGCGCGCGGCAGAAGAGGATGTACTGCGTCTCCGCCCCGGCGGCAGCCGCCGCGAGCCCCAGCGCCGCGGCGACGGACCTCGCAAGCCTGTCCGCCCTCATTGGTCGATTCCTCTCATCGATCGAGCGGTCGCGCGGGGCGCGACCCTCCCCGCCGCTCATCACGTGCCGCTCTCTTCGAAGTTCCACACCTGCGGCGTCCCTTGCGCGCCGTGGATGACGATCGACCGGATCTCGATCCCGCGGGCCTCCTTCGCGGGCGTGATCCGCACGTGGATCAGCCGGCCCGTGACGGGCAGCTCCACCTTCACCTCCCGCCACTCGGGACCGGCGGGCCAGTCGAAGGCGGCGCTGTTGGCCGGCACGAAGTCCGGCTGCTGTTTCGTGCGCCACGTGACGGCGCTCTTCCCGCCCGCCGCGGCGCGGATCTGCATCGTGATCGAGGCCGGGCCCGGAAGGTCGAGACCGCCGTTCGTGAGGAACGGGCGGCCGCCCGAGGCGTCCGGCACGAGAACGAGGGCGCCGTCCTTCACCGCGAGCGTCCCCGAGCGCGCCAGCCAGCCCCGGACGGTCCCCGGCTCCGCCGCGGCGCCGCGCCGCGCGCCCTCCGGCGGCGCCCCGGCCTTGAGGATCTCGTGCTCGGCGAAGAGCCCCTCGTGGTGCGAGTCGAAGTTCGTCGACAGTCCCGGCGGCTTCAGGCCGGCGGTCCACGCCAGCAGCTTCTTCTCCAGCCGCGCCGCGATCTCCGGCTCCTTTGCGAGCAGGTTGCGCTCCACGTTCTCGCCCTCGGGGGTGGTGATGTCGAAGAGCAGCCGCTCGCGGTCGCCGAGGATGATCAGCTTGTGCGGGTACTCCTGGATCGCCGCCTGCGTCATCCAGCGCCAGTAGAGCGTCTCATGCGGCGCGCCGTCCTTCGCGCCCGTCAGGAACGGCAGAAGATCCACACCATCCAGCGAGTCATCGCGCGGAGCGTGATGACCACTTTGCGCCAGCGCGGTGGCGGCCACGTCCAGGCTGATGACAGGATGGTTGTAGACCGACCCCGCGGGAATCCGTCCGGGCCACGCGGCGACGAAGGGCGTGCGGATGCCGCCCTCGGCGAGCATGCCCTTCTGGCCCTTGAGCGGCAGGTTGAGCGAGCCGTCCCACGCGCTCCCGAGCGGCGCGCCGTTGTCGCCGATGAGGAAGATCAGCGTGTTGGTCGTCTGCCCCATCGCCCCGAGTTGCGCGCGGATGCGGCCGACGCCGTCGTCGATCGCACCGATCAGCGACAGCGCCTGCCGCCGCAGCATCGGGAGGTTCGTCGGCGTCTGCGAGAACCACGGCTCGGCCGACTCCATCGGCACGTGCGGCGCGAAGTAGCCCAGGTACAGGAACCACGGCTGGGTGGGTTTCGCCGCTCGTCGATTGAGGAACGAGAGCGCCGCCTCGGTCTGGATCACGACGCGGCAGCCCTTCTCCGTCACCTTCCTCGGCGCGTCGGGAAACGACGTTCCGTCCAGCGCGTGCGAGGCCTCGTAGTCCCGCATCGTGCCCGTGAAGTACTCGTCGAACCCCTGGTGCATCGGGGCGAGGTCCGGCCTCGCCGCGTGCCGCCTGCCGCCGCCGGGGATGCTCTCCACGTCGAGGTGCCACTTGCCGCTGATCCCCGTGACGTAGCCCGCGTCCCGGAGCCGCTCGGGCAGCGTCACGACCTCCCGCTGCATGGCGATGCCGTTGTGCTCGACGCCGAAGCGGTTCTGGTACATGCCCGTGATGACGCCGGCGCGCGACGGCGTGCACTGCGGGGCCGTGACGTAGCCGCGCGTGAAGCGCACCCCGTCCGCCGCGAGCCGGTCGAGGTTCGGTGTCCGGATCTCCCCGTTGACCCCCTGCGCCCCCAGGTCCGCCCACCCGTGGTCGTCGGTGTAGATCAGCAGAACGTTCGGCTTCGGTGCCGCCAACGCCACCCCTGTCACCACCGACCCGAGAACCGCCAGCATCACGCTCATGCGTCTCATGGGAGCCTCGACACCGCCCGTGGCTGACCCGACAGGCGCGAGGCGGTTCCATCCGGGATCCTCCCCCGCGGACCTTCAGAGGGCCGGGCACCCCCTCTTCGCGGGCGACTGTAGCCGCGACCGATGGTCGCGGCAATGCGGTCCATGCTCAGGCCCTGCCTCGACCTCCCGTCACGGCTCCATCGCCGCCGTTATCGGAGCGCGGTGCGCGGGGACACCGGGCGGCGGTCGGTGCGGGAGTGACTCCGCCCGGTGCGGCGTCCCGCCGCGGTCGAACCCCGCGCGTTGCGGCGGCTCGCGGCGCAACGTACACTGGTCGCAGTCCCGACGTTCGAGACCAACCGTCGGGCGGGAGGCGCGGGATGCAAGGCGAGACCAAGAAGGACCACAACCGGGATTGCACGTGCGGCACCCACACCGAACACCTCTGCTACCTCCAGTACGAGGGGTTCCACTACGCGCACCGGGCCGAGTACAAGGCGTTGGTCCAGGACGCGCAGTTCATCTGCCAGGGCTGCGGGCGCACCGCGAAGCGATCCGACAGCCTCTGCATGCCCCGCGAGCTGTAGTCGCCGCGACCGCGGACCGCGGCCGCGTGCGCCTGAATGCGTGCCGGCCGCGACGTCCCGTGATCGTCGCGCGAGGCGGACTTCGTCATTTCGTCGCGGGCTCCCACGCGCGGTTCCGTCTCGCCTCCAGGTATCCCTGGTTGGCGGCCTTCATGCGCCAAGTCTCGACGGTCCGGATCGCCGTCGGCGCGCCGAAGGTGTACGCGTCCACGCCCGGCCGGCCACGGTAGTCCGCGAACGCCGCGACCATGGCCTGCCGGTCGTTGGCGAAGACCTCGACGAGGTACTTGTCGACGAAGATGCGCAGGACAACGTCCTCGCCCGCGGGCAGGTCGGCGACGGCGAACGGCGCCTCGGTCGCGCCGACGCGCAGTGTGCGGGTCTCCGGGCGGAGGAGGATCGGCAGGCCCCCGCCCTTCCCGTCCGAGAAGAGCGTGAACCCGAGCTGCTTGTGCTCCGCCTCCGCGCGCGCGACCGTGATCCGCACCTCGCACACATCGCCGGGCAATTCGGCGATCCGCTGCCGCGCGGTGCCTCCGTTGTGCCGCGGCGTCAGCGCCACAACGACGTTCGTCAGAACGCGCGGCGCGGCGCGCAACGATTCCAGTTCGCGCAGCGGCCGGATGCGCAGGATGCCGTCGTCCGGCACGTTGAGCTCGCGCGGCAGCGACTGCAGCGTCTTCTGCCCGAGTTGGGGCAGCGTCGCCAGCCACGCCCACATCACGCGCCTGCCGTCGGGCGTGAGGACGCTCTCGGGCGCGAAGAAGTCGCGCCAGGGCTCCTCGAAGGACTGGTCCTCGCGCCGCCAGTTCATGCGCCCGTGAGACCGCGGGACGAACTGCTCCGACTTGGCGTCCCAATCGCCGAGGTAGTACCGGCAGCCTAGCGGATGGCTGATGCAGAGCAGCATCCAGCCCTTCCCGATCGGGAAGAAGTTCGCGCAGGAAACGTCCTCGCCGAACCGCACGTCGGGCATCTCCCGCTGCAGGAACGGCCCGACGAAGGTCCACTGCTTCAGGTCCTTCGATTTGAACACCGGAGGATTCTGGCCGCCGGAAATCGCGTAGTAGGTGTCGCCGACGAGGAAGCAGTCCGGATCCCAGTGGCGCATGGCCGCCTCCTTGCCGTCGGCGGTGCGCACCTCCACCGGATAGGGTTTCTCCCATGCGGAGAGCTGGCGGTCCTTCGCGATCGCGATCTGATTCCGCCCGGAGCCCTGCCCGTGGTAGATCGCGGCCGGCCGGCCCTCCCTCGTCAGGAAGCCGGTGCCGCTGAACATGCCGTGGCCCGTGAACGACGGTTGGAGCTTCGTCGGCTGCCAAGTCCAGTGAAGCAGGTCGGGGCTGGTGACGTGGACGAACGAGAACGAGCGCTTGCCCTGCCACGGGTGCTGAAGGATGTAGTGCAGGTGGCAGGTCCCGTCGAGGAAGAACGCGGCATTCGGGTCGCCCGGCGCGCTGTCGCCGCCCGGGTGCATCAGGTGGAAGCCCAGCGCGGACGGATCGTCGTCGGCCTGCGCCGCGCGCCAGCCCGGATACGGCTCATAGCGGTCTTCCAGGGGCCGCACGCGCACGTTCCGGAATGTCACGGGGCCGCCCTCGGCGAACAGGCGCAGGCGATCGCCGCCGGGGTTCCAGTAGCGCGTGACGAGCGACCGGAAGCCGCCGATCTCGGCGTCGACGATGTCGTGCCGGACCACCACGTCGATCCGGAAGGCCTTGTCGAGCCCATCGACCGCCTCGATCGCCGGGCCAGACGACGACCCGCCCGCGCTGTCGGTCATGACGGAGAAACGGACGCGGCCGGTCGCGCGTTCCACGACGAGGTCGCACCCGTCGCCCCCACCCCCGCCCGCGCGAACGGTCAGCCCGCACGCGGTCGCTCCCGGCCCGGGCACCACCTCGGCCTCCAACCGGTAATCCTCAGGCATGCCGCCCAGTTCGCGGTCCGCCCGTGCGCCGGACGCCTCGACCCGCAGCTCCGCGGGCAGCTTCAGCGGCTCGCCACAGGCGGGGATCAACTCCGGCACGAAGCGCGTGCCGAGCCGGCCCTCCGCGTCCTGCACGACCTCGCGCAGCACCGAGTTTCCGCCCCAGCCGCCGTCGGGGAGGAATCCGGCATAGATGCGCCGGTCCTTCCCGAACGCGGCGGTCTTGGGCACGGCGAGGTTGTCGAGGCGAAGCGGCGCATGTTCCGTCCACGGACCGGACGCACCGCGCGACCGCCAGAGGCCGGATCCGCAGAGGTAGTAGCGCCAGTCGCCCATGCGGAAGACGTTGGGACAGATCCCCAGAGGCTTGTCGGACTCGATGAAGGCTCCCTCGACCGGACTCCACGATTCGAGGTCCTTCGACGTCAGCCTCACCTGGCTGAACAGGGTGCCCGGCGTCTTGAGGTAGCCGCCGTCGCCGAGGATCAGCGCTCCGCCCTCGATGCGGGCGTCGCCGTGCAGAAGTCCGGGCGGGTAGTGCCCGGAACGGTCGCGGGCGGTTCCGTCCTCGAAGTCGAACCACGCGAGAGGCTCGGGGCCGCCCGCGGCGTCGGGCGTGAGCGCCGCGATCTGTTCCACCGGCAGCGCGGAGCCGTACAGCCGCGCATCGAGGATGCGGCCGCGGAAGTACGAGCCGGAACGCGTCGCGTGCGAGTGCCGCAGGCCCATGAGGATCGAGGACCCGGCCGGGAAGACGACCGGCCAGGCCACATCGTACTGCGCGTACACGCGGCCGTCGCGGATCAGCCGGCCCTTCCCGCCGTCGCAGACCATGGCGACCTGCACCACGGTGTCCGGCCCGGCGGTCTCCGCGGGCCACGCCTCCTGCGCCGCGGGCGTCCGCTGGTAACGGTCGCTGCCGGGCATCCATCGCCGCGCGCTGCGCTCGCCGAAGACCAGCCCGTCGAACTGGTCCTGGTCGGGATGCTCGATGGTCAGCGCGCTGCCGCCGCGCTGGTCGAGGTCGGCGAGCCTCACCCAGGCGACCAGCGTCCTGGCGGCGACCGGCGGCGTCTTCGCCTGTCGCGTCGGGCCGCCCTTGACCATGTGGAACAGGCCGCCCTCCTCGAACACCTCGCAGTCGCCGCCCTCGAGGAACGGGTGCGGCTCCGTCTTCGCGAACACCACGCCGTCGGCGCTGACGGCCCGCTGGATGCCGCCGCGCTTCCCGTCGTAGTCGGGCGTCGGGTAGAACCAGTTGTACCGGCCGTCGTGAAACGCGACCGCGCCGGTCCCGTTCCATGCCTCCCACTCCTCGGTGATGGGGATCGTGCACGGAGGGTGGGTCCACGTCTTGAGGTCCTTCGTCGAGGCCTGCCAGATCTCCAGCCCGCCGTGTCCGCCGTCCCACTTGCTGTGCATGTTGCGGCGGAGGATCAGGTAGAAGAGACGGAACGTGCCGGACTGCGCGTCCCAGTACGGGATCAGATCGCCGGCCTTCCGGTTGATGCCTCGGGCGCGGAAGTACTGCATCGACGGGCTCTCGTCGCCGAGGATGGCCCGTTCGCGCCTGCGCACCTCCTCGCGGCCGCCGGCGAGCGCGGCGATCTCGCCCGGCGCCAGCGCGCGGTTCCACACCGCGACATGGTCGACCCAGCCGCGGAAGCCGTCGCCGATGACCATCGGCTGCGATCGCGTGCGCGTCGCGCCGATCGGGTACTCCTCATCGACCAGCACGCCGTCGACCCACAACTCGAGCTTCGCGCGGGTGCGCGCGAGCACGACATCGTGCCATGCGGCCGGGCCGAGCAGCGCAACCGGGAAGCCGACCCGCAGCACGCCGTTCTCGACGTCCCGTTCGAGCGCATTCGGCTTCGAGTCCTTCGGTTGCAGGTCGCGGATGCGCCGGACCCGGGGCGTGTTGGGCTCGCGGGCGCCCCAGACCGCCTCGATCATCGCGGTCGAGCCGGACACGGACCTCGGGCCGCCCGGGTTGAACAGCCAGGCGGCGACGGTCGGCCCCTCGTGGCCGACGTAGTTGCGGTCGCGCATCGGCAGGTCGAGCCCATCCACGGCGCGCAAGGCGACGCTCACCTGCCGGTCGTCGCCGCGGTCGCCGAAAATGGTGCCGGTCCACGCGCCGGACGGATCGCGCAGGCGCACCGCGACGGTCCACTGCGACGCATCCAGCGCCGTCAGCGCGCCCGGCGGAAGCTCCAGCCGTCCGCCGGCGAACCGCGCCACGCGGCCGTCCCCTCCCCGTGCGAGCGACGCCTCCCGCTCCGCGCCTTCCAGCGCGACGCCGAGTTCCACCGTTCCGCCGACCATCGCGAGCCCCGGCCCCGTCGCCGCCATGTCCCACCGGCCCGCCGCAGAGGCCAGCGGGGAGGGCTCCGTCGCGGACACCGCGGCGACGAATGCCGGCAGAAGAGCTGCCCACGCAGCTGCAGTTCTCATACGACTCCTCGCGATTGCGACCCCGATCTCAGAAATCCCAACTCCGCGCCTTGCCGGCCTTGAGTTCGATCCGGTCGACCTCGACCACCTGCTCCTGCGCCGGCAGGTAGACGCGCAGGATCCCGATCGCCGCGTCCGCGGGCAGGTCGACGGCGACGTCGTGCCAGCCGCCGGGCGGCAGCGTGAACGGAACGGACCGCGCGTCCGTCTGCTTCGCGCCGGACGGGATCCACTCGACCTTGCCCGCGCCACCCCTGGTCGAGCGGGCGCGCAGCCGGATGCTGCCCGGACCCTTCGTCCCAGCCGCAAACCCGAGGAACGGTGCCGGCCCCTTCCCCGTGACGGCCAGCGCATCGCCCTTCGTCGCGCCCTCGCAGCCTCGCGCGGTCCAGCCGCGCAGCGGATCGTCGGCCTTCGCGGCCGACGCCGCCGCCCCGCCGGCCTTGTACGCCGGATTCAGCTTCGGAATCACCGCCCCGGTCTCCTTCAGGAAGCCGTCGATGAGCGCGTTGAGCTCGCGCGCCAGGTCGGGCTTCTCCGCCGCGAGGTTCCGCGTCTCGCCGAGGTCGTCCTTGAGGTTGTAGAGCTCCAGCAGGTCGCTGCCGTCCTCGTTGCCGGCGAAGAGGCGGATCAACTTCCAGTCGCCGCGCCGCACGCTCGTCCCCGGATGCTGACCGCTGGCCGGGGTGTCGTGCGGGAAATGCGTGAAGACCGCCTCGCGCGCGAGGGTCCCGCCCTTGATCGCCGGCACGATGCTGAGGCCGTCGGGCTTCACGGCGGCGGGAAGCGGCACGCCGGCCATCTCGAGCAGCGTCGGCATCCAGTCGATGCTCTGGATCACCGTTTCGTTGACCGTCCCGGGCTTCGTCACGCCGGGCCACACGACGATGCAGGGCTCGCGGACGCCGCCCTCGTAGAGGCTGGCCTTGCCGTTGCGCAGGGGCAGGTTGCTGGTCGGAGGCGACTTCATGTCCGCCTGGAACCGCTCGCTCTTGTGCATCCCGTTCTCGGCGTCCTTGCCGGGCCAGCTCACGCCGCCGTTGTCGGAGAAGTAGACGACGATCGTGCGGTCGGCGATGCCGCACTCGTCCAGCGCGGCGAGCACCCGCCCCACCCCGTCGTCGAGGCTCTCGACCATCGCCGCGTAGACGGGGTTGCGCTGCGGGTTGTTCGGATCGGCCAGCTTCCGGTATTTCGCGACCAGTTCATCCTTCGCGTCGTACGGCGCATGGACGCTGAACTGCCAGTAGTTGGCGTAGAACGGGCGGTCCTTGTTCTCGCGGATGAACTTCACGACCTCCGAGGAAACCCGGTCCTCGATGTGCTCGCCCTCCTTCGAATCGATCCCCAGGGCGGGCGGAAACCTCCACGGCGCGACGTAGCTGCCCGCCGGTCCCGGGCCCGGCGAGTGCGGGAAGTCGACGTCGAAGCCGTGCTGCAGCGGCGAGTACGGCTCGGGTCCCAGGTGCCACTTGCCGAAGTGGCCGGTGCGGTAGCCGGCGGACTTCAGGATCTCCGGCAGCGTGACGTAGTCCGTCGACAGCCGCGTGACGCTGTTGGCGACGAGCACGCGGACGTTCGGACTGCCCGGCGAGAGCTTCTTCTCCATCACAACCTGCGGCACGTGACAGGCGGGCGCGGTGATGCCCGTGCGCGCCGGCCAGAGCCCGGTCATGATGCTCGAGCGCGTCGGCGAGCAGAGCGGATTGGCCGCGTAGGCCTGCGTGAACTTCACGCCGCGCGCCGCGAGCTTGTCGAGGTTCGGCGTTCGGTGGAACGTGCTGCCGAAGCAGCCCGGATCGCGCCAGCCGAAGTCGTCGGCCATGATGAACAGGACGTTCGGCGGACGCTCCGCGGCGGGGGCGGCCAACGCGAACACCATCGAGACGGCGGCTATCCAACGTGCGATCATGGCGGTCCTCCAGGGAGTCAGCCGGACACGCCGATCCTACCCCACCGCGCCCCCCGCGTCGCCTCTTCTCCGCGCGTCACCGGGGCAGATCGCGCACGCTGTCGAAGGCCGGGCCGCCGGCGCCGACGTAGCCGTGGCTCGCGCCGTTCGCGTCGGGCGTGACCCAGAACGAGTAGAGGGAGCCGCCGCGCAGCAGGAACCGGAACTTCACCGGCTTCCCGCGCACCGCGGCGAGGCTGTCGGCGCCCTGCCACGTCACGCGCCGGCGCGTCGTGTTGCCGCGCAGCGGCGCGCAGTTGGCGGCCGTGAAGGGCGCGACAACCTGGTTGTTGTCGTCGAGCACCTCGGCGCGTAGTTCGCCCTCCGGAGCGTCGAGATTGACGTAGAGATGCTTGCCCTTGAACGTGAGCGGCCGCGTCGTGAGCGCGCCCTCCCGCTCGCCGGCATCCATCGAGGCGAAGCCGTCGCGCCGCAGCGTCGCGAGGCCGATGCTGCCGCCGGTATACATGCCGCGGTGACCGTCGGGCGACCGGCCGGAGGTCGCCGTGTAGGGGAACACGAGCGTGTCGTCGAGCACGACGAACATTCCCGCCGCGCCGTGCAGGTAGGCGCGGTCCCACGCCCCCTCGGTCCGGGCGCCCGCGATGAACCCGCGGCGGTCCGGCCGATGCCAGTGGAAGCCGTCGCGGCTGAAGCCCAGCTCGAGATCGATCAGCTTGGGGAACTTCCCCGCGGCGCACACGCGGTTGTCCGGGCCGCGGTGGATGTAGTGCATCCCGACCATCAGGCTCTCGTAGGCGACGGCATTCAGGCTGTAGAGCTGGGGCGCGTCGCCGGCGCCGGGATAGCGGCCCGCCGGCTCGGGCGCGTCGAGCCGGTCGGCGTTCGTCCAGTAGACGGCCTTCGACCAGTCTGCGCCCTGGAGGAATCCGTCGCTCTCGGCGTAGTAGCGGCTGCGCCCGCGCGAGGTGCCCTTCTTGATGCTGAAACACCACTTGTCCCGGAACGGATTGAAGAAGAACGAGCAGTAGTCGTCCGCCGCAATGGTCGTCGGCACGGCGTCGGACCACGCGGCACCGTCGGACATCTGCAGCGAGTGGTTGAAGCCCGGCGGACGCTGCTCCTGGGGCACGTGCATCCAGCAGGTCAGGAACTTGACGCGCTCGGCGGGATTCGTGGCGTTCAGGTCGAGCCAGACGCAGTTGTCGGAGCCGCCGGAGGCCAGCTTCGGGCCGGTCCATCGCAGGCCCTCGGGCAGCAGCGGCCCCTGCCGGACCCAGTGCACCATGTCGGTGCTCGTCGCCAGCGACAGCGGCCCGCGCCAGCCGGCCACGTGGTAGAGCTTGAAGTGCCGCGCCGCAGGATCCCAGAAGATGCCGCCCTGGCCGGTGAACAGCGTCGCCCTCTCGCCGGCCTCGCCCTGCGTCGAGGCGCCGAGTTCACGCTCCGTCTCCGCGCGGAGCACCGGGTTGCCCGCGAACGTCACGGCCTGGTGATAGGTGCGCCGGAGCGTCGTGCGCTCGACGAGGAAGTCGTCGACGAAAAGCTGCCGGCCGACGTCGATCGGGATGGTCTTCGGCGGCCGCTCGAGGTAGGGCACCGGCATCGGCTCGGTGGACTTCGGATCGCGGAACGGCGGCGGCCAGGGCAGCGGCATCTCGATGCCGTTGTAGAGCTTCTCGGGCTTCGGGCCGGTCGCCTTGTTCACGGGCATGAGCAGCTTCGCGTCCTTCGACACGATCTTGCCGGCGAGCACGTCCTCCTCGCGGAACTTCGCCATCAGGATCTCGGCGTCGGTGTGCCGGTTCCAGTCGTAGAGGATGTGGATCAGTCCGCCGGGAGCCTCGAAGCCGTCGGGGTATGACACCGACGCGCGCTCGTCGAGCAGCAGCCCGCCCTTCCACGTCCGCCCCTCGTCCTCGGAGAGCCACGCGGACATGTGCGAGCGGCGCTGCAGGCGCTCGGTCGGCGGACCGTTCTTCACGAGCAGGATCCGGCCCGACGCGAGCCGGCGGAGGAAGAAGCGGGCGTTCACGTTCTGCACCGTGGCGGCCTGGCGCGGCTCGCTCCACGTGGCGCCGCGGTCGGAGGAGAAGCACTCGAACGGCTGGGTCGTGGTGCGCGCGAGCATCCACAGGCGGCCGTCGTGCAGCTCCACCATCATGTGCTCGTCGAACTCCCAGCCTGGGAACATCACGTGGCCGCGCTCGCCCCAGGTGCGGCCCTGGTCGGTGGACGCGAACACGCGGGCGGTCTTCTTGTGCCAGTCGGACACCGGCAGCAGCCAGTAGCCGTTCGAGAGCACCGTCGGCTTGCAGAGCGTGCAGCCCTCCGCGAACTGCACCGGCTCCGACCAGGCCGCCCCGGCGGCGTCGGGGTCGTCGCAGCGCATCCTCCAGTTCGTGATGCGGCCCTGTGGGTCGCCGATCTGCTGGTCGAAGAACAGCCAGAGCCGGCCGAGCGGATCGGTCCAGAGGTTCCCTACCAGCGCCCCGTACATCCGGTGGGCGGCATTCGCGCGCGCGCCGACGGCAAGCCGCGGCTTCGACCAGGACTCACCACCGTCGTCGCTGGTGGCGAGGAGGAAGTAGCCGTCCTTCTTGTCCCCCGTGCCCGTCCAGCAGCCCCAGATCCGCCCCTTCGTCGTGCGGTCCATGCCGATGATCATCGCCCCCGGCCGCTCGCCGTCCTGGAATCCCGCGCCCGGATTGACGAGAACCCACGGCGCCCCGGGGTCGATTCGAACCGCGTCCCCCGCCGCGCACAGGGACATGGCCGCGAGGGATGCCAGGAGCGTCAGGATCGTTCTCATGCCGGGATGTTATCGCCGCGGGGCAACGCAACCGCAACCGGTTTCATGCACCCGAGCCCATGGCGTTGCCGGTTCTCGACATCGCATCATGAAGCCCTGCACCGAGGGGGTTAAGGACCAGGGTGAACGTGATGTTCACCAGGAAGCGGTCGGGGTGTTCACTTCGCCACGTGTCCGCTGCGATCTCTCGGCTCGTCGAGGAAGGCGCGGACGGCCTTCGCGAGGCGGCTGGCGATGTCGGGATGCTGGCCGAGCAGATTGGTCTGCTCGGCGAGATCGTTGTCCAAGTCGAAAAGCTCCAGCGGCTCCGCATCGCGGCTGAGGAGCTTCCACCTGCCATCCATGACCGCCTCGGTGGCGTAAGGCTCGGGCTTCGGGTAGTGGCGCTGGAGATTCGGGTAGAGATCCATCTGCCAGAGCAAGGGGTCTGGGCGGGCGATGTCGGTGCCGGTTTGCCAGTGCGCCAGCAGATTCACGCCGTCGACCTTGGCCTCGGCCGGGACGGCGGCTCCGGCGGCAGCACACAGAGTCGGCAGAAGGTCGGCGGTGGTGCCGGCCCGGGTGCTGGTGCCGCCTGCGGGAATCCGGCCGGGCCATGACGCGATGGCGGAGACCCGGATGCCGCCCTCATGCAGATCGGTCTTGCCGCCCTTGAGCGGACCGATGTCGCCCTCATAGACGCCGCCGTTGTCGCTGGCGAGGACGATGAGCGTCTGGCGGCGGATGCCGAGTTCGTCGAGCTTCTTCACGAGATCGCCGATGGTCGCATCCATGTGGGCCATCATGGAGCGGAAACGGTGCTGGTCATCGCTGATGCCGGGCGCGGCGGTGTTGCTCCAATGCGGCTCGCTACCGGGCTCGTACGGGAGGTGCGGCACGAGATGCCAGATATTGAGGAAGAAGGGCTTCCCGTCCGCATGGGACTTCTCGACGAACCGTACGCTCTCGGCGCCGATGATGTCGGTGAGGTGCATCTTGAAGTAGGGATCGCTCTCCGGCACCGGCACGTCGTCCCGCAGGAGGCAGGTGCCGCCATCGGCGTAGAGACGGCGTTCCCTGCCGAGACGGGGACGCAGGGGCGGCTCCTCGTTCTGGCAGAGGTAATGATCGAAACCGTGCTCACGCGGCCCGGGAATGCTGGCGTTGCGATTCCTGGCATGGGCGAGGTGCAGGCCGCCGAGGTGCCACTTGCCGACATGGGCGGTCTGATACCCCTTCTGCTTCAGAAGACCGGGGAGCGTGGTCACGCAGCGCGGCAAGTGCGTCTCGTCGTCCGTCAGGTGTTTGCGGATGTCGAAACGCAGTGGATAGCGCCCGGTGAGAATCGCCGCCCGGGTGGGCGAGCATACGGCGCTCGAGGAGTAAAAGCGCGTCATCTTCAATCCCGACGCCGCCAACGCGTCCATGTGCGGCGTGGGCACCGCCGTGCCGCCGAAACAGGCCGGATCACGCCAACCCATGTCGTCCGCGAGGATGAGAATGATGTTCGGCCGGGGCGCACCGGGCGCGGAAGCGGCGCAGAACAGGAGCAGCAGGCAGGCGCAAGGGAAGGATTTCATTCGATTCACCCTGAGGCCATGAGAGGCGGACGTCACGGCCTATTCCTGCGTCTTCATCCACGCCGCCGCGTCGCGGTTGGCGGCGGTGATGGCGTCGATCGCCGCGGTGTCGGGCGTCTCGTCGGCGGCGCGCAGGGCGCGGTTGCGGGCGGTGTTGCGGAGATACGCGCCGCAGAGGTGGTAGCCGACGCAGCCGGGCAGACCGCGCAGCGCGGCCAGGGTGGCGGCGTAGCCCGCGCCATCGTGACGCTGCACGCCGTCGGGCCCGCGGATGGACACGCACTGATCGGCCAGCAGCACGGGCTTGCCGGTGAGGTCGTGCCATTGGCGGAGATTCGCGGCGACCTCGTCGGGCTGCTTGAAATGCTGGAAGCTCAGCACGTCGACGTACGGCAGCGCGGCGCGCACGACCTCCTCGGCCATCGGCTGGCCGGCCTCGTAGCGGTCGCCGAGAATGAGGTGGTGCTTGTCGTAGCGGCGGATGGCGTCGTGCGTGACCCGGTACCATTGCGTCGCGAGCGCGGTGAGTTCCCGGCGGCCCGCGTCGGTCTTCAGCTTCCCGGGATCGAAGAGCGGCCCCTTCCACTCGTTGTGGGGCCGCGTGTGAATCCACGTCGGGCAATCGATGTAGAAGTAGCCGATGAGCTTCGGATCGCCCGCCATCCGCGCGCAGTGCTCGCGCGCGACGTAGTCGCACCAGTCGGCGAACTCGGCGCTGCCGAAATCGGGGTGGCGCGTCTCCACCTCCCACTGATGGAAGTCGGCGAACGGAAGCTGATGGCAGTACGGCAGCCCGAGCCACTGGTATTCCTCGAAGGTGAAGGCGCGCGAGTGACGGTGGTTCGTCAGGCCGCGCGTGACGACCTCCTGCGTCCAGCCGACGCTGTTGAAGCCCCACGCGAGCAGGTCGGGCGCCACGGCCTCCCTGAGCCAGCGCTCCATCGAGTTGCCGTACTTGCGCTCCCACAGGTCCCCGTTCGCCGTCGTGCGCAGCGGCGCGGGATCGATATGGTTCAGCGCGATCGAGAAGAACGGCTTGCCCTCCGGCGTGACGAACCACCAGCGGCCGTTCTTCCGGCCGACGGAGAAGAACCGTCCCGGCGCGGCGGCGCGAACCGGCCCGGGGCGGACGGCCAAGGCCGCGATTCCGGCGGCGAGAAGGACGTGCCGGCGGGAGACCGTGGCCGTGGACCTGGGAGGCGGATGAACGGCGGGTTGGATCATTCGGCTCCCGGATCAGGGTTGGCGGTTGGCCCGGTCCTCGCGGCTGCGGCCGGACGCCTTGGATTGCTCGAGCAGCGCCTTCAGTTCCTTCGCGATCTGCGGTTGCTCGAAGAAGAGGTTCTTCGTTTCGCCGGGGTCGGCGTCGAGATCGTAGAGCTGGCCGGGCGCGCCGGGCGCGGTGTCGGGGAGTATGAACTTCTTGAGTCCGGGATGGGTTTCGTAGCGGTTGCCGCCGGAGCCGGCGTGGTCGAGGTACTTCCAGTTTCCCCGGCGGATGGAGAGCGTTTGCGCCCCGCCGAAGGCCTGCTGGAGCAGGTAGGGACGGATGGGGCCGCGGTCCGTGCCGAGCAGTGCGGGCAGCAGGTTGAAACTGTCCTCGCCCGCATCCCGCGGCAGGTCGGCCCCGATGATCGCGGCGACGGTCGCCATCACGTCGGTCAGGCTGGCGAGCTGCGCGCTGGTCGCGCCGGCCTTCACCCGGCCGGGCCAGCGGACGAGGAACGGGACGCGATGGCCGCCCTCCCAGTTGTCGCGCTTCATGCCGCGCCAGGGCCGAGCGCCGTCGTGGCCGTGGTCGGCGCGCATGTGGACCACCGCGGCGGTCTCGGGCCCGTTGTCGCTGGAGAAGAGGACCAGCGTGTTGCCGGCCACCCCCGCTCGATCGAGCGTGGCCAGCAGTTCCCCCACGACGTGGTCGAGTTCGAAGATGAAATCCCCGTGCGGACCGGCCGTGGTCTTGCCCTTGAACGGTTCCGCCGGGAACGACGGCAAGTGCACCGCCTGCGCGGCGTGGTAGAGGAAGAACGGCTTGTCCGGCGCGCGGCGGACGTGCGACTCGATGAACTCGCGGCTCTTCGCGAGGAAGAGAAGGTCGATCTCCTCCATCGGGAAATTCGTGGCGATCAGGCCGGCCCGGCAGTCGTCGGCGTAGGGATGCCGGGGCAACCGGGTCCTGTCGAGCGGGCCCGCGGGCGGCACGGGCACACGGTCGCCCTCGATGAGCGCGTAGAGCCAGTCCGTCGTGGGGCAGCACGCCGTGCCGAAGAACGTGTCGAATCCGTGGTCCACCGGTCCGCCTTCGATGCGGCGCGAGAAGTCCACGCGCCGGACCGCCTCCACGCCGCCGCCGCGGACCGGCCGGCCCTCCTTGTCGAAGAACGTCAGACCGACGTGCCACTTGCCGACGCACGCCGTGGCATAGCCGCGCGCCCGGAGCATGCCCGGCAGCGTGAGCCGCCCGGGCGCGATCAGCGACGGCCCGCCGACGGCCTCGAAGACCGTGCCGCCGCGCGGAACGCGGAACGCCATCTGCCCGGTCAGCAGGCTGTAGCGCGAGGGCGTGCACACGGTCGCCGGACTGTGGGCATCGGTGAACCGCATTCCCTCGCGCGCCAGGCGATCGAGGTTGGGCGTGGGGACCCGGGCCCGGTCGTTGTAGCACCCCACGTCGCCGTAGCCGAGGTCATCGGCAAGGATCACAACGATGTTCGGGTCGCGCGGCGCGCCTTCGGCGGGCGGGGCCGCGAGCGGCGCGAGCCACAGGGCAGCGAGAAAAGCGAACCGGACGAGAACGCTGCACGCCGCCGTCCCGGCGCAGCCGGGCAGAGGCCGGTCAGGTTCCGCCGCGGCCCGAGCGGCCGTCCGTTGGGGCTTGTCCTGATTCACGGCGGCATAGTCGTTCGGGGCCGCATGGGTGTCGAGCACGGAACGGTCGGTTCACCGGCGCCGAGCGCCGGGGGCGGAAGCGGAGAAGGGCGACGACTGGCCGGCGGCGGATCCTGGAGTTTCTGCTCCCTCCTGGTTTGGCGCCCCTCGACTTCGACGCCTTCGTTCCGTGGCGGCGGCTATTCGAACCACTCGTCGCCGATGATCTTGCCGATCAGGAAGTGCTTCCAGTCGGGGATCCAGAGGACGGTCAGGCCGTCGACCACCGTGAGGCTCGTGTAGAAGGCGTTGCCCGAGGGGCGCGACGGGTAGGGCTTGGGCGCGGCGAAGCGGATCGGTTGCTCGCCCTGCGAGTCGAACCTGCCGGCGATCAGGAAGAGCGGTCCGCGCGGGCTGTAGGAGTTCTTCTCGCTGCGCTCCTCGTTCGACACGAAGGCGAAGTACTCGCCGCTGCAGGCCTCGGGGCCCTTGCGGTCGTAGATCGGACACGGCGCGCACGGGTGGAGGTACGGCTTTCCGTCCGCATCCTTCAGAGCCTTCGGCGGATCCCAGTTCAGGCCCTTGTCGCGGCTCTGGCTCCAGTAGGGCGAGCCGGCGCTGGTGCGCATCAGCGCGAAGAGGCGGCCGTCGGGCAGGTTGACGATGCCCGCCTCCTGGCAGCACAGGCCCCACTTCGGATCGATCACCGCCATCTCCTTCTCGTTGGCGGCGAGCAGCACGACGCGGATGTCCTCGATCGCCGGGTCGTCGTCGATGTTGTCGTACTGGATGAACTCGACGGTCGAGCCGGCGAGCTTGGACTGCAGCCGGCCGTCCTTGTTCTCCTTCTCCGACTCCGCCGCCGCGGCGGTCGCGGTCTCGCCCGTGACGACGCCGTGGCGCGTGAGGCCGACGAGGTACTTCCCGTCCTTCCCCAGCCTCAGCGGCCGCTGCCAGATGCACCAGCTCGGCGGCTTGCCGGGCGGGTCGCGGTTCACGCGCGGCAGCGTCACGACGCGCGGCTGCGACCACGTGTCGCCGTCGTCGTCCGAGTACTTCCCGATCATGATCCCGTGGTGAAGCGGGTCGTTCGACACGCGCTGGTTCCAGAGCATGTAGATGCGGCCGGACTTCGACACCATCGGCTGCTGCCAGCTCGCGATCGGCTGCGGATTCACGTAACTCGCCGACCCGGCAAGGATCACCGGCTCGGTCCATGTCCGCCCCTTGTCCCGGCTGCGCGAGAAGCAGACGTGCTGGTCGACGTCCCCCTCCCGCGTCGCCTGCGTCCACGCGGCGAAGAGGGTGCCGTCCGGCTTGTCGAAGACCTGGAAGTGATCGTTGTAGCGGTCGCCGACGATCTCCCGCTTCTGCTTCGGCACGAAGACCACGTAGTCCGGCTGCAGGAACAGCAGGTTCTCCCGCACATGCCGGCCGGTCGCCTCGTCGCGCGCGTACTGCGCCACCATCTTCTTGAACGGCGACTCCTCGATCCGCCCCGCCGCAACGACGGTCCAGCGATGGAACGTGTAGCTCTCGCCGGCCTTCACCGTCTTGCGGAAGAGCGCGACGCGGTCCGCCGGCGACGCGCCGAACAACTGGTGCCGGCCGGCCTCGGCGACCTCCTCGAAGCCCAGCCTCCGCAGCGACGCCGCCTGCCCGTGGGCCGCCTTCGTCTCCGGCGCGGCCGTCAGCGCCCGCAGGATGCCGTCGCGCGCAACCGCGACCGTGAATGTCGACTCGATGCCGCCGCGCACGAAGGCCAGTCCATCCATCTCCTTGGGATACGACTCGAACGCGTACGGCCGGTCCGTGAAGATCGTCTCGCCGACCTTCACGACGCTGGTGTCCAGCGGATCCCTCAACCGCACCCACGCCGCCTCGTCGGCACCGCGGACGGCCGGGGAGGCGAACAGCTGGACCGACAGGATGCCGGCCACGGTCCGGGTGCGTGTCATGGGGTCATCTCCGCTCGTTTCAGGTTGTTCAGGATGTCCACCGACTCCATCTCGACGATCTCCCCGGCCCGCGTCGTGAGGCAGGAATGCTCGCCGAACCATGTCTCGTAGCTTCCGCCCTCGAACGCCTTCGCCGTGGGGATGTAACCGTGGGCGCCGTTGGCAAGTTCGACGACCATCGTGTGCCGGAACGGCGACCGCGTCTTGATGGCCATCCCGATCTCGCAGAACAGCTCGCCGGGGACGGTCGCGATCGCCAAGCGGTCGCCGATCCGGATGCCGGTCAGGGCGAACGGATAGGCCGGCTTCTCCCGCCGCTTCATGTCGTCGAAGGACTTCCGGTAGTGCTCGAGTTGCCCGGGCCAGTTCCGGGCAACCTCGGCCTCCCGGAACTCCGGATGCTCCCGGCCCGGCATCCGCAGCTCCCGGCCTTCCACCGAGAGCGACGGCCCGGCGATGGGTTCGAGCCGGCCAAGGCAGTCGATGACGGCCGCGCCGAGCCGCTCCCCGAGAAGCCCCTGCGCCGCGCTGTAGACCGGATTCACGTCGCCGCACGCGCCGGCCAGGAACAGCACGGGGACATCGTAGCCCGGACGGCTCCGGACATGCCGCTCGACGTCGCCCGGGTAGTCCGCCGAGATCACGGAAGTCCGCGTATTCGCGGCGTGGCAGGCGAAGTTGTACACGATCGCCTTGAGCTTCCCGTCGCCGCCGGTCACCGCGAGGACGTCGAATTCCGGATCGGCCGGTCCCTCCGCCGGGTACGTGTCGGCTTCCCCGGGGGCCAGTTGCCACCGGTTCCAGGCGTGGCCCTCCCTGACCACCCGCCGGCACTCGCTGACGCCCTCGGCCCTGCCCTTCGCCGCTCCGAGGCTGCAGGGCGCGAGATCGCGCGTCGCGATCGCCACCGCCTCGGCGATGGGCGTCACCAGCTGGTCCCCGTAGTGGCTCCACAGCGGGCCGCGGTGCGTGTGCGACGCGCAGAGGACGACGTGGCCGGCCGGGATGCCCGTCGTCTCCTCGATCCGCCGGCGCGCCCGCTCCACGTGCTCGACGGGGTACTTCAGCGTGTCCAGCGCGACGATCGCCACCTTGCGCCCGCCCGCGGCGAGGACCAGCGCGCGGACCTGCAGACGGCTCGCGACCTCCGCCGTCGCCACCCGGACCGGCGAGCCCGCCAGCACGACGGCCCCCGTGGACGTGATGTCCACCACGCCGATCCCGCCCTCGAAGCCGCCGCCCGCCGCCGCGACGGTCAGCGGCGCGAGAAGCAGGGCGGCGAGATGGACGGGCGGCGACGGCATGGCAGAGGAACCGTCCGTCAGGGTTGCTTCGCGAGGAACCCGGCGATGTCGCGGCCGTCGAGCAGCCAGGCGAGGTTGAACGAGGCGACGTGGACGGCCTCGCTGCAGCCCGCCGCGCTGCCCTCGAAGACGAGGAAGATCCGGCCCGCGCACGGCGTGCCGGAGCGGCCGACGCCGAGGTTGGAGTAGGCGCTGGGACCTTCGTAGACCAGGCGCTTGACCGGCCACGTGCGCCCGCCGTCGAAGCTCGCCCAGACGGTGATCCTCTCCCGGCCCTTGACGATCGAGGCCCCGACCTGCCTCGGCATCTCGCCGGAGTCGGTGTCGAGGTTGCTGTAGATCAGGATGTCGCGCCCGGCGACGGGCAGGCGGACCATGCCGCCCATGCAGCCGTAGGACGTGCCGCGCGCGCCGTCGGGCAGCTCGGCGCTGCGACGCGCGTCGATCCACAGGTCGCCGCCGTCGTGGCTCGTCGCGAAGAAGCGGTTGCCGCGGCTCATGTGCTCGCGGGAGTTGTAGAGGATGCTGCCGTCGGAGAGTTCCGCCAGCGTCGCCTCGCCGGTGCCCATCACGGGGAAGGGCTTGCTGGTCTGCCAGACCTTCCCGCCGTCGTCGCTGTAGAGCGCGGTGCTGTAGTGGTACGGCCGCCACCCGACGGCGTTCGAACCCTTCGGCCCCGTGATGCGCGCGGGCATGATCAGCCGGCCTTTGCGCGGTCCGAACGCCAGCGTGATGCCGGCCTGCATCGCGGAGACGCCCTCGAGGGTCGGAACGAGTCCGAAGCCGTCGGGAAGGATCGCGTTCGTCTCGCACGTCCACGTGGCGCCGGAATCGCGGCTGCGGTAGAGCCAGCCGGACGGCGGATTCGCATAGAGCAGGTCGCCGTTCGACTCGTCCACCAGCGCGCGGCCGCCCTTCGCGTCGGGCGCGATGACGATGTCGGCATCCCAGGTCTTCCCGCCGTCGCGGCTGCGCCGGCACTCGCCACCGCCGGGCGACCGGAACACCACCAGCGTCCCGTCCCGCGCCGCCACGATTCCGCCCCACCCCCCGCGCCCCTTCCAGAGCTCCTGCATCGGCACGAGGACCGGTTCGCCGAGGAACTCCTCCAGCTTCGAAGCGACCGCAAAGCCGCCCGGGGATTCCGTCGTCGTCGGCGCCTCGCACAGGGCGGCCGGCGGTGCGAGCAGGACAGCGGCAAGACCCAGGCTGACGGTTCTCTTCACGGCCTCTCCTTTATCGCGACAGGCGCGGATGGCGGACATCTCGGCTCTCGAAGCCGAAGCGGTCGCCCCACCGGCGCAGCGCCGACGACCGGGCGGCGAGCGTGGCGGACAGAACGCGCGGGTTCATCGTGCCGCCTACTTCACCACAGGCGCGCCGGATGCGCCACAGAAATGGGCATGGCTCGCAGCTCCTCGTGCCGGGGGACTCGGTGGCGAGGTCCACGGGCCGCGGCGGAAAGCCAGGTTGCAGGCGGGTTGCGAATCGCAGGGGCCGGGCTTGCGTTGGCGTCGGCACACCTGCAGTTGCCCGCACAGCGTGTCGTGCGGATCGCCGGTTCCCTCGCCGCGCGGGCAAACCCACGACTCCATGACCGCATGACACGCCCCGCGGGTGAACCCGCCCGGCTTACCGTCGCACCGCCGCATCCGGTCCCGTGCGGGCCAGCGCCGCGACCTCGTCGTCGGTCAGCAGGCCCGCGTACAGCCGCACGCCGGCCATCACGCCGTGGAAGTTGCTGGCGGGCTGTTTCGCCCATTGGTTCCAGGCGCCGAGGCGGAAGGCGGCGAGGTCGACCGGCACGCCGAGGTCCAGCGGCTTGCGGCCGGCGGGGCGGCCGTCGACGAAGAAGCGGATCGAACCGCCGGCGCGGGGATCGCACGCGACGGCGACGTGCCGCCACGCGCCCGGCGCGACCGCCGTTTCGGCGCGGCTGTGCATCCACATCTTGCCGCCGTAGTTGACCGCGACGTTCGGCGTGCCGTCCTCGAGCAGGCTGAAATGGAAGGCCGACGCGCCCCCACCGTCCGTGAAGAGCAGCGGGTTCCACCGGTTGCCGAGGCTCTCCGGCCGGACCCACAGCGCGACCGAGACCGCCTCGTGCGCGCCGGGGGCGGCGCCGGCCACCCCGGCCGTGCCGTCGAACGCCGCGGGCAGCGCGTCCGCCCCCCACGACGCGAGAAGTTTCGCCGGCAGGGCCGGCGGCACGTAGGGCGGCGGCTCGATCCCGCGCGCGGACTCCAGCGTCGGGGCCGGGCGGAACCCCGGGCGCCCCTTCGCGGCGATGTTCTTCCGGCCGAAGTAGGAGCCGTAGTACGGAACGTTGGCATCGACCCACGTCGCGATGCGGATGAACTCCTCGCGCGGGAGCTTCACGTCGTGGTGGCCCTTGCGCAGGACCTCGATCAGGCGGCTGCGGTGCGAACCGAACGTGTACGGCGCGACGGCCTCGGAGAAGAGCATGCTTCCGTTCGGCACGTGGCCCGGACCGGCCTGCTCCGGCGCGGGCCCGGTCCATTCCTGGATGAAGTTCACGAGGCCCTTCTTCAGGAGCGTCTCGTAGGAGCGGTTGAAGTGCGTCGTCATCTCCCCGGTCAGATCGAGGCCGCCCTTCGGCTTGTCGCCGCCGTGGCAGGCGACGCAGTGGCGGTCGAACACCGGCTGGACGTCGGACGGATAGTGGATCGGACGCGGACCGGCGTCGCCGGGCTGCGGGGCGATGGCCGAGGGCGCGCGGTTCATCGCCAGCGGCCGCGTCGTGACGGGGGTGCCGTCGCGCGGGTCGTGGCAGCCGACGCACGAGCGCGTCTCGCCGGGCTGGAAGTTGACGAAGGTCCGCATCTTCTGGACTTCCAGGAAGTCGCCGTCGAGCGCGGTGACGTAGAGGTTGCGCCGCGCCGGCACGCGGAAGAACGCCGAGCCGTCCGCCTCGACCGGGACGACGCCGAGCAGCACGCCGATCCAGATGTGGGTGTTGAGCGAGACGGCGGTCGTCTGGCCGGGGATGCCGTCGCCCGGCTGCACCTGCGAGGCCGCCCACGAGCGCGGGATCTGCTCCATCACGCGCAGGTATTTCACGGTGCCCGGCGCGACGTTGGTGAAGCCGCGGTGGAGGTCCACCAGCAGCACGGTCGCCTCGCCGTGGGTCGCGGCCTCGTCCGCGATCATCGGCGGCAGCGCGGGCGGCGCGGCGCGCGGGGCGAGGATCGTCGGCTGGAAGCAGGACATCTCCGGGTCGTCATACACGGGCACGCGGTTGCCGAACGTGTCGATCAGCCAGATGCCGTAGGCGTCGCGGTCGTTGTACCGCGAGGACGGGTTGTGCGAGACGAGGAAGAAGTGCTCCGAGAGCGGGTACGGGTCGGTATAGAACGGGCCGTACACGTCCTCCGCGTTCCACCGGCCGTTGCGGTACTGGAAGAACCCGCGGAGGTTTCGCGTCTCGACCTCGGGCGTGAGGCTCGTCATCGCGTCCTTCGTGCGGCGGTCCTTCGCGCGGTCGATCACGCGGATCGAACCCACGGCGAGCGGCTCGTGGCCGCAGCCGACGGCGACGACGCGGTCCGGCGCGCCGGGGATCTGGCGGCCGGCGAAGAAGACGCCGGGGTTGTCGATGTTGTGGCCGTAGATCTCCTCCGAGGCCGTGCCGTCGGGACGCATCGCCCAGAGCGACTGGACGGCGGCAATGCCCTTGTAGACGTACTCCCAGCGCGTGTAGAGGATGCGGCCGTCGTCGAGCAGCGTCGGCGTCGACTCGGTCAGCGCGCCCTGCGAAAGCTCGTGCAGGTCGCGGCCGTCGGCATCCATCCGGTGGAGCGTCGTGCAGGTCAGCGGGTGCCCGCCGCACAGGACGCTGCGCTCGGAGCGGCTCGAGACGAAGACGATCCGGCCGTCGGGCAGGTAGCACGGGTGCAGGTCGTCGGTCCAGTGACCGTAGAGCCGCGGGTCCTTCTCCATCGCCTCGCGCGTGTAGCCCGCGTGCCGCGCGATGCGCTCCGGCTCGTCGGCGGGCGGAGCCGTGAGCTGCCGCAGGCCGGAGCCGTCGAGGCGGCATTCCCAGATGCGGAAGCCCTCGGGCCGCGGCGCGCGATACCCGAAGACGACGCGCCGGCCGTCCCGCGAGAGGTCGTAGCGGTCGAAGATACCGCCCGCGAGCTTCGGCACGATCTCGCGGACCTTGCCCGTGGCGGGGTCGAGTTCGCAGAGGTTCCCGCCCCATTCGCGAAGGCCCGCGTAGTAGTCGTCGTAGTAATGCCGCGAGTCGTACGTGTACCGGCGGGAGAAGAGGAGCTTCCGCCCCTTCAGCAGCGGGCTCTCGTCCACCAGGGCGCGGCGCGCGAGGGCGTCCACCGCGGGGCGCGACGGCTCGCCGCGAAGAACCGCCGAGCGCAGCCCGTCGATCTCGCCAAGCAGACGATCCGCCGGATACGCCGGGTGCGAACGCGCGAGTTCCGCCACCGCCGCCGCCAGCCGGCCGAGCCGGTCCGCCGCCCGCGCCTGCTCCGCGGCGGTGACGCAAAGGTCGAGCCACCGGGGGTCGCCGGCCGGGGCCTTCGCCGACTCGAGGGCGGCGAGAGGCGGGCCGAGCAGCGCGGCGAGCGGCGCGTTGGAGGCCGCGACATCGGCGACGAACGCGCGTTCGAGCCGCGAATCGTCCGCGTCGAACCAGCCCCCGGCTTCGAACCACGGGTACGGCACGGCCTCCAGCAACGCATGGCCCGACGGCGGGAAGTCGCGGCGGATGCGCTGCCAGAGGTGCGGCACGGGATTCGGCGCGGAGGAGAACCACAGACGGAACGGGGCCTGGCGCCCGATGTCGGACTGCGACACACCGAGGGTCAGCCGGTTCGTGCCCGCGGGGAGCGCCAAACCCACCATGACCTGGTCGGCGTGGATCGTGTCCGTCGCGAGACTGCAGCCATAGCGCTCGTAGCAGGCGCGGGTGTCGAGCGTGTGCGCGACTGTGCCGTTGATCCGCACCTCGATCCGGTCGCCACCGCCGAGGCCGACGGTCACCGTCGCGGGTCGCGAGGCGACGACGGTTCGCGTCAGCCACACGGTCGCGGGCGCGTTCGGCTGCCCGGCAGGAACCAGCGGGAGGAACTGGCCGTCCTTCCATCCGGCCCGCGGCTGCCAGAGGGGCGCGCCCTCCGCGTCCTTCGCCGCGGGATCGACCGCGGGGGCGGGCGCGTCGGGCTTGCCCGCCGCGCTGACGGACCACGGGCCCCACACCAGCCCCGGCCGCACGGCGGCCTGCTCCGCGCGCCATGCGGCCAGCGCGGCGCGGCTCGCGAGCAGGGTCGCAGCGAGGGTGTCGCGCTTCACGTGAACCGCCAGCGGGGGCAGCGGCGACGCGACACCGGTGGCTTCCGATTCCGCCGCGGGTGCGACCGCGGCGACGAGGCTGAGAAACGCGGCGAGCGCCCCGGACCGGAACGGCCGGGACAGAGCCCGGCCCTCCAGTCGCGAAACCGAACGGCATGCCGACGGGCCGGAGGGCCGACCTCCGTGTCGGCCGGAAGAGGCGATTCTCATGGCGTCGCCTTTCCGGCGGATGCGGACATCGCCCTGGCCACGCCGTCCTGGGGCAGGTTGAAGCGGTCGATCACCGGCGCGGTGCGCACGCGCGGGCGGACGGGGAGGTCCCCGATGCCGGGGAAGTCGGGATCGGGCAGCGCGCGGATCTCCTCGTCGCCCCGGTAGGGCGCGGTGAGGTCGACCCAGGCGGCCAGCACGCGGCGCTCGGCCTCCGGCATCCGCACCTCGGCGTGATGCGCCCCGGAGGCGTAGTGGTTCACGAGGCGGCTCGTGCGCGACATCCACGTCATCGGCGGAAACGTCCGCACGCCCTCCGGCGCGCCGGCGGTGGGCCACGTTTCGACCGGCAGGCATCCAGCGATCGTCGCGGGCGGTTCGAGCGACTTCGGACCGTGGTACAGCGACCCGCCGACGAGCGTGACGTAGGGCTCCTTGAAGATGCCGAGCCCCGGCCGCAGCGTGACGTCGAAGGCCTTCCGCCCCTTGCCGTCCCCCTGGTGGCAGGCGCCGCAGTGCCTCTCCAGGATCGGGTGGATCGACCGCTCGTAGCCCAGCGTCGTGTCCGCGCCCCACGGCGGCGGCGTCATCGCGGACGGGGCGCGCTCCAGGGCCGCGCCGCGCGCGTTCACCTGGGCGACGCTGTGCATCTCGTGGCAGCCGACGCAGCCGCGCCGCTCGCCGGGCATGACGCCGACGAAGGAGCGCATCGTCTGGATCGCGCGACGCCCGCCGTCGAGAAGCTGGAAATGCAGCGCCACGCCCGGGGGCGCCTCGAAGTTCACCGAACCGTCGGCCTCCACCGGAACCTCGCTGACGATCCGCTTCACGCCGTCGGCCTGCAGCAGCGAAACCGCCGGACCCGAGTGCTGGTGCGGCATCTCCTCGCGGATCCACGACGAGTAGGTCTTCGCGTCCATCGCGACCACGCGCAGCCACTTCGCCTCGCCGCGCGGAATCCGCGTCGGTCCCTGGATGACATCCCCCGAGAAGAGCACGCCCGGCGCGGCGGGCTTGCGGTCCGGCCCGGTCCCGGGCCATTCGACGCGGTCGGCGATCACCGGCGGGGCCGGCCTCGGGCGCAGCGGCATCGCGTGGAGGATGTTGAACGCGCCCTCGTGGATCAGCTCGCGGTTGCCGTCGACGTCCATCAGGTAGAGCTTGAAGCTCCCCGGCTGCTTGTCCCGCGGCGTGTTCAGCCCGCCGGTGCGCGCCGAGACGAGGAAGAGACGGTCGGAGAGCGGATACGGCGTCTTGTACGCGCCGAACCGGCCGGCGGGTTCGTAGGCGGCGCTCTCGACCGGGTCGACCGGCGGAGGCCCGCACTCGGCCCACGGCACGTCGGCCGTGACCTTCGTCAGCCCGTCGGGGAAGTTGAAGCCCTGGGCGGGGTCGACGATGCCGATCGGACCGCCGAACCAGTCGTGGTGGCCGCAGCCGCTGAACATCACGCGGCGGCTCCCGGGGATCGCGCGCGGCTCGACGAGCATGTCGGGCCAGACGCTCTGGTTGCCCCAGAAGGCCGAGAGGCTGGATCCGTCGGGGTTCATCGTCCAGAGGCTCTGGATCCGCCACAGCGCCTTGTCGGTGTACTCCCACCGCGTGAAGATCACGCGTCCGTCGTTCAACAGCGACGGCAGCCAGTCGGGCTCGTTGCCGGGGCTGACGACGTAGAGGTTCCTGCCGTCCGCGTCGCAGCGCGCCAGCACGTACGCGTACGTGTAGGGCATGCAGCGGACGTAGGTGTTCGCGCGCGAGGTCGAGAACAGGAGGCGCCCGTCCGGAAGGTAGATCGGGTCGAGATCGTCGTAGTCGCCGTCCGTGATCCGGCGGACCCCCTTTCCGTCCGCGCCGATTTCGTACAGGTGGAAGGCCTTCTCCGCCGCCGGCTTCATGCAGAAGAGCACGCGGCGGCCGTCGAACGACACGTCCGGCCGCCAGAACGCGGCGGGGCCGTCCGCCGGCGCGAGCTTGCGCACCGTGCCGCCCGGGTGCAGGCCTTCGAGCGTCAGCAGCCGCCCGCCGGGCACGGCCATCGTGCCGTTGCGGTGCCGCGCCTCGTGCGCCCATTCCGCGCCCTGCGGATACGGCTGGTCGATGAAGACGACGCGGCTGAAGTCGACCGCGGGGTCGCGGACCATGAGGTCGCGCTTGATGCGCCGCACCGCCAGGTAGGGCTCGCGCGAGGCCCCGGCCGATGCCTCCAGCGCGGCGCGCCCGGCGGCGTGGGGGCCGGCGATCTCGTCGGCGCCCAGCGCCCGGCCGAGCAGCAGGATCTCGTCCATCTCGCCCTGGAATCTCGACCGGAGCGACGCGGGATCCATGGACCGCGCGCCGATCAGCAGCGGCGCGGGCGGCACGGCGGCGCGGCCCTTGAAGGGCTGCTCGCCGTCCGGCTTCCCGTCGACGTAGAGCCGGATCGTCGTGCCGTCGACGACCTGCGCGATGTGGTGCCATGCGCCGTCGGCCAACGGGGTCTTTCCGTCGATCACGTTCGCACCGCCGGCCGTCCAGTGATGGCCCCGCACCACGCCGCGGAAGGCCATCAGCAGGACGTGGTCCCGCCCCACCCCGGTCCCGATCACATCGGCCTCGTCCGACGAGGTCCGGATCCACGCGGTCACCGAGTAGGACCCTGCGAAGACGCCATGGGCCTGCGCCCCGGCGTCGGCGTAGGCGCCGCCGCCGAGCGCCACTCCGTTTGCGAACACGCCGTCGACGAAGACCCAGGATCCCAGGGGCCTGAACGCCGACACCTCGTCGTCCGTGCCCTCGAACGACCACCGTCCGGCGATGCCGTCGGGCCGCGGGGGTACGCACCGCGGGACGGCCGGATCCTTCAGGGAGGCCTCGATCGCCGCCAGCCGTTCCAGGGCGGACGATGCAACGGACCGCGCGGGGCCGTCGGCCAGGGCCGTGGCGATGCGCCGTGCGCGCCGGATCTCCGCCTCCACGGCGCCCCGCGAAGGACGCCCGTCGCACTGGAACAGCCAGTCGCGCTCCAAGGCCGCCGCAGCTTCGTCGGGTGTCAGCGCCCGCGTCGCCGGCTCGGACGGCAGCGACTCCGGCGGCAGCCACGCGACGATCGGATGCGGACGGGACGGCGGCGCGGCTGCCGCAAGGACGGCCGCTGCGCACGCGGCGAAGGCGGGAATGGCGGAGTTCACGACCGCTTCCTCCACGCCTCGAAGCGCTCGCCAGCGTAACCGATGTCCTTCGAGACCGCGGCGGCGCAGTCGAGCACCGCCCGCTCGCACGTCTCCGCCCCCGCGCCCTCCCGGGCCATCGCCAGGCCCGTGGTCCCGAGGCCCGCAGCGACCGCGCCGGAGGCGTCGAAGACCGGCGCGCCGACGCAGTGGACGCCCCGCACGTACTCCTCCCGGTCGTAGGCGAGGCCGGTCGCGCGGATCGCGTCGAACTGGCGGACCACCGCCGCGGCGGAGATCAGCGTCCGGTCAGTCATGCGTTCGAGCTTCCCGGCCAGGTACCGCCGCGCCTCCGCGGACGGCAGGAACGCGAGCACCGCCTTGCCGAAAGCATTGGCGTGACAGTTGAGGTGCGCGCCCGGCACGACCTGCAGGAAGAAGTCGGCGCGCGGGTTCACCACGTCGACCACCAGCATGCCGCGGGCGTTGAGGACGTGCAGCTGGCACGTCTCCCCGGTCGACGACGCCAGCCGCTCGAGATGCGGCCGGGCTCGCGCCCGGAGTTCGAACCGCGTGTAGAGCCGCATCCCCAGCGAGAAGAACCGGGTGCCGAGCTGGTAGCCCCCCTCGCCCGCCGCCTCGACGTACCCCCGCTCCGTCAGCCGCCGCAGGATGCGGAAGGCCATGTTCGTCGTGATGCCCAGCTCCCGCGCCAGCTCGTTGATCCCCCACGGCCGCGGCTGCCCCGCGAGGAACTCGACGATGTCCAGCATGCCGTCCACCGCAGGCACCGCGTACCGACCATCCCCGCCCGCCTTCGTCCGGACCGCCATGGCCCACCTCGATTTACTAATGTTACGTCGTTTGATAGGCCGTTTCATCGTCCCGCGCAAGCCCGAACCGCAGGCCCCGGGCGCCGCGGCGCTTCCCCGATCGATGCACGGCATCGGCGATGCCGGTGCCCGCCCACCTCGTCGGCCCGCCGATCGGCCTCGCCTCGGCGGCCGGGCCGGGCGTACCCTTCGCGGCATCCGCCGGCGGCGTGCTGATCGCGGCGGGCGCGGCCCTGGCCCTGCTGCGGCGGAGGAAGGCCCGCCACGGATCGCACGGAGGCGACGGAGAAGGACATGGAGGCGATGACGATGACCACTCCTGACGGATTCCACGTCGCGCGGCGGGGGTTCCTCAAGTCCTGCGTGATGGGGCTGGCGGCGGGCGCGATGCCCGGGGCCGCCCGCGCGGCGGACGCCCCGCCGGCGCCTCGGGCGCGATGCCCGCTCAAGCTGGGCATCCGCGCGGCGAGCATGAGGATGGTCGGCGATCTCGGCGTCCTCCGCGCCGCCGCGGGCATGCCCGGCATCTCGGGCGTCGAGCTGCAGGTGACGTCGGGCGCGAAGAACCTGCGCGATGGGGACGTCGTGCGCGCGTACAAGCGCGAGAGCGACCGGTGGGGCATCCGCGTCCCGTCGCTCTCCGGCGTGTGGGACAAGGGCATCACCCTTTCCGACCCGAAGGCGCCCGAGAGCCTGCGCCTGTCGATCCGCGCGGCGGAGATGCTCGGCTGCGGCGTGATCCTGGTCTCGTTCTTCAAGGACGCGGCACCGGACATGACCCGCGAGGCCTCCTACGGCCCGATGGTGGCGAACCTGCAGGCCGTCGCCGCAGCCGCCGCGGACGCGGGCGTCATGCTCGGGCTGGAGAACTCGCTGAGCCCCGCGGACAACCGGAAACTCGTGGACCTCGCCGACCGGCCGTCGGTGGGCGTCTACTACGACCCTTTCAACATGGCCTTCTACGGCTTCGGCGCCGAGACGGTGCCGGGCGTGAAGCTGCTCGGCCGGCGGATCTGCGCGGTGCACGTGAAGAACGAGGACAAGCTGATCGAGGAGCCCGGCCCGATCGACTGGCCCGCCGCTTTCGCCGCGTTCGAGGAGACCGGCTACGACGGCTGGTTCGTCTACGAGACCCAGCATCCCGACCTCGCCGACTGCGTCGCCGACACCGCCCGCAACAACGCCTACGTCACGCGGCACGCCCGCATGCCCGCCGAACCTGTGGCGGGACGCGCCGCGACGTGATAGGGATGAACCGCGGCGGGGCCCGGCGCACCGCGACGGCCGCCCGCGCAAGGAGAGAACGATGAGCCCGAACGCGTCCGCCCCGACCCGCCGCGACTTCCTCCGGCGATCCGCCACCGCCGTCGCATCGATCCCGGCCCTCGCCGCCGCGGCGCCGCCCCGCATGCTCGCCGCGGGCAGCGAGCGCATCCGCGTCGGGGTGATCGGCTGCGGGAACCGCGGCGGCGGGGCCGCCATCAACTGCCTGGAGGCGGATCCGGCGGTCGAGATCGTCGCGGCGGCGGACGCGCTGTCCGACCGCTCCGCGAAGTTCGGCGCGACGCTGGCCGCGTGGGCGGAGAAGAACCTCAAGCCCGGCGAGCGGCGCGTGACGGTCACTCCGGAGACGACCTTCATCGGCTTCGACGGCTACCGCAAGATGCTGGCGGCGGTTCCGATGGACATCGTCATCATCACCTCCTCCGTCGCGTTCCACCCGATCCACCTCGAGGCCTGCGTCCGGGCCGGGAAGCACGTGTTCGTCGAGAAGGCCGCCGCGGCGGACCCCGTCGGATGCCGGCGGCTGATCGCGGCGGGCGAGCTGGCGAAGGAGAAGAAGCTCTCCGTCGTCGCCGGAACGCAGCGGCGGCACGACCCGGTCTACCTGGAGAACCGAAAGGCGGTCGAGGACGGCGCGATCGGGAGGATCCTGTCCGGCCGCGTCTGGTGGTGCGGCGGCAACGCCCGGCTGGAGTACGAGAAGGTCGACGGCGAGACCCCGGGGCAGTTCATGGTCCGCAACTGGTACCAGTTCACCGAGCTCTGCGGCGACCACATCATCGAGCAGCACGTCCACAACCTCGACGTCGCGAACTGGTTCATCGGCCGTCCGCCGCAGTTCGCGCTCGGGTTCGGCGGCCGGGCGCGCCGCCCGATCGGCAACCGCTACGATTTCTTCAGCGTCGACTATGACTACGGCGACGACGTGACGGTCCACAGCATGTGCCGCCAGATCAACGGCTGCTACCAGCGCATCGGCGAGCATCTCGTCGGCGCGACCGGCTCCGTGTGGCCCGGCGGCAAGCTCAACCCCGCCGGCAAGGCCGCCGTGAAGCCGAAGGGCGGCGTGAACCCGTACGTGCAGGAGCACGTCGACCTGATCGCCAGCCTCCGCAACGGCAGGCCGCTGAGCGAGACGCGGGGCGTCGCCGAGGCGACGCTGACCGCGATCATGGGGCGTCTCTCCGCCTACACCGGGCAGATCGTCCGCTGGGTCGACCTGGCCGAGAACCAGGAGAGCCCCTTCTACAACCTCCAGCTCAGCCCGACCCCCGAGGACTTCGAGAAGGGCACCGTGACGATCCCCGCGGAGGGCGTCATCCCGATCCCCGGCACGGCCTGAAGGCGCGGGGGAAGGGTGGACGAGCGGCGCCGGCGGCTACCGCCGCACCCCGTGCAGGTAGCCGAACACGCAGAACGTCGCCAGGCCGCCGAAGACGTGCCACAGAAAGTGCGAGCCCATCGGCCAGCCCGCGGCGCCCGCGGTCGCGTCGGCCTGCCGCGCGACCAGCGCCACCGCGAAGGCCGCCAGCGCGGCGACCAGCCACCCGGCCAGCGCGCGGTGCCGCAGCGCCGCGTGAAGCACCGCCGGCACGACCAGCGCGAGACCGATCGCCGCGTACGAGACCGTGATCCGGGCCGCCTCCCCCACTCCCGCCTCCGCCGCCGCGTACGCCGCGATCAGCGGCGGCACCAGGAACACGGCCAACGCGAGCGACGTGCGGCCGAGCAGGTCGCGCCACAGCCACAGCGCCGCCGCGGCCATCAGGATCACGATCGGCAGCCAGTCGAGCAGGAGCCAGGCGGGATGACTGCGCGTCGCGTGGTAGACCGTGCCCGCCGCCCAGCCGACCAGCAGCACGGGAATCGAGAACGCGAGCAGCGCATGGCGCCGCGCCTGGCCCCGGATGCGTGCCGCCCAATAGAGCGCCACGACGAGGAACACGAGGTTGGACCCCGTCGCCCACGGCTCGACCGGGAAGCGGCCGGGCACCGTCTCGACATACAGCGGTCCCCAATCGCTCACCGCCACGCCATTCGTCGAACCCACGTCCTCCTCGTTCTTCGAGGCGTCCGGCCGCCGGCCCTCAATTCCAAACTCCGTTGTTCGCCGTTGGTTGTTGGGTGTTGGCTATTGGCTGTCCGCCATTCGATGTTCGATGTTCGTTGTTCGATGTTCGGTGTTCGCGGTTGGTTGTTGGCTGTTGGTTGTTGGATGTTGGTTGTTGGTTGTTGGCTGTTGGTTGTTGGATGTTGGTTGTTGGTTGTTGGATGTTGATCGTCCGCCGTTCGATGTTCGGTGTTCGATGTTGGATGTTCGATGTTCGCTGTTCACGGCTTCGTCTCGACAATCTCCCCGAGCCTCTCCGGATAGCTTCCTCCCCGGCCCGCGCCGGCGCCGAGGGTGAGGCTGTCGCCGAAGCACACGACGCGCGTCGCGGGGAGCTTGTGCGCGCGGATCGCCGCCGCGACGGCCTCCGCGACGGCGCGGTAGCCGTCGGGCGTCAGGTGCACGCCGTCGCGCTTGCCGGAATTGGCCTGGTTCCGGATGTACGACGACGCCCCTTCGCCCGGACCGCGTTCGCCCGCGAAGACCGGATCGAGATCGACCACGGGGATGCCCCGCGCCTTCGCGACCTCGCGCGTAATGCGCCGCACCTCCGCCATCCGCCGGGCCGGCGGAAGGTCGCCGTAGGCCTCCGCCTTGTGCCGAGAGAGCAGGTCGGGCTCGTGGAACGGCGGCGGGAGGACCAGCAGCAGCGCCGAGGTCGCGCGGATCGACCCGCACAGCGCCTCGAGGTTCCAGCGGAACTCGTCGGGCGTCGCGAGCGTGCCCGAGTTGAGTCCGTCGTTCGTGCCGGCCATCATCACGACGAGCGACGGCGCCTTCTCGACGACATCCTTCTCGACCCGCCGCAGAAGCGCCCGCGTCGTGTTCCCGCCGACCCCCGCGTTGATCACCTCGCCCGCCCCGGCCGCCTGCACGCACACGAAAGCGACCACCCACGCGCCCCGGATCCTGGATGCCACGGTCATCCCGGTCTTCTACCAGGGGG